>NZ_QVLV01000050.1:0-2139 GCF_003435485.1 Eisenbergiella massiliensis
TCTGAACTTTGCATGAAAGTTACACTAAATCTCTTTTTGGCACCTTCCGCTGCCAGGGCTGCATAACTTTAGACATCCAAAAATGTCATCAATTCCTGGAGACTTTTACCGCTTTTACGGAAGGCGTCCATAACCTGTTTTGTCTCAAACTCTTGTTTTAGTTTTTGCAATTCAGTCAGTTGTGCAATGAGTGCATCCTGCTTTTCTTGCAACTTCGATAGTTCGTTTTCGACTTTGCTGATTTCAGCATCAATCGAAGTCATCGAACGCGTTCTCGCCATAGTACTCTTCCTCCTGATCCATCATGTCATCTGACAGTAATGATTGATTGGTTGCCAGCAGCTTGCTAATTGTAGCAGCAAGACGGCGGATGTCTTGATCATCCATGCCAAATGCGCTTAAGAGTATTCTCTGCTTTCTTGAAACTGCATGGTCCAGATGATACTTACCATTGTTCCTGCGAACCATCTCTATCTTTTCAAGCTCTTTGAGAGCGGCAGGGACAGTCATATAGTTGCTTTTGGTCTCCATCCGCAGCATCATTTCCTTCAGCAGATTATAGATTCTGTTCCGGACAATGAGTGCTGCAAACTCTGTAAAGATCTTGGCATCAAGTGAAGCGCCACTTTGTACACGCATGCTCTTGGAACCAAGGAAGGACTTATCAGAGCTAAAAATCTTTTCAGATATATCACGACCCTTGTAGTGAATCAACGCTTCAGCAGCCGTCATTTTCTCAGAGGTAATAATGCAGAAATACCCACACAGCTCCAGCCTTTCCTGGATTACATCTTTCTTTTCTTTGTAGGATGCAAGATTGCCATCTTTGTCATATCTGATGTCAAAGTAATCATGGTATGCCTTTCCAAAAGTGGCATCCGTTCCCTTATGCTTATCGAGGTTGAGCTTGAGGCTGTCAAGTCTCTGCTCAAGCAATTCTCTTTCAGCAGCCTGCTTAGAAGGATTAAAATAAAGGTGAAAATACCTGTTTGCAGTATCATCCTCATACAGCGGGGATAAGATTGTTTTACCATACACGCGATAGGTGCGGATTGCACAATCTCTGTCGGTCTCGAATGTATTTCTGTGTTCCCTGACCAACTCACTGACAAGCTTTTTACAGCCCTTTGCCATTATGATGAAGGAGTACTTGTTTTCTTCCATGTAGCGAATATTGTCTTTGCTGAAATAACCTCTATCCAGAACGAAGCCAACCTTGTCATAGCCGTATTCCTTCACCTTATCAACCATATAAGTGAACTGGGCAACGTCAGTGATGGAACCTCCATAAGTCTCATAAAACAAAGGAACTCGGTTGTTTTTGTCAAAGGCTAACGCCAGGTTAAAGATGGCAGAACCTGTATCAACTTTGGCTTTACCATATTCAAGAATATCAATGTCACCAGACTGACAGTTCTTGTTTGTGGAGTCATAAGAAATGTAAATTCGGTCTTTATGATCTCTGGACTTATTCCAGTCATCAAGGAAGCCATTCATCTGCTCCCTGGTAACGTTTTTGAAAAAACGACACACCTTTGAGTCACTATATATGTGCATATTCTTTGAGAAAAGCGGATGGTCGTAAGCAAAATCAGGATAATACTGACCGGCATTTTCCTCATCAACAATAAGGTAAGCAATCAGATCCATAAGAAGACCAGTGTCATCTCCGAACCACTTAGAAAGCTTCTGTGGCAGTTTGTACTCTTCAAACACTTTCTTGATAATGGCATAGGCACCTATTCTCAGAGAGCAGCTTCTGGATGATTCTGGCAGTTCTTCAGGTATTGCAGCATCCGGGAAATATTCCTCATACTTTTCATTTGGAAACATGTGATCCGGATGCTCTGGATTAACTTTTCCAATGATGGTCCGCTGAGGAACCGCATACTTCTTTTCAGGATTATACTTGCTTCCGTACTGATAGAGGATATATGTAGCAGCACCCTTTTTCCTGGTGATAATTTTGCCTTTTACTTTTGGAAGTCCCACTTCGAAATCGTGATACATTGGTCGTCTCCTTTAGTGTAACCTTTACACTAAAATCATATCACATTCTAAAGAAAAAATCCAGTGAAAAAGCTTAATTTTTCATAGGTTTATGGAGGTCGCTAGTGCAACTTACATGCAAAGTTCAGA
>NZ_QVLV01000051.1:0-1877 GCF_003435485.1 Eisenbergiella massiliensis
GAGACTGTCTATATAACTGTGTATTGTAGTAAATTGGTATGTACCCGGTTTCCTTTTCGACACTCCCCAGTTTGGTTTTACCTATGTTTGCATGACAGTTTTTTTCAAAATACGACGTTTGTTTATATGAATAGTATTGCCGCTTTCCGGCAATACTATTCTAGTTTTCCCTTTATTTTTTCTTCATTTATTATGGCATCATTGGAACCAAATACGATATTTTGCTGATAGATCTTTTCGATCTCCCTTTCATTGTAAAATCCAAATAACATTTCAAGGATCACCTCGAACTGTTCCTCCGTCAACGGCTCTCTATCATACTCCATAACTCGATATGCTACACATGCATATGCTGTTGCTGCATCATGTGTCATAATCCCACGCTCCTTTCACACCATCCTTTTATTGATAGTTATTACCGTAGCTGCAGGCTTTATTCAATAACGATCCTGAACAAAGCCTGCAGCTGCGGTACTATACGTTAACAAAAGAATATTGGATGGGACGGCTCCCTGCACAAGCCTCTCGGGAAGATCGCGCGTTCTCTCAGGCGATGGTTGCCCTGTCGCCGAATTCGATGATAAACTGTCCGTAAGTCTCGCCCCAATCCCGATAGGGCATGGACCACTTTTCTGTTATATCCCGCGTTGTCAGATACAACGTTTTCCTTAGTGCATCGTCATTAGGAAAAACGGCTTTATTTTTTGTCACTTTCCGCAGCTGCCGGTTAAATCCCTCCAGGGTATTCGTTGTATAGATGAGGCGGCGTATCTGTGGCCCATAGCTGAAATAGGTGGAGAGGTTTTCCCATTTCATCTGCCAGTTCTCAACGACCGCACGATACTTCTTCCAGCTGTCCTTCATCGCCTCCAGGTTCATGAATGCGATCTCCTCACTTTCGGCCCCGTATACCCGTTTCAGATCCTTCATAAATGCCTTGGAATCCTTATAGGCTATATATTTCATGGTGTTCCGTATTTGATGGATAATGCATAGCTGGATCCTTGTTTCAGGAAATACGGTTTTGATCGCATCAGGAAATCCCTGCAAGCCATCGATACAGGCGATCAGGATATCTTTCACTCCACGGTTTTTCAGTTCATTACATACCTTCAGCCAGAATTTGGCACCTTCATTTTCACCGATCCAGATCCCCAGGATGTCTTTTCGGCCTTCCGCGTTAATCCCCAGAGCGACATAGGATGCCTTCGTGACGATCCGCCCTTCTTCACGGACTTTATAGTGCACAGCATCCAGAAATACAACCGGATAAAAACCATCCAGGGTCCGGCTGTACCACTCCCTTGCTTCCTCCATGATTTTATCCGTTATATTAGACACGGAGGCCGGGGATAATTCAATCCCGTAAAGTGCCTGGACATGGGAAACGATGTCACGAACAGTCATCCCCTTCGCATACATAGAGATAATCTGTGCTTCCAGTCCCTCCTCGATCACAGCCCTCTTTTTAATAACTTCCGGTTCGAATTCCCCTTCCCTGACTCTTGGGACATCAATGTCAATGCTGCCGTAAGAAGTCTTTACTTTTTTAGGTGATGTTCCATTCCGCTGCGGGGTATTCCCCTTACTTTTTTCATCTGTGATATAATCTGTGATCTCGCTTTGAAGGATCTGTTCGATCGCATCCTTTACCATTCGCTGGACAAGTCCGTTTGGCCCTGTGATATCCTCCATGGTACTGCACTTGGAAAGTTCCTCCTGATAATTAAATCCTGATGTCATATCCCTTAACCTCACTAAATTTATTTACCAATTTATTCCACTTACATGCAGTATTGTCAGTAGTAATGATACCTATTCAAAAAAGAGGTGTGTCGAATAATCTGCACGTGATACACAGTTTATTTGACACACCC
>NZ_QVLV01000052.1:0-1867 GCF_003435485.1 Eisenbergiella massiliensis
AATCGAGTAGGAGAAAATTTCTCTGATTAGAGAAATTTTCGACCTCTCACACCACCGTGCGTACGGTTCCGTACACGGCGGTTCAATCAACTTAACAAGTAACACACCTTTCGGTGTAGTAATCTAACATAGAGATTAGTCCAAATGAGGCTAATCTTTTGTTATTTATAGCCACATTAACAGCGCCTTTGTTGCATACGTAGGCAATCCTTGCCCCCGTATAAGCGACTCTCCTTGCTGTGTTTCTGTCTATTCCTAACTTTACAAGGTTCTTTTCTCTGTTTTGTGAAGTTTTCCAATGTTTCCAAATACACATGCGTAGTCTATAACGAATGTTACTGTCCATTTTCGCACATAGAGTTTTCATGCTACCTATCTTGAAGTAGTTAATCCACCCTCTAATTAATTCATTGAGTTTCTGCACTTTATAAGTGTTACTTACTCCCCAACTTCTACAAGTGAGCTGTTTCATCTTCGTCTTGAATTTCGCTACAGATTTTTCATGTGGTTTTGCCTTAAATTGGTGTGCCCTACTGTCAAAGTAGAATCCGAATCCAAGATACTTAAGACCATTTGGTCTGTCTACCTTGCTCTTTGTCATATTTACCTTGAGCCCTAGTTTCTCTTCAATAAACTTCGTGAGATTTCTCATCACTCTCTTTGCTGACATTTCACTTCCGACCATAATAATACAGTCGTCTGCATATCTGACAAAGTTCAGTCCTCTTTGTTCCATTTCCTTATCAAGCTCATTCAACATGATATTGGCAAGGAGCGGTGACAGATTTCCACCTTGTGGTGTTCCTATCACAGATTCCTTGTACTCATCATCTACCATGATTCCACTAACAAGAAACTTCCTGATAATTGAAATCACGTCTCCGTCCTTGATTGTTTTACCAATTAAGGTCATCAGTTTATCATGATTTACTGTATCAAAGAACTTCTCTAAGTCGATGTCAACAATCCAGTCATAGCCGTCATTCATCATATCTAATGCTGTGATGATTGCCTGCTGGGCGCACCTATTCGGTCTGAATCCATAACTATGGTCATGGAATTGCTCTTCATAGATTGGTGTTAATACCTGCGCTATGGCTTGCTGTACTAATCGGTCTGTTACTGTTGGTACTCCCAGGTTTCTGACACCTCCGTCTGACTTTGGTATCTCCACTCTGCGTACTGGTTGAGGCTTATATTTTCTTGTCCTCAACTGTTCTTTGATGATTTCGCCGTTCTTTGCAAGGTGTTCCTTGAGTTCCGTGTACTTCATTTCGTCCACTCCCTCTGCACCTTTGTTTCGTACGACTTGCAGATATGCTGTGTTGAGATTCTCTTTACTTAATATCTGCTCCATTAGACTACTTGTGTCCATGCGTTCGTTCCTTTCCGTCTCGCTTGAATTGACCACCCTTTCCCGATTGGGTACGGCAGATGTTGTCTTTTCTGCAATCAAGACTCTACTAAAACTGATTGATTGTTCGCCCCTTTGCTCCATTTCCATTACGGAAACTTCTTCACTACTATGGGCTCTGCTGACTTCTCACAGTTCGTTGTTACTGGGCTAATGAAACCTCTGTGAGACCTCCACGCTTAAGGTGCACGCTCTTTCCCTCCATGTATCCGCCACATTTACTCTGCTACTACAAATGTGATAGTTATTAGACTTCGTCGCTCTTTGCCGACTTATCTCTCGCAGCCTAGCCTTATATGTGATTTCTGTCCGTCAGATCAGAGATTTGCTTACAGCTTCCTTCAGATTTTACCTCACGATAAACACCCTTGCTGTTCAGCTATACACTTCCCACTATCTGGGTGTGTTCGGGACTTACACCCGTTAGAGCGCGCCCATGGCGCGCAAACAAAG
>NZ_QVLV01000053.1:0-1843 GCF_003435485.1 Eisenbergiella massiliensis
TAAGGAGCATTCCTGTAATTCAGAAATAACGCCAATTGAATAAAAAAGAACCTCAAGGTATGATTGAGTTGCATCTTGGCGGATGTAAACAAAACAATCAAACCCGGAGGTTCATAATGAATTTAACACAGAATGACAGATTAAAGCAAGTAACATTTGACACTCTTATTGTTGGAGTTGATGTTGGATCAAAAACACACTTTTGCAGAGCTTTTGACTGGAGAGGTTTTGAAATCTCCCACAGGGTGTTTAAGTTTAGCAATACGGGGATGGGATTTCTTACTTTCCTTAGATGGACTGAAGAACTCATGAATAAAACCGAAATGAAAAAGGTTATTGTTGGCTGCGAGCCTACCGGTTGCTACTGGCTTACATTCCAGAAGTTTTTACAGGACCATGACATTCAGCTTGTGACTGTGAATCCGTTTACAGTAAACAGAAGCATGGAACTGGATGATAACAGTCCGGAAAAGAGTGACTTAAAGGACCCCAAGACGATTGCTCATCTTGTGAAAGATGGGCGGTATTCGACTTCTTATCTTCCGAGTGGAGTGTATGCCGAAATTAGAGAGGCTTCTGTCTGCAGAGACCAGATCATGAAGCAGCATATACGTCTGTCAAATCAGATACAGGGATGGCTCCAGAAGTTCTTCCCGGAGTATTTAGAGTGTTATGCCGATTGGGATTCAACCAGCGGACTCATGCTTTTAAAAGAGGCACCGCTTCCAGAGGATATCCTGAAAATCGGTGCAGGTGGAATCAATCAGATATGGCGTGATGCAAAAGTGCGTGCGGCAGGAATAAAGAGGGCACAGATCCTGATAGAAGCCGCACAGAACAGTGTAGGATTGGAAGCAGGTGAAGCCGCAAGGCTGGAAATCTGGGTTCTGGTAAATGACTACATCCTGAAAGCAGAACAGCTAAAAAGGCTTGATGAATACCTGGAAGAAAAAGTAAGAGAAGTACCAAATGTGGAGAAACTGCTCGCCATAAAAGGAGTAGGGATGAGTACTGTGATTGGCTTTATTGCAGAGGTGGGTGATATCGGACGTTTTACTGACCCAAAGCAGATACAGAAGCTTGCCGGACTGGAGATAGTCAAGAAAAGCTCCGGCAAAAAGAAAGGACAGCCAAGAATCAGTAAAAGGGGCAGAAGAAAACTGCGTAGGACGATGTACGAATCGGCAAGAGCACTGATGAACTGGAATCCGACATTTCAGGATGTGTTCCTTTATTACCGAAACAGGACACGGAATCCACTGGGTGGAATGCAGGCAAAGATAGCAGTTGCGTGCAAAGCGATTCGAGTATTCTACGTGGTATTACAAACAGGCTGTGACTTCGATGAGGAGAAGTTCCGAAAGGACATCATCAGGCCGGAAGCATCCTGAACACAAAAGCACATACTGTAGCAGAAAACGTCCGCCAAGGATTCAATTGGTGCTGGATTACAGGAGTGCTCTCTAGCAATGACAAAGCAGAGCGAAGCCGCTAAGACATAGTTTATAGGGGCAAGACCCTGATAAGGAGCAGAAGCGGCACCCCACTATGGGCAGGCTGGACGAAGGAATTTAGGTCTCGGCGAGAAGCCGGATGAACCTGTTAGACATGAGAGGTTAGCAGCCATAGGGAAGAATGGGACACAGATTCGCCTTCATAAAAAAAGGATGACGTTTTATTTCGTGTACCTTTCTGACCGGAAAACGAAGTGCATTGTAGCTGAAATGACACAGTTTTCGCCCGTTAAAAGATGCTTTGGAGTTGTTGTAACTTTATAAACCATTGCACAAATGGCTAAAACAAAGGCTTTTTTGTGCAAAATAAATAAGAAAGTATAGAGAGA
>NZ_QVLV01000054.1:0-1805 GCF_003435485.1 Eisenbergiella massiliensis
ATGATCTCTCGGAATCTTGATTGATCATACCAGAGAATCTGGCAACTGAACATTGAAAAGCAAAAATTATCCATGATGGAATAAAATTCAGAAAAAAGTGTACGAGAAACAGACATAACTGTCGCTATGCCTTGAAAATAGTGTATAATGATCTAAGGATTATGCTGCTTGTAGAATCAACTTTCTCAGGGCGGATTCAAAAGGCATATCCCAGGCATCCAGATGTTGTAACATCAGGATGTGATAGAGGCGGCAGTACCACATCTTAGTTGAGCGGTGCCTGCCGTCTTCTAGTTTAAAGTCTAGTTTCTCACGTTTATTGGAGCGTTCCGCAGAAGTTCTTGCATTATACTCAAGTTTCCATGCATCACTGTCACGTGGCGGCAGGTTGAACAGCCGTGGATTATCTTCCATTGCCACATGTACGGTTCTCCCGTATTTAGAGCTGGAGCACGGGTGCTCGCAGGAGCAGCCATATTTCCTGCTGGCAAGCGAGCATCTGTATTTTATTCGGTGTTTCGATAGCTCCGAGCCGTCATGGTTCATGCGTCTGCCTTCCCTGCACACAGGTACCCCATCTTTACCAATAGTAAAGTCGTTCTTATAGGGCAGTTTGATTCCGCGTTTTTCATTCAGGTCAATAAAAGGAGTGATATGTGCACGCCTGCAGTATTCGTAGTAGGGCATTGCGTCATGTGCAGAATCAAGGAGCAGCTTTGTGACGTGATAGCCAGAGAGAAAGCATTTCATCCGAAAAAGGCAATGCAGAAACCCGTGGGAGTCATGAGTGGAAGCCAGTGAGAGCAGCGGGAAAACAGGCAGATCGCTCTCAGAATCGGAAGCAACGAGCATATATAGGTCATAGCCGTGATACCAGCAGTCTCTGGAAGAATCCCAGCCAATATCGCAGTCAGGCTGTGAGAAGCAGCGGTCACATTTGCAATCCATAATCCCTTTTGAAGCACAATCGCAGATGCGGTGCTTACGTTCCCTGTGTGAAGTGACAACCGGAGTTCCGTCCCCGGCTAGTGCAAGGGAGTCAGGAGTAATGAGCCCTTTGGAGACGGACTGGTCGAGGAACTCGCTCTTATATAACTGAAAGAGAGAGCCATAGGGCTGATGCTCAATGCAAAAAACGGTGTTTTCAAGTTCCGGCAAAAGCTGTTCGACAGAGACTTTTTCCACAGGAGCAGCCTTGGAGCCTTTCGTTTTTGGCTTTTTGACCTTGGCTTTTAACGGATGGATGTGTGGGGAGAGATTGTCAGAATCAGAATCCCATAAGCGGTTAAGGAAGTCATAAAAAGTACCGACGCCAGGGGTATCCCCAAACTCAAAGCCACTGAGTATGGCATAAAGGGGATTGATTTTGAGCTGTGCAGCCCAATCTGTGAGTGAGGAAACCTTGAAATCAATAGACAGCAGGAAGGAACGCTGCATACAGGAAGGAGTTCTTGGCTTAGGGCCGAAGACAGAGTACTTGTCCCGCATGAATTCATCCGTAAAGGAAAGATCAAGATTCCAAAAACGATCAATGATATCCCATGTAGAAGGAGAAATAGAATCAGGTACAGGATAATGTTTACGAAGATTAACAAGAAGAAAGTCTTGATAGGCGGTATGGCCGCCAGAGTTAACAGGTAACATAAAAATCGCCTCCAATCGAAAAATATACATTTGATCAAGGGTGCGAAGCACCGCATTTTTCGATGGAATTGTCAAGTGTTTTGGCAAAAAAGTGGGGGATTTTAATAAAAAGAGAATCTGAAAGCCTTGATTTTACTGGCTTAGAGATTCCGAGAGACTAT
>NZ_QVLV01000055.1:0-1633 GCF_003435485.1 Eisenbergiella massiliensis
TTCATACTAATCTCCATTCCGCGCGCCTTCGGGCGCGGCACAAATAGTAATGAAAGATTTTCAAGCCCTCCACTCCATGAGATAATAGCTTCAAGAAGCTACACTACAAAGCACGGGAGGAGGAGTTGTAAATTCTTTCTCGTTTTAGACAGCATACTAATCAGTGTAAGTCCTGCCTTTTCAAGCACAAATAAGTGGCGCCATGAGCCCGTACACTAAGAATTGTTTTAACGCCTTGGTTAAATTGTGTGGCAGTTCAGTCAATGGCTTCTTATCTTTTTCACGAAAGGAGTATGACTATGAAAGTTACTTACCTAACCTGTTGTGGTGTCGATGTTCACAAATCATTTCTCGTTGCCACAATCGTCAAGACTACTGGTGGTATCGAACCTTCTTATCAAAAGAAACGTTTTTCCACCTTCAACCACTCAATTCTTGAGTTCAAGCAATGGCTTCTTGAAAATGACTGCCATGATGTCTGCATGGAATCCACTGGGAAATACTGGGTTCCTGCCTTTAATCTTTTAGAAGATGAAATCAATGTTACCATTGCTAATCCAAAATGGGTAAAAGCTGTGAAGGGTAACAAAGATGACACCAAAGATTCTAAATGGATTGGGGACTTGTTCCGTCTCGGACTTGTGAAAGGCAGCTACATTCCTTGCAAGAAAATCCGTATTTTACGAGAATATACAAGGTATCGCTACAAATTGGTTTCCTGCCGTTCCAGTGAAAAGAATCGATATCAGAATGCGCTTACTGTTTGTAATGTCGCTTTAGATTCTGTTGTTTCCGATATCTTTGGGAAGTCATCCACATCCATTATTGATTACCTGCTTGAGCAGGCTGACAATTCTATCAATCATGAAGAAATCGCTTCTAAGCTTCTTAGACGTCTCAAATCCAAAGAAGATGCTGTGATTGAATCCATTGAAGGATATCAGATGACTGATTCCCAGAAATATCGTATGCGCCTCGTCCGTGCACATATGGATTATATCACAGCTGAAATCAATGATGTAGACTCTATGATAGAATCTATGATTTCTTCTGATCCTGATTATGAAAATGCTATCCAGTTCCTAATGACTATTCCGGGTGTTAAACGTGATAGTGCAATCACTATCATCTCCGAAACAGGTATTGATATGTCTCAATTCTGTTCTTCTAAACGTTTATGCTGTTGGGCTGGTTTAGTCCCTGGCAGCAATGAATCTGGTGGCAAGAAGAAATCTGTTCGGATCGCACGTGCTGGAGTTTACCTCAAACCTGCATTGGTACAATGTGCTCATGCAGCCGTTAAATCCGAAAAGTCTCCTTACTACAAAAAGAAATATGAATCTCTTATGAAACGCCGTGGCAAGAAAAGAGCCATAGTTGCTGTCGCTCGAATGATTCTTACTGCAATCTACCAGATGTTATCAACTGGTGAAGCATGGAATCCAAGCGACTTATACAAAATCGATATGCCTGAAGCTTTACTTGAAAAACAAAAAACAAAAGCTATCAAGCAGGCTATGAAGCTATTACAACGTGAAGGATTATATCCACCACCAGAACCAATAGCTTCTTAAATTATTTTCGAAAATCAACACTTCAAAAAGTTGCCATTTCTTGACAGCTTAGATTAGTG
>NZ_QVLV01000056.1:0-1204 GCF_003435485.1 Eisenbergiella massiliensis
GCACAGTCCGCTGCGTTGGAAGAAGAAAAGAAGAGGCACGAGGAAGAGAAGAAGAAACATAAGGAAGAGATAAAGAGATACGAAGAGGAACAGAAAAGACACGAGGAAGAGCAGAAAAGGCATGATGAAGAAAATAACAAACTGCTGGAGATGATTACTGCTCAGGCTGCCGCACTTGAGAAGGCTTTAAAACGAATAGAAGAACTGGAAAGAAAAAATGGTTCTGAATCTGCGGAATAAGTGGCCATAGTGTGCGATGGAACTTAATGTATTCTGCAGGATGCATAATGCTTAAAAGAGTACAGCAGGAAACAATATTGCAATGGATTTAGATTAAAAAAGGTTTAGATTAAAAAAATATAAAGAATAGCATCCAAACATTGCTGATAGCAGTATAACATGAGGGCAGGGATGCTATTTTTTGTTATTATGATTATCTGGATATAACATAACTGTAAAAATATGGATAATAAGTTTAAAATAGCTGTAACTTCAGCAGGTCAGCACATTTGCTGCGGCGATCGTACGAAAATGATTCAATGTGTGGAAATTCCATCGCTGTAGGCGATTTAAGATGGATTTTGGCAGTAACTGTGAAGAAACTGGACAGTTACAAATGGCTAATTATTCACATGGATTTATTCTCTTATATGTACTGAAGATATCCAACAGCATTTAGATTTTGGTTGATATTATTAAAATAGTATGTTATTATTATTCCGTCACACAGCAGTATCTATGCTGCTGTAGTATCCGGCCGTCCGGCCGTTCTTTCATTTCGGCGCTTCCTTTTCGAAGCAATAATCCGTAAATGGCAAAAACTTAATACAGGAGGAATATTTATGGAAAACAGGCTCAGGAATTATTTTCCGCTTATCAGGGAAAGAAAGGAGGTGTTGAAAGAAATTGGTGAAAGCAGCGGGCTGAAGGCGCTGTTTCAGAGCTGGACGCCTGAACGGCAGGAAGAATTTTTGGATTTCTGCACGGGTATGAAGGGCGTAAAGATCCTCTATGATTCCTTTTTTAAGGAAATCATGAGTCCGGAATATACACCCGGCAGACTGAATTGTTTTCTGTCGCTGCTGCTGGGGAAAAAGGTAGTGATTCGTCAGGTGCTTCCCAATGAGGGAGGCAGGATTGCGGACGAAAACACCTTATTAGTCACGGATATCCTGGTGGAATTCGAGGACGGAAGCCTGGCGGA
>NZ_QVLV01000057.1:0-1051 GCF_003435485.1 Eisenbergiella massiliensis
AGCGGAAGGTGCCAAAAAGAGATTTAGTGTAACTTTCATGCAAAGTTCAGATATATAAGGCTAATTTTACAACGGGAAAGCAGGTTATTTTATTGATTGGAGCGGCTTCTATTATTGTAGGCGGATATTTTATGAGTTCATTAGTTACTTACAATAATACCTTAGTCATAAAAGATGAAAGCCAAATTGATGATTATGGAGTTATGGGGGCTGAATATTTACCGACGGCAGTAAGTATGTCATTACTGACAACGGATGGGTTAAGTCATAGCGAAGCTATTAAAGTAAATAGTTATTTGAAAAGGGGCATAACAGTACAATTAAATTTGATTAATAATTCTAATGAATCTCAAAATATAAGTGTTCCGTTAATTTATTATTTTGGGTATAAAGCAAAAGATTTGAGCACTAAGAAAAGCTTGGAAATTATTTCCGGGGAGAATGGGAATGTTACATGTGTTATTCCTGGATTGTATAGCGGTGTAGTTGAAATTGGCTTTAAAGCACCAATATACTGGAGAGCCGCAGAGATCAGTTCATTAATTGGTTGTTTATGGCTTATCTTCAGTTGGTTTAAAAGAAAAAGTAATGGGATTTATAGCGAGGCTAGCATTATATAGTATAAGAATATATTTTGCTGTGTTTTAGAAATTGAAGAATTAATGCCCATTAGTCCCTTTAAATCTAGCTATGTTTGCAGAATTATTTGCTAATATATTTATATATAGGAAGAACCAATGCTAACCTGTTAATGTATCAGAAGCTTTAAAATGTTTGTTTATGTAGATTTGATTTAATTTATTTGTATAGTTATATGTTTATTGTTTATTATCAGATAAATAGATAATAATAAATGATAATAGAATACTAGATTCAATATTATTACATAAGTATTGTATAGTGGAGGGGAGCGTAAAGTATTTTATGAATTTATCATATTATTTTAAACATGGTTTAACCTTTATATTAATATTAGGGAGTTCTATTTTACTGGGAACATTATTCTGAACTTTGCATGAAAGTTACACTAAATCTCTTTTTGGCACCTTCC
>NZ_QVLV01000058.1:0-854 GCF_003435485.1 Eisenbergiella massiliensis
CTGTACCGGGCTTATCTGCTGACCGGGGAGAAGAAATATCTGGATTTTGCCAGAGAATGGGATTATACCTACCTGTGGGATAAATTGAACGCTCACGATTCCACCATTGGGCCAAGGCATGCCTACAGCCAGGTCAACAGCTTTTCCAGCGCGGCAATGGCCTATCTGGCGACGGGGGATAAGAAGTACCTGGACGCAGCGGAAAACGGCTATGCGCTTGTGACGGAAAAGCATACCTATGCCACAGGCGGCTACGGCCCCGCGGAGTGCCTGTTTGCGGATGAAAAAGGGTTTCTGGGCGAGATGCTGAAGGATTCCTGGGATACCACCAAAAACGGGGCGGTCTACAGGAATTTCGGCGGCGGAATGGTTCCCAGGAACGATAACTGGGGAAGCTGCGAGGTATCCTGCTGCGCCTGGGCGGTCTTTAAAATCTGCAATTATCTTCTCCGGATTACCGGGAAAGCAAAATACGGTGACTGGGCGGAGCAGATGCTGATCAACGGTGTGGCCGGACAGCCGCCCATTGATTCCGAGGGGCACGTGATGTACTATGCCGGTTATTTTGTGGACGGCGCGGTAAAGAGCCTGGAGGACAGAAGGCTGCAGCCAAACGGCGCCAATTTTGAATGGCAGTGCTGCACCGGGACCTTTCCCCAGGATGTGGCGGAATATGCCAACATGATTTATTATACGGATGAGGAAGGGATCTATGTTTCCCAATACCTTCCTTCCAAAGCCTCTTTTTCCATTCGCGGCAGCCGGTTTGCCCTGGAAAACTGTTCCGGGGGTGATATTTCTCCCATCCGGAAATTCCGGGTGCAGGCAGAAGGCGGAACCTCCTGCCGGATCAG
>NZ_QVLV01000006.1:0-322679 GCF_003435485.1 Eisenbergiella massiliensis
ATGGCTAAAACAAAGGCTTTTTTGTGCAAAATAAATAAGAAAGTATAGAGAGAGAAAGTATGATGGAGAAAAATAAAACGCTGATTATCTTTACAGACAGCGGAGACACCATTATCGACGAGGCTTCCCAGGTTTATGATGCACAGGAACCGGGGATTGTAAGCCGGGCGGAGTTTATTGAAAATGCAGGGGAAATACTGCAGCAGCTGCATGAGGAAGGTTACACTATTGCGCTTGTAGCGGACGGGGAAGAAGCGTCCTTTCAGAATGTTTACAGAAAAAACGGACTGCGCAGCTGCTTCGATGCCTGGGTAGTTTCGGAAACGGTGGGACAGCAGAAGCCGGAGGCAATTATGTTTCAGACAGCCATGGAACAGCTGGGACTGGAGGAAAAGGATAAAAAACGGATTGTCATGATTGGCAATAATCTGAAAAAGGATATTGCAGGGGCAAACCGTTTTGGGATTACCAGCATCTGGCTGGACTGGTCGCCGCGTTATTACAGAACTATAGAGGAAGAGGACTGGAGGCCGGATTATACGGTACATCATCCTTCGGAGCTTCCTGCTTTACTGGAGGAACTGAACAGAAAACTTGAGGATAAAGCGCCTGGAAGATAGTCCTGGCAGTGGCATCCATGGGCGGCGGCGCTGCAGGCTGGCGTAACGTGGCAATTGTGTACGGGCTTATCGGACTGGTGGTAAATACCATATCCGTCCTGTCTGTAAAGGAAGTGCCGGATGAAGAAGAAAAGGTGCAGACCTCCGCTGAAAAGGGAGGGGAAGATAAGCTGTCCCTTTGGGAATCCGCCAAGCTTCTGTTTGCGAACAAATATTATCTGATTATTGTAGCTGTTTATGTCCTGACTTATATTCAGACTGGCATTGCGGGCATCGGTATTTATTATATGACCTATGTGCTGGGCAATCCCGCTTTGCTGGGAACCTTTTCCGCGGCGCAGATGTTCCCGATGATTATCGGCCTGGCATTTACTCCCTGGCTGGTGAAAAAAGCAAAGGGAATGTATAAGGTAAATCTGTTCGGGTATTGTATCGCTTTCTTTATGAGAATCGGTTTTATTGTGGGGGGAATGATGGGCAATATCCCCATGATGCTGTGCTTCTCCGTTCTTGCCGGACTCTGTGTCAGCCCCCTGACCGGAGATCTGAACGCGCTGATTGTAGCAACCAGCGATTATACCTACAGGACAAAAGGCAAGAGGATTGACGGAACCATGTACTCCTGTTCCTCACTGGGAATTAAGATCGGAAGCGGCATCGGTACCGCATTAACCGGATGGCTGCTCGCAGCCGGCGGTTATATAGCAAACGCGGAGATTCAGCCGCAGTCCTGTATTAATATGCTGAACTTCCTGTATCTGTGGTTCCCGTTTATCACGGTTATAATTATGATAATACTTCTGTATTCTCTGAAGGTGGAAAAAGCAAATGAAGACTGGGATGCGGAGCATGGGAAACAGTAAGAAAAGATTGAGAAAGAAACCGTAAAAACGAAACGGGAATTTTAAATATGTATAATAGTCAGACGCTGCAGGCTGCAAAAAGGCCTGCAGCGTTTGTTGTAGTGGGACAGGGAGGGCGCGCAGGGCATAGCTGTGATGAGATTTCCCGCCCATTTATTAAAGCAGGTTTGTGCCCCGGCTGGTTTATATTCGTTTGCCCTAGAAATTATCTCCTGCAGAATTCTCCAGTTCGCGGATATCGTCAAGGGGTATCATGGTATTAACAATGGATAGCGTTCTGCCGGCGGGATTGAATTTTGAGACCATGCCGGTGAGCTTTACGTATTCACCGTCATGAAAGTAAACGACGGTGATGATGTCTCCGGTGTGTATCATCCTCAGCCTGCGGTCCAGCTCTTCCTTGCGCTCCTCTGACAGTTCTGTTTTGGGAACAATGATCCGCTCTTTTTCAGCAAGAGCTTCACGGAAGCCTTTTACTGCATCGAAGGGCATGAAAATTTTAGCACGGTCGGCCTTAGTCTGATTCGCCACTTTTATGACCTCCTATCTGAAGATTCCGTTCTCTGGTAGTTGCGGCATCCTCCAGGTTCATTCCTTTCATGATGGCATTTTTGCCGAATTTTTTCTTGATGTCCAGGACGGCCATCTGTATTTTCCGATCTTTTTCCAGTTCGGCCGGGTCGGTAAAGAGATCGTACTGCTCGTATGCTTCATCCACCACATTGTTAAAGCCGATATTTACGCGGCGGATAGGGGCGGTTTTGTTAACTATTTTCTCATACAGCAGGGAAAAAGCTTTGGTAATGACACGTACGGAGTTGGTCGTTACGGTGAGCGGGGAGGTCCCGTGGGAGGATTTTGCGGTATCCCGGGAATAACCCACGTAAAGAAAAATGGAATCCGTGACAAGGCCCTTATCCACCAGGTCAAGACAGAGCAGATCCACCATTTCCTTGACGATGAGCAGCCCTTCTTCATAATTATATTCCCGAAACAGCACCTGGCCGCTGGAGAGGGAATTGTTTTTTGATTTATAGGCTTTGATTTCCGCGATGGTGGTGGGTTCCCTTCCCCAGGAATGGTCGATGAGATATTCTGCGTCAACGCCGAAGGCTTTATAAAGAAGCTTTTCGTCCATATGGGCAACCTCGCCCATTGAGGTGATTCCCATGGACGACAGCCGGCTGGCAATGCCGGGGCCGATCCGCCAGAAATCGGTAAGCGGCCGGTGATCCCATAAAGTCCTACGGTAAGTCTCTTCGTCCAGATAGCCTATAAAATCAGAATTATGCTTTGCTGTGATATCCAGTGCTATTTTGGCAAGATACAGGTTCGTACCGATGCCGCAGGCTGCAGGAAGGCCGGTGGTGTCACGGATGTCCTGAAGGATGCGAAGGGCCAGTTCCCTGGCTGTAAGGCGGTACATAGGCAGATAATCCGTGATATCCAGAAAGGCTTCATCAATGGAATATACGTGAATATCCTCTTTGGCCGCATATTTTAAATAAATGGAATAAATATTGGCGGAGTGTTCGATATATAACTTCATGCGCGGCGGCGCCATGATATATTTCATATTGTCGGGAATCTGGAATACACGGCAGCGGTTCCTGACGCCCATGCTTTTCATGGAGGGGGATACGGCCAGACATATAGTGCCGCTGTGACGTTCAGGATCCGCAACAACCAGATTGGTGGTAAGAGGATCGAGGCCGCGTTCCACACACTCTACGGAAGCATAAAAAGATTTCAAATCAATACATAAATACATTCTGTCAGACATTCCCAGGACCTCCAGTCCATATGGATATTATCCTGCACAGGCCCGGCTTAACAGAGTACGCCGCCTGTAAGAGTGAGCAGGCTGCGCCCTGCTGGCATGCCGGGAAGAAAGAAGAAGGGCGGCAGAAAGCATTGCAGGGCAGCCGTATAACTTAATTATAACAGAACTGATGTTCGGAGTAAACAACCAAAAAATTTTTTGATAAATATAGGGAAAATAAAGTAACTGTGAAAGGGCTGGACAGCTGAATAATTGCAACAGGAGTAACAGATCTGCTATCTGAACTGTTACGAGTATCAAATGGATTTTGTGGCTGCGGCGAACTGCAAGGCTCTAATGCCTCAGGAAAATTCTGGAAAAAAAGCCTTCGTTCAGGGCTGGAACCGCCCCTGCACATTTTGTTCAAAGGAATAGCCAAGCTCCAGAAGCTTTCGCTCCCGGCCATATTCCGCAGCAAAGGTCGCGCCCTGTGGGACTCCTTTTTTATCCATGCCAAGGGGCACCGTCAACTGAGGATAACCGGCGGCGGAAACAGTGGCGGAGGCCGTGCTGTTCAGAAAAACGACGGCATCCAGGCCGTGCTCTGAAAAAAGTGTATCCAGAATTCCCTGCGCTTCCTGTATGGAACCCTTTATGGGGCCGTCATCGCACTGTTCCACCACGTCCGCTGCTTCCAGAAGATCTTGTCCATAACGGATGCGCCGCCTGGAATCTTCCTGATTATAAGCAATAAGCTCTTTCAGGGTGGTGATGGGAAGACCGTATTTTAACGCATACGCCTCAAAATCCCGGCGGAAGGTCAGATAAATGATATTCTGCACGGATACATCCTGAATGCCGGGGAGCTCCTTTACCTGTGCGCCGGCATGCTCCAGCGCCGTTTTCAGTTGGGTTATCATGTCTTCCTGATTGTAATCATAGATAAGCAGGCCGATCACCGCGCCGTTCAGGGCGTCTTCCTGTCCGGAGAGATCGGCATAGGAACCGGAAAGGGCGCCGTAGGCGAGGGAAGCATCGCTGACACATTTGGCGATGGGGCCGGGGGTGTCAACCGCCTGAATCAACGGCATGATTCCTTCGGCGGATATGCTGCCACGGGAGGGCTTGAAGCCTACGACGGAGTTGGCGGCGGCAGGCCCGGAAATGGATCCTGCCGTTTCCGTCCCGAAGGAGACAGGGGCAAGGTTGGCGGTAACAGATACGGCGCTGCCGCTGCTGGAGCCGGAGGGAGAGATTTTCAGGGGGCCGAAGGGATTGACGGTCTGGCCGGCCTTCCCGCTGTAGCCCGAGGGCATGACGGAGGAAAGGTAATTGGCAAATTCTGAAAGATTGTTTTTCCCTAAGATGACAGCGCCCTGTTCCCGCAGCATGCGGACAAGGGCGGCGTCCTCCCTGGGAAGGAAAGTGGAAAAGGCTTCGGCCCCGGCGCTTGTGGGAATATCCGCGGTATTGATATTGTCTTTAAGCAATACGGGAATACCGAACAGAGGAGAAGGCGGGAACTGTATGCCTGATTGGAGGAGAGCGCTTCGCGAGGTATCACAGGCCCTGGCCTGCTCCAGAACATCCACAGCGACCTCCGTTACGGAATTATAGCCATGCCGGCTCTGGTCAAGCGTTTTAATGCGGTAGAGACAGATGGCGGCCAGCTCTTCATAGGTCAGCTTCCCCTGGCCCACTGCCTGCTGAAGCTCATCAATGTTTTTTTCAAGAACCAGGCTTTCCTTTTCGGATATCAGGGTATCAATATCCAAATCCTCCAGCTGGCGGTCGATGTCCGCGGTGATTTTACCGCTGTTGTATGCGAGCCATTCTTCGCCCGGAGGAATGACTGCTTTCAGGTAAATGAAAACGCCTGTTATACAGAGAAACAGCAGCAAAAGGATGCCGCCGATTATTTTTCGTTTTCTGCTCATGTTTAACCTCCTGCGGTTCTGCCGCCCAAGCGGCATATTCGGGTTCATTCCATATCTTTAGAATCACCGGATTTATGGAAGATTATACCGGCAGAGGCACATCCGTATAATTGTGAGCAGACATGGCTGGTACGGACAAGGGCACCGGATACAACCAGTGCGTCCGGATGGAGATAACGGAGGGAGATCGTATGCAGAAAATTGCGGTGCAGTCTTTACGGGAAGAGGAGGATGCGCCTCTGGCCTGTTTTTATTCAAATTGGATATTTTGAAAAACAAACGCCTCCGAATAATTTTTACAGCATCTCCATATACTGACAAAGATTCTAAGGAACTACAGTTTCCTGTATAACAGAAAGGAATGTCGGCTATGGATGAAAAGCAAAAAAAAGAATATCAGGAGTACGTCAAGCAGGTGACTCCTACACATAATATATGGCTGCAGATGCTGAAGGCCTTTGTGGTTGGGGGAATTATCTGCGTGATAGGGCAGGCGATTCTGAATACCTGCGCCGGAATGGGGCTGGACAAAGAGGCCTCCGGCGGCTGGTCGGCCTTACTGTTGATTCTGATGAGCGTGGTGCTTACCGGATTTAACATATATCCCTCTATTGTAAAATGGGGAGGTGCGGGCGCTCTCGTTCCCATTACCGGCTTCGCCAACTCCGTGGCGGCCCCGGCCATCGAATTTAAAAGCGAGGGCCAGGTATTCGGCGTGGGCTGCAAGATATTTACGATAGCCGGCCCGGTTATCCTGTACGGGATTTTTACCAGCTGGGTGTTGGGAGTGATATATTGGATTTTGAAGCTGATGGGCGTGATGTAATCAATAAGGAAGGGACAGCAAATCAGGCGTATGCCGGTTTGCTGTCCCTTTTTTTGACGATATAAGGCGGAACGTGAGGGCTGTTGCTGATGGAGCCTGATGGCACCGGCTCCCGGCTATTGCAGGGCCTTTTCCTCAAACAGGTTGTCCCTGGTGATGTTGTTGAGCCATTTTTCACTGCGGTAATGCTTCAGGACCCATGGCCATTTGACGAATTCATCCGTACACAGCAGGAAGTAAACCCACATGACGGGAAGCTTGAACACAAAGGCTGCAATAAAGCCCAGCGGGACGGCGTAGCACCACATATCAATGGTATCGCAGACAAAACCGAACCGGCTGTCGCCGCCCGCCCGGAAAACGCCGGCGATGAGAGTGGTGTTGACGGCGGCGCCCATGACATAGTAGGTGTTGATGAGAAGCATGTATTTCAGATAATGCATGGCTGTTTCCGAAAGCGTGGCGTATCTGAGCACGAAGGGCGTTACAGCCAGAATCAGAAGGCCTCCCAGCGCGCCGCTGAGAATGGTGAGCTTCATCAGTTTTTTCGCATCCTCCTTTGCGGCCTCCAAACGGTTTTCACCGATTACCTTTCCCAGCAGAATGCCGCCTGCGCTGGCGATTCCGAAGCAGAGGATGGTGCCGAAGTTACGCACTACGATTACAAAGGAATTGGCCGCCACCGCATCGGAGCCAAGGTGGCCGATGATGATGGAATAGGTGGAAAAAGCGACGCCCCAGCTCACATCATTTCCCAGTGCCGGCAGGGAAAGCTTTACAAAGTCCTGGAACAAAAGTTTGTTCCGGATGAACATAAACCTGAAATTGAGCTTAATATCCTTGCTGAAAAACGAAACAAGGAAACAGCAGGCAAGCTCCACAATACGGGAGGTTGCAGTAGCAATGGCAACACCCATAACGCCGAGTTTGGGGGCGCCGAAAAGACCGAAAATAAATACGGCATTCAGCAGGATGTTAAGGGAAAAGGCAAGAATATTGAGCGCCATGCTCACAGTAACCCGGCCGATGCTGCGAAGCACGGACAAATAGACCTCCGTAATGCCCCAGCACAGGTAGGTGATGCTCATAAAACGCAGATAGGAGGCTCCCAGCACAATCAGCTCCTGATCGTTGGTAAAAACCTTCATCATCAGTTCGGGAATCAGCAGGGCCACGGACGCGAACGCCAGTGAAATCACGATGGAGAAACGCAGCGCAATCCCTTCCACCACCTCAATGGCATGCATGTCGCCCTTGCCGAAATACTGGGCGCACAGCATGGTGGCTCCCGTGCCAAGCCCGTAATACACCATGAAAAGGATGTTGGCATATTGGGAGGCCAGGGAAACGGAGGAAATGGATGACTGCCCCACATAATTGAGCATGACGATATCCGCCGAGCTGACGGCGGCGCTCAGCAGATTCTGGATAACAATAGGCAGAACCAGCTTGAAAATCTGGCGGTAGAAACCGGTTTCATCGGCAAAGAACTTCTTTTTCATTTGAGTAATCCCCCTCTGTCATTAGAACGCGCCCCGGTTGGAGGAACGCTTTTACTATTATACAATAAAAGCGGGAAGGATGTATAGTGGATTCGGGCTGAACGGCAGCACATTTGTAACAGTGCAGGCAGGTTTGCGCATTCACTGCGCAAACCGTGAGAAAATGTGGCGGCAGCAGGCATCCGCCCCTCGCCAAAGGCGACTTTTAATGGGCGGATACAGTAACAGTTCGGCCAAAGGGTGAACTGTTACACACATTATTAGTCAGGCCTGTTTTTGATGACAAGTTCAAGCAGATGAAGATCCTCTGTGGAGGTTATGATTTCCGCGATGGACTTCTTTTTGAATTTGTGAAGGATGCTGTGTATCTGTGACTTGACGGTGGACATCTCCACATGCCGGATAGCGCAGATATCAGCCCTTGTATGGCCGGAGGAAAGCAGATAAAGGGTATCTAGTTCGGTCACGGTGAGGGAGGAGAGAAGGTTCAGCATGTAAAGGAAGCTGGTTTCATAGGTCTTTACCCGTTTAAATTCACTTCGGATTTTACCAGCGATTTCGGGACGGATGGGAGAGCGGCCTTCGTATGCCGCCTTTATGCCGGATATAATCTCCTCATTGGTGGAGTTCTTCAGCATATAGTCGCATACCCCCAGCTGGAAGGCCGAAAAAATCAGTTCATCATCCTCATACACGGTGAGGATGATGATTTTAATGTCGGGATAATGGGCGAGTATTTCCCTGGAAGCACGGATCCCGGCATCCTTTGTTTCCATTTCTATATCCATCAGAATGACATCGGGAACGGCCGACAGGGCGGTTTCAACCGCTTCTTTTCCGCTTTCTACGCTGCCTACCAGTTCGATATCAGCGCACTGGGACAGATAATATACATATTTTTTCCGGATAGGCTCCAGATCTTCTGCGATGAGCACCCTTATCTTATTTTCCATGAAAACTCCTTTTTTCATTAAATATCTGTGTTATTTTGGGAAGCAGTATCTGAAAGGAGGTACCCTTGCCCAGGACGCTGTGCACCTCAATTTTCCCTTCATGCGCCTGGATGATCCGGTAGGTGAGCGACAGGCCGATTCCCCAGTGCCTGGAGGTGGACTTGGAGGAAAAGAAGGGAGTAAATATTTTTTTAATATTATTCTGTGAAATGCCTGTGCCCGTATCCTGTATTTCCAGGTGTATCCAGTCGTCGGTATAGCGCAGGTTGAGGGTGAGAAGCCGGCTGTCAGCCTCGCCGTCCCGGCTGCTTTTTTCCATCATGGCGTCGATGGCGTTCCCTACGATATTGTGGATTGCCTGCTCCAGGTATACGGGATCTGCCAGGGCGATGACAGGGTAATCAGGAAAGTTGCAGCAGATTTTTATATGGCAGGCCTCCTCTTTAAAGGCCTCCAGGACGCGTTCCAGCAGTTCTTTCAAATCAATATCTATCAGATGCAGCTCGTCGGTTTTCGTACTTTTATGGATTTCATCAATCCGGCTGTAAAGCTTTTCGCAGCGGTGTATGGTTTCCTGGACGGATTGTTCGGGACACTCCATGGCGGGAAGCAGCTCCAGCTCCGACTGTATGGCAAGAAGTTCGTTTTTTATGTAATGGCAGAATACCTTGGAGGTGGTTTCCGTGGCGTCAATCTGTTTGGATATTTCAAAGGATTCCACATCAATCTGATGGCTGATGTGGGAGAGCCTATAAAGGCTGTAGCATATCAGCAGCAGGAAAATAATGAGCACAAAAGGAAATACATTGTAGAATATTACATTGCTGCCCAGATTTATATACCAGAAATAATAGGAATCCGCAAGCTTGGAAATGCGCAGCAGGAACGAAGGCGTTCTTGAGATAAAAGTAAAATAAAAGATGCTGAGCGTAAAAAAGCAGACCGCCATCAGTAAAAAGTTATAGCGGATCAGCTGTATCCGCGGTGAATGATAGAACGATACAAACAGGATAATCACGCTGAAGAGCATAAGCAGGTTATTTCCGCTGCGTGTGATGAGATAAATAACTTTTTCCGCATCATAGAACTGCTGCGATCCCATAACTGAAGGGTATAGCAGATAATAGAGACGGATGTTAACTGAAGGATCGTAAATAAGCAGCTGCAGCATAAGATAAATCCAGATTCCGATTTTTGTGAGCTTTATTGTCCTGGGAGTAAAGGGCGTGTGGAAGCTCAGGGCAAAATATACGCTGGCCAGGACAATGCTCAGGCTTGCAACATTCATGATACGTATGACGTTAAAACGGGAGATGGGCAGGAAAAATAATTTACGCCATAAAGGATCCGGCAGATAGAAATAGTTCTTTATCACATTGTAGTAATAGGCGTCACGGGAGAAATAGATCATCATCCCAATAATGGCAAAAAAGTATGAAACAAGAACAAGGGTAAAGGAAATGGTATGCTGTTCCCTGTGATGTTGGTAAAGCATAAAAAATATGATGAAAAGAAGAATAAAAAGCGCATAAAACATTATAAATCCTCCCCGCATATGTACAAAATGCGAAATGTACGATCACTCTATTAGTATAATATACACAAAGGTTTATAAAATTTCAACCTTTGCACTGGGTATGTTTACATATATACTAAGTCGTGTCAATAAGTTCTACGACAAATAAATAGTATCAGGGAGGAATTGAAATGAAGTTCAAACGTGTATTGGCAATGGCAGTAACGGCAGTAATGACATGCAGTCTGCTTGCGGGCTGCGGCGGAAAAACAGAAAGTGCAGGTACGGTTGACAGCGGCACAGGTACGGCGGCGCAGGATACTGCGGCGGCAGATACAAAGGGCGGTGAAAAGACAAACCTTAAATTCTATATCTGGAGTGATGAAGAAAACTATATTTCCAAGGTAGTTGAGCAATACAATGCACAGAGCGACAGCGTCCATGTGGAAATGATCAGTATTGCAAATGACAGCTATGATGACAAATTAAAGGTTATGATGGCGGCCGGAGATGAAGCGGACATCGTTGATATCAGAGGGCTTGCGCAGGTGACGCAGTACAGGGATACCGGTTCTTTGATGGATTTGACGGAGCTGGTGAAAAACAGTGAACTGGATATCAGCAAATACGGCGCTATGTGGGATTCCAGTTATCCCGACGGACAGATTTTTGCCCTGCCCACAAGGACCACCTGCTGGATGCTGTTTTATAATCCCGACCTGCTTGCAGAAGCGGGCGTTGAGATGCCGGAGCAGCTTACCTGGACGGAATATGCGGAGATGGCCAAAAAGCTCACCGCAGGGGAAGGCCCTGACAAACAGTGGGGCGGTTACTGGGTTGACTGGCATACACAGTTCATGGCCACACAGCAGGGCGTGTATGTGAATGCGGATGATGTTACCGCAGTCCAGGATTCCCTGGAGCTTTTAAACCAGCTGTACAATGTGGACAAATCCCATATGAGCCTTGGAGAAATGAAGGCTACGGATACCCAGTATCTTGCAGATTTTGAAAACAAGAGAGTAGCGCTGATGCCTCAGGGTGAATGGATGATCAATATGCTTCTCAACGATATTAATGCAGGGAAAACAGATGTCAGCTGGGAAATCGCCCCGATGCCTATTCCGGACGGCGTGGAACCAGGCACCACCTGGGGACAGTTCCAGTTTGCGGGAATCACCTCTACTACCAAACATCCGGAGGAAAGCTTTGATTTCCTGAAATACCTGTGCGGACCGGAAGGCGCTGCCATTTATGCGAGCACCGGAATGGTACATGCTTATACGGATGAGGGCGCGGAAGCAGCTTATAAGGAAGCCGTGGGAAAGGATTCCGTATCCGTAATTTTCAATGCGAAAAAAGTCCAGGAATCTCCGGCATCCAGCAACTTTGACCAGATTCTTAATATCTACAAGGAAAATGCCGAGCTTTACCTGCTGGGAGAAAAAAGCATTGAGGAAACTATGGATAAGTTCCTGCAGCAGAGAGCGGATCTGATGGGCAAGTAAGAGATAAACTGTGACAAAAGGGGAGCGGGTAACCGTTGAGGCGGGAATTGCTCCCCCTTTTTCAGGAAAGGGTGAGAAAATGGCTAAGAATGCAGCTGTGCCAAAGAAAAAATTTAAAAAAGAATGGCTGAAGGGCTACCTTTTTATCCTGCCGAATTTTATCGGTTTTCTAATTTTTATGGGAATTCCCATTATTATGGGACTGGTAATTTCCTTTACCAATTATGATGGCTTTAAGACCTTTGATTTTGTCGGATTAAGCAATTATATAAAAATGTTCAGCGATGAATATTTTCAGGTTTCTTTTATAAACAACCTGGTTTATACCGGCGTTACGGTGCCGTGTACCATCGTTATTGCCCTGCTCCTTGCGGTGGCGCTGAATGTGGGGATCAAGGGGACAGGATTGTTCCGGACCATGTTTTTCTTCCCGAATATCAGCTCCATGGTTGCAGTCGGTATTGTATGGGCCATGATTTTTCATCCGACCAGAGGGCCGCTGAATCTTTTCCTCAGCCATATCGGGATCAGCAATCCGCCTCAGTGGCTGGTTTCCTCCAGTACGGCGCTGGTGTCAGTCATGATCGTTGCCATTTGGAAACAGGCCGGCTACTATATGGTTATCATTCTTGCCGGGCTCCAGTCCATACCGAAGCAGCTGTATGAGGCCGCTGAAATTGACGGGGCAAACGGGCTGAAAAGATTTTTCCACATCACGCTGCCCATGCTTTCACCTACCATGTTTATGGTTACGATACTGGCGCTGATCAGCTCCTTCCAGGTATTCGATCTGATTTCCATTATGACGGAGGGCGGACCGGGCCGGGCGACCAATGTGCTGGTTTACCGGATTTACCAGGAAGGCTTTAAATACCTTAATTTCGGTTATGCATCTGCTATGGCCTATTTCCTGTTTATTATTATTTTGATCATTACACTGATCCAGTTCAGGGGACAGAAAAAATGGGTTACCTATATGCAGTAAAAGGAAGGAGCTTTCAGCATGCTGACAAAATCATATAAAAGAAAAGTACGTATACAGCATTCCCTGCTGTTTGTCATATTAATGATAATCGGACTGACCATGCTGGTCCCGTTTTTCTGGACATTGTCATCCTCTTTTAAATATGACAGGGAAATTTTTGAATATCCTATCAAATGGATTCCGGAGGTTTTCCGCTGGTCCAACTACCAGGAGGTGTGGACAAGGGTAAATTTTCTCACCTATTATCTGAATACGATTAAGCTGTCCATAATCGTTACGGTCGGACAGGTCGTAACCTGCTCCCTGGCTGCTTATTCCTTTGCAAAGATGGATTATCCGGGGAGAGACAAGATTTTCCTGTGCTATCTTGCAACGATGATGGTTCCCTGGCATGCCATCATGATCCCGCAGTTCATTATCATCAAAAATATGGGCTTTTATGACAGCCACTGGTCCATTATCCTCATGAATCTTTTTAGCGCCTTCGGAGTGTTCCTGCTCAGGCAGTTCATGCTTGGTATTCCGATGGAGCTGTCCGAGGCGGCAAGGATCGACGGCTGCGGGGAGCTGAAAATATACTCTCAGATCATAATGCCCATGTGTAAGCCGGGACTGGCTACCCTTGTTGTTTTTACCTTTAATTTCATGTGGAATGACTATATGGGCCCGATGATTTACCTGAATACGGATAAGCTGAAAACAATACAGATTGGCCTGGCCGCTTTCCGGACGGAATATGGCGCGGAATATGGTTTGATTATGGCGGGAACCGTTTGTTCACTGCTTCCCATGGTGCTGATTTACTGTGTTGCGCAGAAATATCTGATTGAAGGTATTGCGTTCTCCGGCCTGAAAGGGTAACGGGTAATTGCCTGAAATCGAGGCGCTATGGATATGGTTATATTACATAAGGAGGTACACAGGCGTACTAAATGATATGCTCCCTTCCGGGCAGACAAGTGATATAATATAGCTTGTCACCTGGAAGGAAGCATATTTTGCAGTTATTCAAAATATTTTCAGGAACAGCCGCCGGGCGTTCCTGTTTTATATGTTTACAGCAACAGATATAATTAAAAGAATATTGAGATGGAGGACTTCAAATGAAAACAGGCGTGGATTATTATCCGGAACATTGGGATAAATCCCTGTGGGAGCAGGATGCGGACTTAATGAAAAAAAGCGGTGTCAGTCTGGTGCGTATGGCGGAGTTTGCCTGGAGTAAAATGGAACCGGAGGAAGGCGTCTATGATTTTGCCTGGCTGGATGAGGCGGTAAAATTATTTGAAGACAGGAATATTGAGGTTATTTTGTGTACGCCCACCAATTGCCCGCCGCTTTGGCTGTATGAAAAATATCCGGAAGTCCTGCAGGTAGGCAGGGATGGAAAGAGACAGGAGGCGGCAATACGGGGGCACCGGTGCTATAATGCGCCGGTGTACCGCATATTCGTTGAGAAGTTTGTCCGAAAAATGGGAGAGCACTATCAGAATATGGCCAATCTGGCAGCCTGGCAGATAGATAATGAAGTGGAAGCCGGATTTTGCTGCTGTGACAGCTGTGCGGAAAAATTCCGGGAGTGGCTGAAAGAGAAATATGGTTCCCTGGAGGCTGTTAACAAGGCATATCATAATGAAGTATGGAGCGGAAGCTATTCTGCATGGTCCCAGGTTCACCCGCCCCTGGGAGATCGCCCTGTGACACAGTATAACCCGGCCTATATGCTGGATTATCAGCGGTTTATGTCGGACAGTACGATAGATTATGTGAATTTTCAGCAGCGGCTGCTGCGGGAGTATTTTCCGCAGACTCCGATTACCACCAATACCTGGTTCTGTGATCATATGCCGGATTTTTATAAGCTGTTTGACAAGCTGGATTTTTGCTCTTATGACAATTATCCTGCGACGGTGCTGCCGGAAGAGGGATATTATTCTCACGCCTTTCATCTGGATTTCATCCGGGGCGTGAAGCAAAAAAACTTTTGGATTATGGAGCAGCTGAGCGGAACGCCGGGGTGCTGGATGCCTATGGCGCCTACGGTGAAGCCGGGAATGATCAAAGGCTATGGGATGCAGGCATTTGCCCATGGGGCGGATGCGGTCATTAATTTCCGTTTCCGCAGCGCAGTAGGCGGCGCCGAGATGTTCTGGCATGGCCTGATCGATCACAGCAATGTGCCTGGCAGGCGGTATGCGGAATTTGAAGAATTGTGCCGGACGGTGAAAAAGCTGAAGCATATGGAAGGAACCGAAATCCGGTCCGGGGTGGCGCTGCTGTGCGGATTTGAAAGTGAATATGCTTTTAGCCTGCAGCTGCAGGCGGAGGGCGCTTACTATCTGGAACAGATGCAGGCTTTTCATAGTGCATTTACCCATTACGGAGTGAATGTGGATATTATTGACCAGGAGGCAGATTTGGGGAAATACCGCATTGTTGTTGCGCCAGCGATGTATGTGCGCTCCCAAAAGGCGTCAGACCAGCTGCACACATTTGCGCAAAACGGCGGCATTGTACTGCTGACGGCCCGCAGCGGAGTGAAGGATGAACATAATAATTGTATTATGCAGCCGCTGCCGGCCGGTTATTCAGATATGACAGGCTGCTGGGTGGAAGAATATGATGCTGTCGGCAATCGTAAAATTCCGGTAATAATTGATGGTCAGTATTACCAGGGTATGCGCTGGTGTGATATAATCAGAACGGAAAGCGCAGAAACCCTGGCGGTCTATGGGGAGAACTTCTATGCAGGGAAGGCGGCGGTAACGAAAAATTCCTATGGGAAGGGATGCGTTTATTATATCGGAACGGTAGGGCTGCCCGGGCTTTGCCGCAGGCTGGCGGAAGAGATGCTGCGTCAGACGGATATTCCCTACGTGGAGAATCTGCCGGAACGTGTAGAAGTGACGGTTCGCGAAGGCAAGGGGAAGCGCTTCACCTTTCTGTTTAATAATGATGAAGCAGCAAAGGAATTTGATTTCAGGGGAATACCGATGAGGATGGAGCCGTTTGAGATGAAGGTGCTGGAAGGAGGAGCGGTGTGAAAAATGGCAGGCAAGGCAGGAAATGAGGCATCCATCCGATATTTAAAATGAAGGAAGGCAAGGAGAAAAGTATGGGAATTACATATTTTGAAAAAGAAAGAATTTTTAAGCTGGATACGAAAAATACCAGTTATCTGATCGGGATAACAGATGAGGAAAATTTTATAGGGCACATTTATTATGGAAAAAAACTGGAGGATCATAATCTGGCATATCTGCTCAGAACAGAAGAATCGCCCTATGTGCCTTCGGTGAATGCAAGAGACAGGGTATCCTTCCTGGATTCCTTCCCGATGGAATATCCGGGACACGGAACAGGCGACTATCGGGAAGCCGCTTTCAGGGTAAAGACGCAGGCCGGCCATACAGCCTGCAGCCTTTCATATGTCTCGCATGAAATTTTTGCAGGGAAAAAAGAAATTCCGGGACTGCCTGCTTCCTTTGCAAAGACGGGAAAGGACGGTAAGCCGGAGGGGTGCTTTACGTTGGAGCTGCTTTGCACAGACAGCGTGCTTAACCTGACCGCAGTGCTCAGCTATTCTGTTTTTGAGGACACGGATGTAATTGCGCGGCATGTGTCTATACTAAATAACAGTGAAAACACAATCTGGCTGACAAAGGTTTCCTCCATGTGCATGGATATGGATAATCGTGAGTTTGAAGCGATTACCCTGCACGGCTCCTGGGCCAGAGAGCGTCATATCCAGAGGCAGAAGATTGGGATCGGGATGCAGGGTGTCACATCAGGACGGGGGGAATCCGGCCACCAGGATCATCCATTTATTGCATTGGTCACCCCCAATACCACACAGGATACCGGTGAAGTGTACGGCGTACAGTTGGTTTATTCGGGGAATTATGAATTCCGGGCGGATGTCAACCAGTATGATTCTGTGAGACTGCAGGTGGGCATTAATCCTGTGGATTTTTGCTGGAAGCTGGAAGCAGGCGCGCACTTTGATGCTCCGGAAGCGCTGCTGACCTATTCTGCCTCAGGGCTTTCCGGAATGACGGCGCACTATCACGATTTTATAAGACAGCATATTATCAGAAGCCCATACAAAGATAAAAAACGCCCCATTCTGATTAACAACTGGGAAGCAACCTATTTTGATTTTAATACGGAAAAGCTGCTTGCCATTGCAAAGGAAGCGGCAGGACTGGGGATTGAAATGCTTGTGCTGGACGACGGCTGGTTCGGCGCCCGCAGCAGTGACAACTGCGCCTTGGGTGACTGGGTGGTGAATGAAGAAAAACTGCCCGGCGGCCTGTCCGGCCTGGCGGAGGAAATCAACAGGCTGGGAATGAAATTCGGTTTGTGGTTTGAGCCGGAAATGGTATCTCCGGACTCCGATTTATACCGCAAGCATCCCGACTGGGCGATTGCAGTGCCGGGCAGGACCCCGGGGAGGGCGCGCAACCAATATGTGCTTGATTTTTCCCGCAGTGAGGTAGTGGACGGTGTATGGGAGATGATGGAACGGGTGTTAAGCTCTGCCAACATCGAATATGTGAAATGGGATATGAACCGGCCGCTGAGTGATCTGGGGAGTGCGGCGCTGCCGCCGGATCGTCAGGGAGAGCTGTCCCACCGTTATATGCTGGGCGTTTATTCACTGCAGGAGCGCCTGGTTTCCAGGTTCCCGAATATTTTGCTTGAAAACTGTTCAGGCGGAGGCGCCCGGTATGATGCGGGCATGCTGTATTACAGTCCTCAGATTTGGTGCTCGGATGATACGGATGCCATCGAACGGCTGGCGATTCAGGAAGGAACGGCGTTGATTTATCCGCTGTCTACCATCGGCGCGCATGTCAGTGACTGCCCCAATCATGCGGTGGGACGGGTGACGCCTTTTGAAACCAGGGGATATGTGGCGCTGGCAGGCACCTTTGGCTATGAACTGGATGTGACCCGTATACCGGAGGAGGACAGGAAACAGATTCCGGCGCAGACCGCCATGTATCATAAGTATAATGATTTGGTGAGAGAGGGCGATTATTTCCGTCTGGCATCCGCTTCTGAAAATCAGATGTATGACAGCTGGCAGGTGGTATCTAAGGACGGAACGGAGAGCCTTGTAACTTTTATCCAGGTAAAAGGCCGTACGGGCCAGCGTAGCAGAAGAGTATTCTTAAGAGGGCTGCACCCGGATAAAAAGTATCGTATCGAGGGAGAAGACGGCGTCTTCGGCGGAGATACGCTGATGTATGCAGGTCTTCAGGTCGCCGGGATGTGGGGCGATTTTCAGGGAAAACTGATTCATCTGGTGCAGGTTTAAGGGGCAGTGAAAATATAACGCAGGAAAAACAATCCGAAGCCGCCGTTTTTTGGCGGCTTCCTTTCCCTTACCCTGTCTGTAAAATTTATGAAAAAAAGAATTCTGGTTTTCCATGGGCTTATGTTTGCATACTTTCCTTAAAATAACCAAATAATAACTGCAGACCAGATAGAAAGGAATGCGGTAAAAATGGAAAAAGACAGGAAAGAAACACCGGTTTCCCCGATTCTGGGCAAGCAGAGCGTGAGCCTTCAGAAACCGGTATACATGATAGACAGCGCCTCCATTGTGGGGAAAAAAGAAGGGGAAGGGCCGCTGGGCGATTTATTTGACCTGGTGGGAGAGGACGACATGTTCGGCGCCCAGACCTGGGAAGATGCGGAGAGCACCCTGCAGAAGGAGGCACTGGGCACCGCCTTGCGGAAAGCAGGCTGGAAGGCGCAGGAGGTACGATACCTGTTTGCAGGGGATCTGTTGGGACAGGAAATCGCCACCAGCTTCGGCCTGGTGAACTATGAACTTCCTCTGTTCGGCCTTTATGGAGCCTGCTCCACCTGCGGCCTTTCCCTGACCCTGGCATCGATGATTATAAGCGGAGGCTTTGCGGATAAGGCAGCCTGTGTCACCAGCAGCCACTTTGCCAGTGCGGAAAAAGAGTTCCGTTTTCCTCTTGCCTACGGTAACCAGCGCCCTCTTTCGGCCACCTGGACCGTGACGGGTAGCGGCGCTTTTTTGCTGGGTGCGGAGAAAACAGGGAAGGCCAGGGCCAAAATCACCGGTCTTACGCCGGGAAAAATCGTGGACTACGGACTGAAGGACAGCATGAACATGGGGGCTTGTATGGCGCCTGCCGCTGCGGATACCATTGAGCAGCATCTGAAGGATTTCGGCAGGCAGCCTGATTACTACGATAAAATCATTACAGGCGATCTGGGAAAAGTGGGACAGACCGTATTAATTGACCTGCTGAATAAAAAAGGAATAGACATTTCCGGCCAGCATATGGACTGCGGCATTGAAATTTTCGATGCGGGAGAACAGGATACCCATGCAGGAGGCTCAGGCTGCGGCTGTTCGGCAGTGACACTGTCCGCCTATGTCCTGAAAATGCTGGAGGAGGGCGTGTGGAAGCGTGTATTATTTGCGCCTACAGGAGCGCTTCTGAGCAAAACAAGCTTTAATGAGGGACAGAATGTTCCGGGAATCGCCCATGGGGTAGTGCTGGAAAGTCCGGTATAGATTAGTTTTTATAAGAGTACGTGTATGTGCATCGGGGGCTGCTGATTGCTGCAGGCCCCGATGTTATTGTATGATGGTGTGGTTGGAAACCTTACTTTTATGCGATAATACATATGACATGGGAGAATTTTGTTCGACAGCGGTGTGTTATGGAAGTATAGGAAGTGGCAGATTGGGCTTGGGGGATAACAGAGAAACCGGCAGGTTGAGCATCAAAGCACGCGGAACAGACATTGCCAATAACATGCGGCGGCAGTATAATAGCATTGCAGTTCAGCCGTATCCGGCTCCCGTGCGAAACCGGGGAGACACAGAATAAATTAAGCCCAAACTTCCGTCCTTCAATAAAGGCGGTTTGTCATGGGTGGCTGCAGTTACGGAGCGGCTGCAGGCTTAGCTGTAACATAACGGCCGAAGAGGAAACGCTGATTACAGGAAATGCAGTTTCAGGAAAGAAGGATGAAGCAATGCGCACAATGGAATTTAAAATGGAACGGCCCGGCCTGTTAAAGGAAGGCGACCATGTAACGGTAACGGAAGGAGTCCTTCCCAGCAACTATTATTATACAATTGACCCTTCCCTTGCCATGTCCGGGAACTATCCCTTCCGGGAAAAACTATTGTCAAAGGAAGGAGACGTAACAGCCGTCATTGAAAATGAGAGGGGCTTCTATGTAACCGTAGCTTTTGACGAATAAGAAAATGTGCAAAAGCTTTTGTATTCCAGGGTTACGAATACCTCAATTATAGCTGATTTTTGACCACAATGATTCTTGCCTGACACGAAATTTGATGGTATGATTGGAAAAGTGAAATTGATTCACATGACAGCAGCTGAAATAAAAGGAGGAAAATATTATGTTAAAGAAAATAGCGACCGATAAAGCACCTGCGGCAATAGGACCTTATTCACAGGCGATAGCAGCAGGAGATTTTCTGTTTGCATCCGGCCAGATTCCGATTAATCCGGCAAACGGTACGATTGAAGCGGAAGGCATCGAGGCCCAGGCAGAACAGGTAATGAAGAATATCGGAGCCATTCTGGAAGAAGCAGGCGTAAATTACGGCAGTGTGGTTAAGACAAGCTGTTTCCTGGCTGATATGGCAGATTTTGCTGCATTCAACAGCGTATATGAGAAATATTTTACAGAAAAGCCCGCAAGAAGCTGTGTTGCGGTAAAAGAGCTTCCCAAGAGCGTTCTCTGTGAAGTGGAAGTAATTGCGTACCTGGGATAATTTATATGAATACAAAAGATAACATCGTACTGATTGGAATGCCCGGCGCAGGCAAGAGCACGGTCGGCGTTGTTCTGGCCAAATGCCTGGGCTATCATTTTTTGGATTCCGACCTGGTTATCCAGGAGGAAACCGGCCGTCTGCTGCATGAAATCATTTCCGAAGAAGGGCTGGACGGCTTCCTTCAGGTGGAAAATGATGTGAACAGCCGGATAGAGGCGAAGCACTGCGTAATTGCCACCGGCGGTAGTGTAATCTATGGAAAAGAAGCCATGGAACACTTAAAACAGATCGGCACAGTAGTCTATCTGCAGCTTTCCTGTGAGGAAATCAACAGACGGCTGGGCGATCTGAAACAGCGTGGCGTGGCTCTGAAGGACGGGCAGACGCTGGAGGAGCTTTATGCAGAGAGAGTTCCTTTATATGAAAAATATGCGGATGTGATCCTTTTCTGCGAAGGAAAAAGAATCCGCCAGATCGTATCCGACCTGTCCGCTCACTTTGCCCTGTGAATTTTTACTTAACAGTATTTCTGAGGATTCCTTTGTAACGATATTTTATGCTGCAAAGGAATCCTTTATACAGTTAAAAAACACATGAGGCCGCGTAACCTTTTCCGGTTACTGTGAAAAAACTGAATTGCTGCCTTTTCTTCTGCACTTTTTACAATTTGTGAATAATTACTATTTCGGATTCTCCAGATATATGGTATAAATAATTGTAACTGCGAGGGGTACTGAACAGTTATAAATATTTCATAATTCTTATTTACTCATCCGGCTGTATCAGCCATTGATTCCATTTTTTATATTTGGTATCCGAAGGAATTGCTTTTTCGACGGGATATGTCTATAATATAACCTGTATAAAGTATACATCTTTTGGATTTACCAACAAGATTTAAGGAGAATGTATACTTGTATGAAGAAAGAAAAAGATTCGGCAGTAAAAAGATTTCTGGAGAATCCGGCCCATTTTTGTGATCTGTTTAATGGATCGCTGTTTGGCGGGAAACAGGTGCTGAAGGCCGGCAGCCTAGAGAGCCTGCCAGGGGAAGCGATTGTCAGCTTTGCGGATAAGGATGGCAGGAAGGTAACTGTTAAGAGATACAGGGATGCGGTCCGGAAGGCATGCGGAAATGCCTTGTACGCCATATTCGCTGTGGAAGGGCAGGACAAGGCACACTATGCTATGCCTGTAAGGGAAATGCTCTACGATGCCATGAGCTATACCAGCCAGGTGGAGCAGGCGGCAGTAAGGCATCGGGAAAACGCAGACTATCAGAACAGCGCTCAGTTTTTATCAGGCTTTTTCCCTGAGGACAGGCTCGTGCCGGTGGTAACGCTGTGCCTTTATTACGGAACAACACCGTGGGATGGGCCGATGGAGCTTCTGGACATGATGGATATTCCGGAGGAATTTGAGGACATGCGTCCATATCTGTCAAATTACCGGCTCAATTTAATACAGCCGGAAAATGCGGAACCGGATAATTTCCGTACGGACTGGAAGCTTATTTTTTCATTGCTGAAGATGGCCGGCGACGGAACGGGAATGAAGGAGTATATACAGGAAAACAGTGAAATGTTCAGACATATTCCACCGGATACTTACGATATGCTGAAGGCGCTTCTTCATGCGGACAGATGGTGGAAAGCAGACGCAGACAGCGGGAAAGGGGAAACGGATATGTGTAAGGCTTTGGAAGAAATAGAAGAAATGGCAAAACAGGAAGGGGAAATTCTTCTGCTTATCAAGCTGGCCTGCAGGAAGCTTGTAAAAGGGAAAAGTCCGGAGGAAGCGGCAGAGGAGCTGGAAGAAAGCGTGGAGACAATCAGGAAGATTTATCAGGCGGCAGAGGAATTTGCGCCGGATTATGACAATGTTCAGATATATCACAGGCTGAAGAGCGGGAATGATTTTTCAAGCGCGCTCTGAAACAGAAAGACAAATTTCGGGAAAGAAGGTACATATAAATGAATCAAAACGGCGAAAGCAGCAGGGGCGGACAGATCGGTCACGGCAGAGATCACAGCTACCGAAGTAGTCTGCTCCTTTTTCTTGCGGCATCCATCTGGGGTGTGGCCTTTGTGGCGCAGAGCGTAGGGATGGATTATATGGGGCCGTTTACCTTTAATGGTGCAAGAAGCCTTATTGGAGGCACGGTTCTTCTGCCTCTGATTGCATTCCGTGAGCAGAAACAGAAGAAGGCAGAGACACGTAAGGAAACGGCGGAGGAGAGAAAACAAAGACGGAAGATCACGCTGATTGGCGGCGTCTGCTGTGGTCTCGCCATATGCACGGCAAGTATGTTCCAGCAGATCGGCATACAGTATACCACGGTGGGGAAGGCCGGATTTATTACCACTCTTTACATTATCATTGTTCCCATTATGGGACTTTTCTTTGGGAAAAAAGTGAGAAGAATTGTCTGGGCCGGGGCGGCGATTGCCGCGGCAGGAATGTATCTGCTTTGTGTCAATGAGACACTCAGCCTGAACCGGGGAGATGTGCTTGTATTTATCTGTGCGGTGATTTTTTCCATCCATATCCTGGTGATTGATTATTTTTCACCAAAGACGGATGGCGTGAAGCTCTCCTGCATCCAGTTTTTTGTGGCGGGGATTATCTGTACAATCGGCGCCTTTCTATTTGAAGAACCGACCTGGAGCGGGCTGGTAAGCGGCGCAGTCCCTGTTCTTTATGCAGGTGTTATGTCCTGCGGCGTGGCCTATACCCTGCAGATAATCGGGCAGAAGCACCTGGATCCTACCGTGGCCTCGCTGATTTTAAGCCTGGAATCCGTGGTGTCTGTGCTGGCCGGCTGGGTGATTCTGGGGGAGACGTTGAATCTAAAGGAAATATTCGGATGTGTTCTTGTTTTTGCGGCGGTAATCCTGGTGCAGCTGCCGGAGAAGGCCGGGGAGGCGGCGCTTATGTCCGGGGCTGATTCATAAAACAGGTAACATGCAATCAGCCGTATAAGGTGAATGGGGGAAAAATATGTTTTGGCAAGGGGATCCGGTATATAAAAAAATGATGTCTGCAAATCCACAGATAGACAGTGATTATTTGGAAAGGATTTAGCTCACCTGACAAGAGTTAATTTTCCCGATGAATTCAGGGAAAAGATACAGATTGACCTTGTAAAACATTATTATGACAGCCTGTTGAAGCATGGCGTAAAAGATTATACGTGGCAAAGCTGCTTTAAGGATTACCGCAGGGAGATTGCTTCTATGGTTCTAATTCCCATGTGGCAGTATTGTTGCTTTGGGGCAGGCTATGCAGAATGGGGAGAAGATATTGATAAACTCACTGCAAATTATGAGTTTTTTAATTGTAATGAACTGTGTTCTGGTGGTTTGTAAAATTAATCCTTGCACATTCCGTTCGTCGTCTTCAAAAATAAAAGAATGAACACCATGATAATTATGGGGCGAACCGTTTTCGCCCCGTTTTTTATGCCCATTTCCTGAAAGATAAAATTCCCCTTATTTTGTCAATACGCAGGAACATATACGATCTGTTTTGTCAAGTTTTTATCCTCTACTTATCGTAAATTTGTAACTGTTCAGTCTCCGATGTCATTTGGTTACGTAAATTTTCCATTACAGATTTGTTAATAGACTGTTAACTCTTTCTAGCATTTCTGTGATTCCCTTGTTTTGAAACCGCCCCGCAGGTATAGTATAAATAGGGGAAAAAACAGCCTGACAGGCCGGGAAAGACATTTGATTTGCCGGCAGGCCAGGTGAGCGGGGGATGAGATTTTTGAAGAAGAAAATATGGTTTGCATTGTTTGCGGCAATCGTTGTAATCAATATTCTGGCATGGAACTGCACGGCGTTTTGTGACTGGCATATCCGGTTTATATTTCCGGTGTCCATTAATACCTATGGCAGACTGATGTCCGTCTTTCCTTTTTCCGTGGGAGAGTGGATGATAGCCTTTGGTCTGCTGCTTCTGCTGGAAGCGGTGCTTCTGGCGGCTGTCAGGATTTTTGTGAGAAGGGAATGGCTGAAACGGGTGTGCAAAGGCTTCTATACGGCTTTTGCCTGGATTCTGCTTGCGGTTTTCTGGATTATGACGTGCAACTGCTTTCTTCTTTACCATGCTTCTCCCATTGATGAAAAATATATGCCCGAAAAAACAGAGCGGGGGTATACTGACAAGGAGCTTGCCCTTGTAAGAGATCATATTGTGGAAAAGCTGAATGAACTGACTGTCGAGATGGAACGGGACGATGCCGGCTATCTTGTATATAATGACGAAATTACCGCAGGGGCGATTACCGCCATGCAGGAGCTTGGAAAGGAGTACGGCCAGCTGTCCGGCTATTATCCGAGGGCCAAGACCATCCATTCCTCTGATTTCCTCAGCCAGGAACATATGATGGGCTACTACTTCCCGTTTTCAATGGAAGCCAACTATAATAAACGCATGTACATCGTGAACAAGCCGGCAACTATCTGCCATGAGCTTGCCCATTTGAAGGGCTTCATTTACGAGGACGAAGCCAATTTTATCGGTTTTCTGGCATGTATTAACTCCGATGACATCTTCTTTCAGTACAGCGGCTACATGAGCGTACTTAACTATGTGGAAAATGAGTTCCGTGATTCCATTAACCATAAGGCATCCAAGTACTTTGAACATCCGGAAATAGCGAAAAGCGTTTACAGCGACGACCTGTTCCTCACTGCCGAAGCGTGGGAAAAGGTGGAAGAAAAGGCCGTGATCCAGACTGCAACCGTAAAAAAAGCCTCCAATCAGTTCACTGAAGCCACGCTGAAAATCAACGGAGTGGAGGACGGCATGAAAAGCTACAGCCGCGTGGTTACCCTTCTTTTGAAATATTACGACGGAATTTTATATTAAATTACATAGGCTTCGTACAGGCCGGATGGTTTTCCAGCCTGTACGAAGCCTGTGTTAAATAATTTAACAATGAAAGAAGCAAAACGGCTAAAATCAATTTCCCGCGCTGCTTCTTTTTCTTTTGCCAAAAAGAATATTTTAACGCAAAACTCCTCATACTACAGCGTAGAAAAAACTATTTGAACGCAAATCACAGAAAGCCCCGCTTCCGCAATCAAATACCCCGCTGCAAGCGACGGGGTATTTGACCCTCGCGGCAGTCGCCAAATATCCATGCAAGCATGGATACTTGGCTCGTTGCTCGCGGGAATAAAAGATTTGTACACGCGCGTCAGAGGACTCGCATTTGCTCCGCAAAACCAGTAGGAGGATTATTAAGATGGATTATATTAATGCATTCTGGGTGGGAGGCCTTATCTGCGCCCTCGTCCAGATACTCATGGAAAAAACAAAGCTCATGCCCGGCCGTATCATGGTTCTTCTTGTATGTACAGGGGCCGTGCTCAGCGCCATAGGCCTGTACGAACCCTTCCAGGAATTTGCCGGCGCCGGCGCCAGCGTTCCCTTGCTGGGCTTTGGCAATACCCTGATGAAGGGAGTCAAGGAAGGAGTAGATAGCCAGGGCTTTCTCGGCCTGTTTTCCGGCGGCTTCAAGGCGGGCGCCGTAGGGACCGCCGCCGCGCTTATCTTCGGCTACATTGCCTCCCTTATTTTCAAACCCAAAATGAAAAAATAATGGGGGTGTGAACCTCCGATAGGAGAAGGCGGCCTCTCGGAAGGGAGTGGACGCCCGGAAAGGAACCGCCCTTTGGCTGCAACAGGAGCCCGGGGAGGAAAAGGAAGTTTCCCGGACACAGTCAGATCGGGCATTGCGATGAGCCTTGGGCGAAAAAAGTGTCAGGTGGGGCCGACACTTTTTTTAGTCTCATCTCCATGGTCTGAAAATGTGTCCGGGAAACTTCCTTTTCCTCCCCGGGCCGCCGCCTGTTGCAGCCATAGGGCGGTTCCTCCCCGGGCCGCGCAGTATGTTTACATTTTGGTGCTTTTTTTCTGTGGATGGTGTGTTACACTAAAGGGGATTATGGGCAGGCAGTATTTTTAGTACATAATTTTTTAAAGGATAAATATTCTGTTCCTTGCAGCGGGGGATTTGATTGTTGTGCGGATGAGGGGAAAGAGGATGAAGACGAGAATTTTAGTGATTGAGGATGATGCTTCCATATCGGAGCTTATCTGTATGAATCTGGAGGCGGCGGGGTATGAGCCGGTTCCGGTTTATGATGGGGTGGAGGCGGAAAAAATCGTATCGGGCTTGGCCGGCAGCGGAGAGGGAGGCGTGTCTTATGCGCTGGCGTTGGTTGATATTATGTTGCCGGGCAAGGATGGGTTTGAATTGATGGGGTGCATGCAGTCGGCCGGAATTCCGGTGATATATCTTACGGCCAAGGCGGATGTGATTTCCAAGGTACACGGGCTGCGGGCGGGGGCGGAGGATTATATTGTGAAGCCCTTTGAGGTACTGGAGCTGCTGGTGCGTATGGAAAAGGTGCTGGAACGGACAGGCAGGGGGAAGGAAATCATTGAAATCCGCGACGTGAGGATTGACAGGAAGGAGCATCAGGTCATGAAGGCGGGAATTCCGGTGGCCCTCAAGCCGATGGAGTATGAGCTGCTGGTGCTCCTGGCGGCCAATAAAAATGTGGCTTTTTCCAGGGAGCAGCTCTTGAATCAGGTCTGGGGCAGCGATTATATGGGGGAAACCAGAACCGTGGATGTGCATATCGGGCGGCTGCGCAAGAAGCTGGATTTTTTTGAGGTCATACGGACCATTCCAAAAACAGGCTACCGGCTGGAGGATTGAATATGAAGCTTTGGAAAAAAATTTCTCTTCTGACCACCTCCGTACTGCTTGTGACGACCGGCGTCACAGGGGGAATTGTGGTTCACCGCACCGTACAGTATAATGAGACAAAAACGGTGGAAAATTATGAGCAGCAGCTTCACGCCACCGCCTATGCGCTGGGGAAGGAAATCAGCGACAGCGAGCTTGAGGGCTACACGGAGGCAACCAGAAGCTCATTTTATAATTATATTTTAAAAAAATACGGCGCTTCAAAATACATATTGATTAAGGACGGGGAGGTAGTCTGCAATCTCACGGCTTTTGATTTGGTAAACCCGCGGGAGGAGCGCTGGGCGGGGACAGAGGCTTCCGCGGATTTCCGGCAGGTGGGGGAGCAGCATCTGCTGATTCTCGGGAAAAAACTGCCCGCGGATTCCCTTTCGGACTACCGGCTTGTCCTGGTGCAGGACATTACGGAGCTTTATGCGGATATGGAAAAACAGGCCTGGCTGTTTGCGGAGATTTATTTTGCGGCGGCAGTCTTATCGGTGCTGATTATTTTTCTCATAACGGGCAGGCTGCTGAAGCCGCTGCGTAAGCTGCAGCAGGCGGCTGCGGATATCAGCGAGGGAAGGCTCGGGCAGCGGGCGCAGGCTGGTTCAAAGGATGAAATCGGCGCCATGGCGGCTTCCTTTAACCGTATGGCGGATCGGATTGAGGAGCAGGTGACGGAGCTGGAAAAGGTTTCAGCGCAGCGAGGGATGCTGCTTGGAAGCCTGACCCATGAGTTGAAAACGCCTATGACATCAATCATCGGTTATTCCGATACCCTGCTGCATGTGAAGCTGAGCGAGGAGCGGCGGGAACAGGCGCTGCATCGTATTCATGATGAGTGCAGGAGGCTGGAGCGTCTGTCCGGCAAGCTGATGAACCTGATCGGTCTGTATGATAACGATAGTATCAGGCTGGAGGAGACGGAGGTGGAGGACCTGTTTTCCCGGGTGGCGGATTTGGAAAAATATCACCTGGAGGAGTGCGGGATGACGCTGGAAACCCGGTCGGACGGCCAGATGCGCAGGCTGGACAGAGATCTTTTTGAAAGTCTTCTTATTAATCTGATAGATAACGCTGTGAAAGCCGGAAAAGAGGGTGATGCCATCCGTCTGGAGGCTGCCGGAAATGAAATCAGCGTCACCGATCAGGGCAGGGGAATACCGCCCGGAGATCTGCCCCGCGTTACAGAGGCGTTCTATATGGTGGATAAATCCCGCAGCAGAAAAGCCGGGGGCATCGGCCTTGGGCTGGCGCTTTGCAGCAGGATAGCGGAGCTTCATAACGCGTCTCTCCATATCGAAAGCAGGGAAGGGGAAGGAACTCGGGTAACGGTGGTTTTCCAGGGGGAAGCCTGACGGAAGCTGTGAAGGAACTGAAACGGCTGGTAACGGTCCGGCCGGGGCTTGCGTATGTTTTAAAATATAACCCTGTTTGCAAAATGTTTACATCCTGCTGCATACTTTTTACGAGGCACGGGCGTATGCTTGGTTTATGCCTGAAGCATAACGCTTCGCACAGATGCGCAGGGCAGCTGCCCTGAAACAGGCAGAGATGAAACAAATACGTTACTGTTCACTCAGTACTGTGCATTTACTGCATAGTACGTAAGAAAGTGATTCAAGAGTGTATAAATCCCATTGCCGCAGGCAATTTTTAATGGATTTATACAGTTATTGGTCACGGAGTGAACAGCAACACAAATACGGAAAGAGGGAATTGAAAATGAGAAAAAGTAAGCGTTGGATGGCTGTAATCATGGCGGCAGGTTTGGCGGCCTCCGTTTTAGCCGGATGCGGGGGAACCCCGGAGCCTCAGGAGGATTTGGTAAAACCGAAGGAGGAAAGTACACAGGCGCCGCAGGCCGCGGCAGAGGGCAGTATCGCAGATCAGGTGCAGGCGCCCAGCCGTTTTGCCCTGGAGTTTTCAGATACAGCGGGGCAGCTTTCGGTATCGGTGGACGCGTCCGTCACGGTTCCCGCGGCGGAGGGCTTCCGGCTGAAAACCGTGGCTTCCCGCACTTTTACCCAGGAGGATTATGATGCGGTTAACCGTGTGCTGCTGGGTGGCGGGGCACTGTGGGAACGTGCGGTGGAGGAAGACGATCCGGCCCATGGCTTTACAAAAGCGGAAATTGAGCAGCGGATAGAGGAGCTGAAGAGGCTGGAAGCCACGGGCGCAACCTATGTGGATGAATACGGGGACGAAAGAAGCTACGGGGAAGCAATAAAAAACTTTGAGGAAATGCTGAAGTATGCGCCTGATACGGTGGGCACAAGGGAAATTGAAGCAAAGGTACAGTACGATCCGGACGCCGCGGCAAATGGGACCCCTGAAAAAAACTGGTTGATGGGCAATGTTACCGCGGACGGAAAAGATTATGTTGTAAGCCTTGGCAATGAACTGACTCCCGATTGGCGCTGGATCAGTTTCATGGTTTCCTATCTGGAAAATGGAGGAAACTATATGCCGGTGGGTGACACTCCGGCAGCCGGCACATCCCTGAACGCACCACCGGAGGATATCATCAGTAAAGCGGAACAAGCAGCTGCAGATATGGGCTTTGATGAGTTTATGTCCTGCGGAGGAGAATATTTTTCAACCTTTACAGAGGATGAAGAGGGAAAAATGGTGGCTGCGGATAACGGTTACGGCGTTTATTTTACAAGAGTGATAGACGGTATTCCTGTAACCTATACCCATACCGACGGCAGCACCTCGGAAGGAAACTGGTCGTCCTGGCCTTATGAAAAGCTTTATATGATCTACAATGATGGGGGCCTGGTTGATTTCCAGTGGTGGGATCCGTATACGGTGACCGATAAGTCCGATGAATACGTATTCTTGATGCCCTTTGATGAAATCCAGAAAATTTTTAAGGAAATGTTCCAGAAAAAATATGCATTCTATACGGAAAACAACATGAAGGTGAACTTTGCCATAGATGAAATCCGCCTGGGTTATATGCGCGTGATGGAAAAAGGAAACGTAATGGAAGGAACCATGGTGCCGGTGTGGGATTTCTTCGGCAGCCAGACCGTGGAAAGAGAGGACGGAACAACGGAAGTAATAGGCGGCCCCTACGACAGCTGGTTTACCATCAATGCCATGGATGGCACGGTAATTGACAGGAATCTGGGGTATTGATGCCGGCTTGTAACTGGCAGCTATATCAGGTCAATATAGTACAATAATCGGTCAACAAAAAAGAAGAAAAGACAGGGCAGAAGTGATAACTTGATTACATACGAGATTTTTTTAATACGGAGGAAAATCCTCTGCTCGCAGAGGCTCGTATTTTTCCTTCGGAAAAACAAGGAGGAAAATCCTCTGCTCGCAGAGGCTCGCATTTTTCCTTCGGAAAAACAAGGAGGATTTGGGATGCGGATACAAATGCTGCATGACAACTGGCAGATGTGCATCAACAATACGGAGGAGTTTCTGCCCGCCGCCGTACCGGGAAGCGTTTACCAGGATCTGCTGGACAACGGCAGGATGGAGGATCCCTATTACAGGGACAATGAGCTGAAGGCTCTTAAAATCATGGATAATGATTTTACCTATGTTACATATTTTGACGCGCCGGAGGAAATCAGGGAGAGGGAAGAGGTTTTACTGCATTTTGACGGGATTGATACCATCGCGGATATCAGCCTGAACGGAACGCTGCTGGGGAGTGTCCGGAATATGCACCGAATCTGGGAATTCCCGGTGAAAAGCCTGCTGCGTGACTGCGGAAATGAGCTGAAGGTGGTGCTGTATTCCCCGACCCGTTTTATCAGGGAGGCTTATGGGGAAAGGCCAATGGAAGGCAGCTCCGACGCCATGCAGGGCTTTCCCTATTTAAGGAAAGCTCACTGTATGTTCGGCTGGGACTGGGGTCCCCGCCTTCCTGATGCAGGAATTTGGCGTCCGGTGAAGCTGCTTGCCTTTGACCATGCCAGACTAGACGGCGTTTACATTACCCAGAAGCACGAGCCGGGCCGCGTGGCCTTACAGCTTCGTGTGGACGTACAGAAAGCAGGAAGAAAAAATATCTGCCGTTTCGGAAGGGATGAGGAAGAGCTGGAAGGCCTGTCCTGGCGTGTGAAGGTGACCGATCCTGACGGCAAGGTAATCCTTACGGAAGCCTGCCCGGAAGAAGCCGTGATTGAAAATCCCCGCCTCTGGTGGCCCAACGGCTATGGAGAGCAGCCCCTGTATCTGGTGGAAGCGGAGCTTTTAAAGGATGGAAATGTACTGGATAGCTGGAGCGGCCGTATCGGCCTGCGCACGATGAGCGTACATCGGGAAAAGGATGAATACGGCGAGCAGTTTGCCCATGAGGTAAACGGCGTGCGTATTTTTGCCATGGGCGCGGACTACATACCGGAGGATAATATCCTGTCAAGGGTGACTCCGGAACGAACCTACTCGTTGCTGAAGCAGGCAAAGGATGCTAATTTCAACTGCATTCGCGTCTGGGGCGGCGGGAATTACCCCTATGACAGCTTCTGGGATGCCTGCGACGAGCTGGGCCTGGTGGTGTGGGAGGACTTCATGTTCGCCTGCGCGGTCTATGATCTGACGGAAGAGTTTGAGGAAACCATCACTGCCGAATTCATCGACAATATCAAGCGTATCCGCCACCATGCATCCTTGGGGCTGTGGTGCGGCAACAATGAAATGGAAATGTTCGTGGCGCAGGGCAACTGGGTATCCAGACCGAAGGAGAAGAGCGATTACGTTAAAATGTACGAATACATCATTCCCAAGGTGCTCAAGGAATACGATCCCAATACCTTTTACTGGCCCGCAAGCCCCTCCTCAGGCGGCGCTTTCGATGATCCCAACGATGAAAACCGGGGGGATGTACACTACTGGGACGTATGGCATGGAAACAAGCCAATCACGGAATATCGGAAATTCTACTTCCGCTATGTCTCCGAATTCGGCTTCCAGTCCTTCCCCTCCTTAAAAACGGTGGAAACCTTTACTGAGCCTGAGGACCGGAATATTTTTTCCTATGTTATGGAAAAACATCAGCGCAACAAAACGGCAAATGGGAAAATCATGAATTACATGGAACAGACTTTCCTGTACCCCAATGATTTTGACACCACCCTTTATGCCTCCCAGCTTCTCCAGGCGGAAGCCATCCGCTACGGAGTGGAGCACTTCCGCAGAAACCGCGGCAGATGCATGGGAACCGTGATCTGGCAGCTCAATGACTGCTGGCCGGTAGCCAGCTGGTCCTCCATTGACTACTGCGGAAGATGGAAGGCGCTGCACTACTATGCGAAGCGTTTCTTCGCCCCGGTGATGCTTTCCTGCGCCGAGGAAGGCATCCTCACCCAGGACACCAACCCCAATGCAGAGCCTTACGAGGTAAAAAAATCCATCCATCTGTGCGTGGCAAACGAAACCATGCAGGAACAGCAGCTGCGCGTGGAGTGGTCGCTCAGAAATAACCGATCCGAAATCCTGCGCTCCGGCAGCGAAGAAGTAACCGTATCCCCGTTATCCAGCCTCTGGCTTGAAAAAACAGACTGTATGGATGCCGACACCTACGGCGATTATGTAAGCTATACCTGCTTCCGGGGAGAAGAACGCGTTTCCGGCGGAACCGTCATCTTCTGCGCGCCCAAGCACTACCGCTTCGCAGATCCCGGCCTTACGGTTACCGTTTCCGGCGATGAACTCACCGTCAGGGCACAGGCCTATGCAAGAGGCGTGGAAATCATAAACGAAGCCGATGACATGCTCCTTGAAGACAACTACTTCGACATGGACGCCGGAGAAAGAAAGGTAAAAATCCTGAAAGGAAGCCCGGACGGCCTGAAAATACGCAGCGTTTATAATATCCGTTAACACCTGTTAAACGCCCGTCCGTTTCACTTACCGGATTATGGGAACCAACTGCAAAATTTTTCCAAAATATTTTTTATAAAGAAAACAGGGAGCTGCGGCCCCCTGTTACTTTTTTACCTTCGTATAGTAACTCCATTCCCCCTTAACAGTTACTGCCTTTCCTATCCCCTGCCCGGCCTGTTCTTTCGCAGGAATTCTCCCGGCGCACACCCATACTGCCGCTGGAAAACCCGGTAAAAATAACTCAGGTTCCTGAACCCGCACTCCTGGCAGATATCAATAATTTCCATCCTGTTTTCCAGAATCAGGGAAGCTGCAAAATCCATCCGCCTCATATTAATGAATTCCGTAGGGGACATATGCAGATACCTGCGGAAAGAACGGTTTAAATACTCCTGGGAAACATTCGCCAGGGAAATCAGCCGGGGAAGCCCCTCAATGAAATTTTCAGGCTCCTCCATCCGCCGTATCAGCGAAGAAAGCCATCCCGGCAGCGGATCCACCTCCTGCAGGGCCGGCCCCGGACAAAAATGATACAAAAAATAAGGCAGTACGGCATTCAAATACAAACGCCGCGCCGCACCAGGCTCCAAACCGCCCACATGAAGCATTTTTTCCCGGATATCAGACAAAACCGGCTCAGCCAGCTCCGTCTGAAGACACAAAGGGGAATCCGTAAAAAAAGACGGCGCACATCCAAGAAGCCCGCATATCTTTTCAAAAATAGACGGCAGGAAAGAAATATTAATCAGCTCCAGATCATACTGATTCAAAAAATCATACCCATGCCTGTCGGAAGGCCTCACGAAAACAAAAGACCCCTCCGAAAGCAGCACGGAGGAACCATTGATCCTGTGAATCCCCTTCCCCTTATTAATAAGAAAGAACTCATAAAAAGTATGCGTATGAAACGGATAAGTCTCCCGCACACTGAACTGATGCTGGAAACCACATTCCTCCCCCTTTAAAGTCAGCCTGGGAACCTCCGCGCACGGCTTCCCGCCGCGCCCCTCCTTATCCCTGCATCCGCAGCCCCGCAAATCAGAGTTCATCAAAACCGATCCCCTTTTTCGTCAGAAATGTCCTCACTGTCCTGTCCCACAGGACATCCACACTCTTATCCATAATAAAAGTATGAAAAGCGGTACCCGTCACCAAAGTAAGCCCGCTCCCGTCATACTTACACGTCAGAACCAAAGCCTTCACCTGATCCGCCGTAATATCCGTTTCCCCCGCCTTCAGGATCCCCGGAATAAAACGGGGCATCAGATGCAGAATAAACTTAAACCCCGACGGTGTTTTCCTCCCCTTAATCAAATCAAAACACAACGGCCGCACATTTTTCCACGCAGAAAAATCATCAGGCCGCAACTCAGGATCATCCCACTCCTCACTGCTGAAAAAATCCCGGTTCATATGCCCGTCAATATGGAACGTATTATACGTGGAAATCGTGGCTTCCTCCAACAAAAAAGAATCAAAACAAGACGACCCCAAAAGCTTTCCCATAAAACTCTTAACTTCTTTCACCTGCAATGCAATCATAATCTCTCTCCATCCTGCTTCCGCCCTCAGCCCGCCCACGTCGGCCCCATTCCCCTCTATTATAATGAAAACTCCCCCCAACAGCAACCATTTTCACCACCCGCTTTTTCCCTGTCTATTAACCCACCTGTCTCTCTTATTTTTCAATGAAATCCATTCAAAACCAGCCAACCACCTTTCGCCTTCCATCTTTTATCCATTATAAGGCGCATTGTCCTCCAGAACCTTTACGTTTTGCCCCGGGGGATTTTCCCGCCCTGTCCCAGCCGTCCGGGGTGCGGGGGAGGTGTCTGTTCTGAAAGGGAATCACGAAAAAATTGAGATATTTCTTACAGCATATTTTTCCCCTTCTGCTGTTGCCCCTAGCGGCTTGTCTGACGAACGCACAGACGAAGTCGTGCGTGAGGAGTTCAGCCGCGTTAACAGCAGAAGGGGAAAAATATACTGTTAGAAATATCCAATTTTTACGTCTGACCGCTCAGAACAGACACCTCCCCCGCACCCCGGACGGCTGGGACAGGGCGGGAAAATCCCCCGGAGCAAAACCCCAAAGCCTTCCGGATTACAATCCCCCTATAAAATGCGATGAAAAAATACATAACTTTTGGAAATTCTCTTTACAATATATGTAGGCGGGTGTTATTATAAGTGGTAATGAAAACTACGTGTAATTGTAGTGAATAATCGGAGGAATCAATGAGTTATAAAATTGTAGTGGACAGTTGCTGTGAATTGCCGGATGAACTGAAAAAAGATCCCCGTTTTGAGATTGTGCCTCTGGGGATTGAAGTAGGGGACTGGCGGATACAGGATGATGAGACCTTTAATCAGGCAGAATTTCTGAGAAGAGTGGCGGAGTGCCCTGAGTGCCCCCGTTCCTCCTGCCCTTCACCGGATAGATATAAACAGAGCTTTGACTGTGATGCGGAGCACATCTACGTTGTCACGCTGTCTGCGAACCTGAGCGGAAGCCATAACAGCGCAGTGCTGGGAAAGAATCTTTACGAGGAAAAGCACCATGATAAGAAAATTCATGTGGTGGATTCCAAATCAGCTTCCGGCGGCGAGGCGCAGATTGCACTGAAGGCAATGGAACTGGAGGAAAAAGGTCTGGCGTTTGAGGAAATCGTTCAGCAGCTGGAAGCTTTCCGGGATGAAATGAATACGTATTTTGTCCTGAACAACCTGGAAACGCTCAGAAAGAACGGCCGCCTTACCGGCGTGAAGGCCCTGGTGGCTTCCACACTTAATATCAAGCCTGTAATGGGAGCCACGGAGGAAGGAACGATCATTCAGCTGGGACAGGCCATCGGGCTGAAGAAGGCGCTGCAGAAGATGGCGGATATTGTGGCCAGGGAAACAGCGAATCCGCAGAAAAAATGCCTTATGATTACGCACTGCAACAATCTGGCAAAGGCCGAGAGCGTGCGTGACATGATTCTGGCAAAGGCAAAGTTCGCGGAAGCCAGAATCCTTGATACTGCAGGAATCAGCAGCATGTATGCCAATGACGGCGGGATTATCATCGCAGTCTGACAGAAAAAGTATTCCCGGCGCACAGGAATTGACCGTAAGGAAATGCTACAGAAGTGCCAAAATCCATCGCCAAAGGCGGTTTAGGATGGATTTTGCAGTAGTTGCAAGAGCTGTTTAAAAATTAAATGAAAAAAGGAAAAACGGCGCTGCCAGCAGGCGGAGCCGTTTTTAGATCGGTAAAACATATTATGATATGGTAACTGTAAAGAAATAGATCTGCAGCCTTACTCAGCCGCTTTCCCTTCATTCCTTCATTTCCGCGGCCATCTGGCGAAGCGCCTTTTTGCTGGAAGGCGCAATTTTAATTTTGTGCCCGTCCGTCATGGTCAGATGGAAGGCGGAAACCTTATCCACATACTTTAAGTTGATGACGGCGCTGCAGCCGATCATGGCCAGCAGGCCGGATTCACTTACACGGATGAAGCCCAGATCAAGCTTGGTGGTGCCCCTTGCGGAATAGTCAGTATCGAAGCCCAGGGTGGCGCTGAAATTAAGCATGTTGGCAACACACTCCCTGTTTCCGCCGTTTGCCAGATGAATGCGTATATAACGGTCATCGGGATAGGCGTACATGATTTCTTCCTCCGTCAGATAAAAGGCTTCCGTATCCGTACGGAATTCCATCCGCTTTTCCTGGCTGTTTTTGATGGTGAGAAGGGTCTCCACGACTTCGGTCAGCTCTGCGGGCTGGATAGGCTTGTCCATAAAAAAGCAGTTGTCAGGCAGGTCCGTTTCCTCCCTGTAATTGATTTTGGAGCAGCAGAAAACGATGGGGAGGGTATTCCCGGCGTTTCGCAGCTCCCGGGCGATTTCCGCCGCATTGCAGCCGTCCTCAACCATATCCATAAACAGGCCGTCATAGATCATGGGAGTTGACAAAATGGCGCTGCGGTTGCCGAAGGAATCCACGTAAAGAACCCCGGTGGTATTCAGCCTGCGGTCCGATTCCCGCCCAAGAAGCCGTTCCATTTGTTTCCTGTCCGCTATATTGTCATCACATACCGCTAGATGCATTGCTTTTTCCTCCTCTTTGTATGTTCAGATTTATGGCGTGTCCGCCCGGCGTTTTGCACCGCTGTGATGCTTTATTTTGCGGCCGCACAGCAAAAAGCCCGTCTGACTGTTCTGCCAGACGGGCGGATTTCTTTTGCTACATAAGCGTGAAATGTACTGGTGCCGCAAACAAAAGATAAAGTATCACTGCCAGCTGAACAATCAGTATGGCAGGCATGCCGAAAACGAAGCTTTTATGCTTGGTTTTATGACGGAAGGTATACATCCCGGCGATACAGCCGATGCTTCCGCCCACCAGGGCGGTGAGAAAAAGATTGGCCTCCGGGATACGGAACGCACCTCTTTTTGCCTTCCGTTTGTCGATACCCATCATGGCAAAACCCACTATATTCACTATTATAACATAAAGAAAAAGAATTAAAATAACATTCATGGGAAATCCCTTATTTATTTTTTTCGATTTCCTGCTGCTTCATGGCGCGTACCTTACTGGAAAGGCCGAACAGATTGATAAAGCCTTCTGCGTCATGATGGTCGTACAGGTCACCTGTGGTAAAGGAAGCGATGGATTCGTTGTACAGGGAATAAGGGGAGGTGGTGCCTGCCTTGATGATATTTCCCTTGTAGAGCTTGAATTTCACTTCGCCGGTTACATTTTCCTGAGTGCTTTCAATGAAAGCCTGGACAGCCTCGCGCAGAGGGGTAAACCATTTTCCTTCATACACGATCTGTGCGAATTTATTGCCCATATCAAGCTTCGTGGTGGTGGTTTCACGATCCAGGATCAGCTCTTCCAGCTGCTGATGAGCTTCATAAAGGATGGTTCCGCCGGGAGTCTCGTAAACGCCGCGGGATTTCATGCCTACCACACGGTTTTCCACGATATCCACGATGCCGATGCCGTGCTTGCCGCCCAGCTCGTTCAGCTTGCGGATGATATCGGAAACCTTCATTTTTTCACCGTTGATGCTGGTGGGGGTTCCTTTTTCAAAGGTCATGGTTACATATTCGGGTTCATCGGGCGCTTTTTCAGGAGTGGTTCCCAGTACGAGCAGATGCTCATAGTTAGGCTCATTGGCCGGATCCTCCAGCTCCAGTCCTTCATGGCTGATGTGCCACAGGTTACGGTCACGGCTGTAGCTGCTGTCTGCAGAGAAGGGAAGGTCAATGCCGTGCGCCTTGCAGTATTCGATTTCGGATTCACGGGAATCCATGGTCCACTTCTCATTTCTCCAGGCTGCGATGATCTTTAAGTCGGGAGCGAGTGCCTTGATACCCAGTTCAAAACGGATCTGGTCATTTCCTTTTCCGGTAGCGCCGTGGCAGATGGCGGTAGCGCCTTCCTTACGGGCGATTTCCACCAGCTTCTTGGCGATCAGGGGCCTTGCCATGGAGGTGCCCAGCAGATATTTGTTTTCATAAACCGCATGTGCTTTTACGCAGGGCATAACGTATTCATCACAGAATTCGTCGATAACATCCAAAACGTAAAGCTTGGAAGCGCCGCAGAATTTTGCTCTTTCTTCAAGACCGTCCAGCTCTTCCGCCTGTCCGCAGTCGATGCAGACGCAGATGACTTCATAGTCAAAGTTTTCTTTCAGCCACGGGATAATCGCTGTGGTGTCAAGTCCGCCTGAGTAGGCAAGGATTACTTTTTCTTTCATTATGTTCCTCTTTCCTGCCGCAAAAAACCGGCATGCTTATTAATTATGTGAAATTTCAGGAGCCCTGGCCTGTGGCCGCCGGCTCATTTGTTCTGGAATTAATATACAACAAAACTTTTTAGAATGCAAGTGAAAAAATATGCATATTTTTAAGTGTTTTTTATGAAAAATATGCATAAACTTTAAAAAACTATTGCATATTATGCAAAACAGACGTATAATTATGCGAAAACCGGGGATGCCACCGTGACTATGCGGGATGGAAAAGACAGAAAAGGTTGAGTTTCGGGCGGATTCTGATTATACTGGTTTTACCGGAAAATATCAGCCGGATTCTGACAGTATCTGTGAGATAACTGAAAACTGAACGGTTAAGGGAAAGGAATGGAAGGAAAATGATAAAAGCAGGAATTATTGGAGCGACAGGTTATGCGGGAGGAGAGCTGGTAAGACTGCTGACGGCCCACCCTGATGTGGAAATCGTATGGTACGGCTCCCGCAGCTATATTGACAAGAAGTACTATGAAGTCTATAAAAACATGTTCCAGATAGTGGATGCCGTATGTCTGGATGATAATATGGAAGAACTGGCAAAGCAGGCGGATGTGATTTTTACCGCCACACCCCAGGGCTTCTGCGCGTCCCTTATTAATGAAGAGATTCTTTCCAATGCAAAGCTTGTGGATTTGAGCGCGGACTTCCGCATCAAGGATGTGGCGACCTATGAAAAATGGTACGGCATTGGGCATAAGGCTCCCCAGTACATAGGAGAAGCCGTCTACGGGCTGTGTGAGATCAACAGGGAGGCGGTGAAAAATGCGCGCCTGGTGGCAAATCCCGGCTGTTATCCCACCTGCTCCACTCTTTCCATCTATCCTTTATTAAAGGAAGGACTGATCGATCCGTCCACCGTGATTATTGATGCCAAGAGCGGTACTTCAGGGGCCGGCAGGGGCGCCAAGGTGGATAACCTTTACTGTGAGGTCAACGAGAATATCAAGGCCTATGGCGTGGCAAACCACAGACATACGCCGGAGATCGAGGAGCAGCTTTCCCTGGCCGCAGGAGAGGAAATGCTGATAAATTTCACACCTCATCTGGTTCCCATGAACAGGGGCATCCTGATAACGGCTTATGCTTCCCTGAAAAGTACGCTGCAGCCGGACGGCACCCGGGCCTTTCCTTCTTATGAAGAGGTACGGGCGGCTTACGATAAATACTACGACAAGGAAAAATTCGTCCGCGTTCTGGATAAGAATGTATGCCCGGAAACCAAATGGGTGGAGGGCAGCAACTATGTGGACGTGAATTTTAAAATCGATGAAAGAACCGGACGCGTCATCATGATGGGCGCTATGGATAACCTGGTGAAGGGCGCGGCAGGACAGGCGGTGCAGAATATGAATCTCATGTTCGGTCTGCCGGAAACCAAGGGGCTGGAGCTGGTTCCCATGTTCCCGTAAGGAAACCGGCCGGCGGAGGAGCGAGCATGAGATTAAGGCCTTATCAAAAAAGAGATGCCGCCGTTATAGCAGGCTGGAGCACGGATGAGAGAACCCCGGAATGCTTTGCATTTCAGAAAGAAAAATGGGGAAGAATCCGGATGGAGCTTGTTGTGGCAGATGTATAAGTGCAAGATAATTGTAATTCTAAGGCAGGGTGGTGAAGCGCCGAATGCCGGAAGCCTGAGGCTGGGAGGGATAAATGGATCAGAACAGTATTGCGGATTTCGTAAAAGGATTTTGCCCGGAGATTAAAAAATATGAGGCGTATTACTACGGATATCCGGAAATCGCAGATGAGCTTTGCACGCTTGTGCTGACCGGAGAAAAAAGAGCCACCACCAGCCTCCTTAAGCTCTATGAACTGGAGCAGGAGCCGCTTCCGTGCGCCGGAGACTATTCCGTCATCCTGGACAGCACACAGCGGCCCCGTTGCATCACCCGGATCACAAAGGTAACGCAGGTTCGTTTCTGTGATATTACCGAAGAATATGCGCGCAGGGAGGGCGAAGGCGATAAATCCCTGGCCTATTGGAAAAAAGCCCACAGAGAGGCATTTTCCCGGGAGTGCAGGGAAGAGTGTGGAATTGAATTTACCGAAGACATGATTTGCGTCTGCGAGGAATTTGAGGTGGTTTACCGGGGAGAGAGCGAAAACAAACAGTAAATGATTGTGGATGTGGGGTGGCTGCCAGGAAGGAATTGACAGAAGGTACGGATAGGCGTAAACTGTTGAAGGTTTTTAAAGTTGTAAGAACTGGCAAAATTTAATCGCCCAACACATCAGATAAGTTTCCATACTATATTGGCGCTGGATACCCTCACATTCCAAAGGAGTGAAAAAATCCATGGCAGAAAAAAATAACAGTGCACTGTTTTTTACATGCAGTCCATTGAATTTATCGGACGCAAGGTTCTGCAGCCTCGTAAATTTATTACGGATGCCCTTGGTAAGGAGGCTATTGAAAGAATTTATGATTATGCGGATGTTTTTCATTGTGAACCAATAGCAATATTGGAGACTGCAGGGCGGATGCAGGCTGAACTGTAATTTCTTTAGTAAAGGAAAAAGCTTATGGAACGAGTAACCCATGAATTCCAGCCTGTTTTCAACAGGGATTCCCGTGTCCTGATACTGGGGACCTTCCCTTCCGTGAAATCCAGGCAGCAGCAGTTTTACTACGGCCATCCCCAGAACCGGTTCTGGAGGGTGACGGCGGCGCTTCTTAAGAAAGAGGTACCCGTAACCATTGAAGAAAAGAAGAAAATGCTCCTTGACGGCCATATTGCCATCTGGGATGTGATAGATACCTGTGATATTGAAGGCTCCAGCGACAGTTCCATCCGCAATGTAAAGGCCAATGACATCGGCGGCCTTCTGGCGCAGACCTCCATCCGGGCGGTGTTTGCCAATGGGGATAAGGCGTGCCAGCTTTACCGGAAATACTGTATGGAGCAGGCCGGCAGGGAAATTATCAGACTGCCCTCCACAAGCCCGGCCAATGCGGCATGGACGTTGGAAAAGCTCATACAGGCCTGGAGCGTGATTCGTGAATATATGTGAATACGCGGTGAAAGCAGACATCCGCTTCATCCCGCAGCGTTTAAAAAGACCTGGAGAAAATTGCAGATACTCTCCAAGGCATGTGGCAGTTCCGTTTACCAGACTGCCGAAATACATAAAGAAGTGAGGAATTACAAACATGGTACGAACAATGAACATTGATGATTATGACGAGGTAAGCCGGCTGTGGCATAAAATCAAAGGATTTTCCATCCGCAGCATCGACGACTCCAGAGAAGGCGTGGAGCGCTTTCTGCAAAGAAATCCGGAAACCAGCGTGGTAGCGGTGGAGGATTCAAAAATCGTGGGAGCAATTCTCTGCGGGCATGACGGCAGACGCGGCTGTATGTACCATGTTTGTGTGGATCCGGAATACCGGATGCGAGGAATCGGCAAATCCATGGTGGTTTTTGCCATGAATGCGCTGAAAAAGGAGAATATCAGCAAGGTATCCCTCATTGCCTTTACCAAGAATGATGTGGGAAATACCTTCTGGCGCTGCATCGGCTGGACGAAGCGGGAGGATCTGAACTATTACGATTTTGTACTTAACACTGAAAATATAGAGCGTTTTAACGACTGAAGCGGCAGCGGGGATTTCAACCCTGCCCAAAGGAGGAGAATATGGAACATATCAAAGGAGGCGTGACCGCTGCAAAGGGGTTTATGGCGGCCGGCGTGGAAGCAAATGTGAAGTATAAGAACAGGAAGGATATGGCGATGGTATACAGCCAGGTTCCGTGTAAGGCGGCGGGTGTTTTTACCAGCAATGTGGTAAAAGCGGCGCCGGTGGTATGGGATCGGGAAAAAATTAATACCTCCCCCTATATTCAGGCCGTGGTAGTGAATTCGGGAATCGCCAATGCATGTACGGGACGTCAGGGCTACGCTTACTGCCAGGAAACGGCAGACGCCGCCGCAGGCGCGCTGCAAATCCCCGGGGATTGTGTGCTTGTAGCATCCACAGGCGTTATCGGCATGCAGCTTCCCATGGACAAAATCACCGCAGGCGTGGCGGCTCTGGCAGGCTGCCTCAAGGATACGCTGGAAGCCGGAACCCAGGCGGCGGAAGCGATAATGACCACGGATACGATTTCCAAGCAGGTGGCTGTGCAGTTTGAGGCCGGCGGCAAAACCGTGACCGTAGGCGGCATGTCCAAGGGCAGCGGGATGATTCATCCCAACATGTGCACCATGCTGGGCTTTGTAACCACGGATATCGCCATTTCCAAAGAGCTTTTGCAGGAGGCATTAAGCGCGGATGTGGTGGACACCTTTAACATGATTTCCGTAGACGGCGATACCTCCACCAACGATACGCTGGTGGTACTGGCAAACGGTTGCGCCGGAAACCCTGAGATCACGGAGAAAAACGAGGATTACCTCCATTTCTGCCAGGCGCTTCACGAGGTAAACGAAACGCTGGCAAAAATGATGGCAGGGGACGGTGAAGGGGCTACCGCGCTGTTTGAGACAAAAGTCATCCATGCGGCAAATAAAGAGGACGCCAGGACGCTGGCCAAATCCGTCATCTGCTCCAGCCTGACCAAGGCGGCCATTTTCGGCCATGACGCCAACTGGGGAAGGATTCTCTGCGCGCTTGGCTACAGCGGAGCCAGCTTCGATCCGGAGGCGATTGAGCTTTTCTTTGAAAGCAGCGCGGGACGGATTCAGATATATAAGGACGGCCAGGCCACGGATTACAGCGAGGAGGAGGCCACTAAAATCCTTTCCTGCCCTGTGGTGACTGTTGTTGTGGATATGAAGATGGGCGAAGCGCAGGCCACTGCCTGGGGCTGCGACCTCACCTATGATTATGTAAAAATCAATGCGGATTACCGCTCCTGAGAAAAATAAATTGCGCAATGAAAGCATTCATACAGGCCTGCGCATTTTGCAGCGCAGACCGTATGAATACGCAGAGGAAGAAAGCATCCGGCCCACCGTGCGGCAATTTTACAAGGACGGATGCAAACATGTGATGGGAGAGCGAAGATGGAACAGAAGGAAATGGATCAGGTAATGCAGAAGGCATCGGTGCTGATTGAAGCGCTGCCTTATATTCAGAAATTCAACCGTAAAATTATTGTGGTAAAATACGGCGGAAGCGCCATGAGCAATGAAGAGCTGCAGAGGAACGTCATCAAGGACGTTACCCTGTTAAAGCTGGTGGGCTTCAAGCCGATTATCGTGCATGGCGGCGGAAAGGCCATCAGCAAATGGGTGGGCAAGGTAGGCAAGGAAGCCAGGTTTGTGAACGGCCTGCGCGTGACGGATGAGGAAACCATGGAAATCGCGGAAATGGTCCTGGGCCGTGTAAACAAGAATCTGGTGACCATGGTGGAGGAGCTTGGCGTCAAGGCCGTAGGTATCAGCGGCAAGGACGGCGGCCTTCTGAAGGTGGATAAAAAATATGCGGACGGCCAGGACATCGGCTTTGTAGGTGATATCAAGGAAGTGGATCCCAAGGTGCTCTATGACCTTCTGGAAAAGGATTTTCTCCCGATTGTGGCCCCGGTTGGGCTGGATGATGATTTCAATACCTACAATATCAATGCGGATGATGCCGCCTGCGCCATTGCCAAGGCGGTGGGAGCGGATAAGCTTGTTTTCCTTACCGATATTGAAGGGCTGTATAAGGATATCAATGACAAATCCTCTTTTATTTCCCGGCTGACTGCCGGACAGGCGGAGGAATTAATCAACGGAGGAATCATCGGCGGCGGCATGCTGCCCAAGCTGAACAACTGTACCTCAGCCATCCGCAACGGCGTTAACCGGGTGCATATCCTGGACGGAAGGGTTCCCCATTGCCTGTTGCTGGAAATTTTTACAAACGAAGGCGTGGGAACGGCGATTATATCCGATGATGAGGAAGTGTAGGAAGCGGTAAAAAGGAGAGAATGGCATGAGTGAAAAAGCTTTGAGCATGAAGGAATATATCGAAGAGGCGGAAGCCGCTCTTTTACATACCTACAACCGGTATCAGGTGGTTCTGGATAAGGGCGACGGCGTTTACCTGTATGATATGGAAGGCAAAAAGTACCTGGATTTCTGCGCCGGCATCGCTGTTTTTGCCCTGGGCTATAATAACAGGGAATATAACGACGCGTTGAAGGCACAGATCGATAAAATTATCCATACCTCCAATTATTATTACAATGTGCCTGCTGTGGAAGCGGCTGTGAAAATGAAAAAGGTTTCCGGCATGGACAGGGTTTTCTTTACCAACAGCGGCGCGGAGGCCATTGAAGGCGCTTTGAAGGCAGCCAGGAAATATGCATATCTGAAGGACGGACGCACGGATCATGAGATCATTGCCATGGAGCATTCCTTCCACGGCCGTACCTTCGGCGCGCTTTCCGTGACGGGAAATCCCCATTACAGGGAAGCCTTTGAGCCTATGATAGGAAATATCCGTTTTGCGCAGCTGAATGATTTTGACAGCGTCCTTTCACAGGTGACGGACAAAACCTGTGCCATCATTATGGAAACCGTACAGGGAGAAGGCGGTATTTATCCTGCGCAGGAGGAGTTCCTGAAAAAGGTGCGCGCCCTGTGTGATGAAAAGGATATCCTTCTTATTCTGGATGAGATCCAGTGCGGCATGGGGCGTACAGGTTATATGTATGCTTGGCAGCGTTACGGCGTGAAGCCGGATATTATGACGACGGCAAAGGCTCTGGGCTGCGGCGTTCCGGTGGGCGCATTCCTGATGACGGAAAAGGTGGGAGCCCATTCCCTGACAAGCGGTGACCATGGCACCACTTACGGAGGGAATCCGCTGGCCTGCGCGGCTGTGAGTAAAGTTCTTGATTTATTCGAAAAGGACAATATAATAGATAATGTAAGACAGGTCGGTGCATATCTGGAAGAAAAACTGGCCGCCCTGGTGGATAACTATGATTTTATTGAGGCTCACAGAGGCGTGGGACTGATGCAGGGGCTGGTTTTCTCCATCCCTGTTGGGGATATTATCAGCCGTGCGCTTGAAAAGGGGCTGATCCTGATCAATGCGGGAACCAATATTATCCGTTTTGTGCCGCCTCTTGTGATTACCCGGGAGAATGTGGATGACATGATCGTAATCCTCAGGGACTGCCTGGATGAAGTAAAAATATCGTAGCCTCTGGCAGCCCTATTGTTCTTTTTGTCTGCCGGACGGTATTAAAAACGCCCCGAAAAAAGGAGATTTTGCATGAAGCTTTGGAAAAGAATTGCAGCCGTGGCAGCGGTCGCGGCGGCCGCCGGTGTATTGATTTATTATGGGATCGCAAGCGACAGGCTGGCTGATCTTACCAAAATACCCGACAACGCCCTGCTTAGTAAGCCTACGGTGAATTTATGGTATACGGACGAAGCCCTGAGCGATTATCTGGGCAGCGTTGCCCTGGATTTTTCAGAGGAAAAAGATGTCCGTGTGATTCCGAAGCTGGTATCGGGCCTTGAATATCTGGAGACGATCAACCAGGATTCCCTGCAGACCAATTCTTATCCGGATTTATATATCATAAGCAATGACTGTCTGGAAAAGGCTTATCTTGCGGGACTGGCAAGTCCTGTGAAGGATGAGGCGGGGCTTGTGAGCGAAGAGAATTTTTCCCGGCCGGCGCTGGAGGCGGTGACCTATAAGGACAGGCTGGTCGGTTACCCCTTTTATTATGAGACAAGCGCGTTGATTTATAATAAGACTTATATGGAAGCGCTGGCGGCGGCTTCTCTGGAGGCTGAAGCGGATGCGGCGGAAGGCGAGGCCGCCATGGAGGCGCTGAATGAAAACGGTGAGCCGCTGGATGCAGGCAGTACGGAAGGGGCGGCTGAAGGGGGACAGGACGCAGAGGGCGAAGGTGAAGCCGGTGAGCCGGAGACGTTTGTCCCTGAGGAAGCGCAGTTGGAGGAACGGATTAATGCAATGATCCCGTCTACAATCGATGATATCCTTTCTTTTGCGGACAGCTACGATGCGCCGGAGCAGGTAGAGGCTGTTTTCAAGTGGGATGTGGACGATATTTTTTATAATTACTTCTTTGTGGGGAATTATATTGATGTGGGCGGTTCCTGCGGTGACGATACGGAAAGTATTGATATTTACAATCTGGATGCCATCCGGTGCCTGATGGCGTATCAGGATTTGAATCAGTTTTTTTCCATTGATCCGGATGAGGTGGATTACGATTCTGTAATTCGGGAATTTATTGACGGCAAGCTGGTTTTTACGGTGGCTACCACGGATATTGTGGGCAGGATCGAGGAAGCGAAGAAGAACGGGGAGTTCCCGTATGAGTATGGGGTGACGAATATACCCAATATCGATGAGGAGCTGAAGACGCGCAGTCTTTCCGTGACCAATGCGGTGGTGGTAAACGGCTACAGCCAGAAAAAGGACATTGCCAATGAGTTTGCCGCTTATCTGACCGGGGAGCGTGCGCAGAATCTGTATGAGCGTACGGGCAGGATGCCGGCCAGGAAGGGCGTGAGCTTTGAAAATCCCCAGGCGGAGGCGTTTGGCAGGGAGTATGCGCTGTCGGTGCCGATTCCGAAGATGATGGCAACGAGTAATTACTGGGTGCAGATGGAAATTGCTTTTACCCGGGTATGGTCGGGGGAAAGTGCGACGGATACATTAAAAGCGCTGTCTGAAAAGATTATGACGCAGGTGACGGGCCAGCCTTTTGAGGAAGAGTATATCGAGGAGCCTGTTGAGGAGACGGAAGGCTATATCGGCGAGGAAGAGTAAGGATTGCCGGTTACCGCAGAGGGACTGTGCGGCTGCGAATAGTTTTGAATAAGTTGCCAATCGTATGGGCAGAATGTAGAAAAGGGCGGGGCTTCAGATGGCGCTGCAGCGGTTTGGAAACCGCTGCAGCGCTGCGGGAGCCTGAAAAGACCCTTATGACAGGAGGCCTATATGATTGGTTTATTTATTGCTTTGATTTCCGGCGCGCTGATGAGTATTCAGGGTGTTTTTAACACGCAGGTTACTAAGGCGTCCAGTATCTGGGCGGCCAACTGCTTTGTGCAGTTCACGGCGTTGCTTGTGTGTCTGGCCGCATGGGCGTTTACGGACAGGAGTTCTCTTCTTGGCGTGTTTCAGGTGCAGCCCAAGTATATGCTTTTGGGGGGCGCTATCGGGGCTTTCATTACTTATACGGTGATTAAGAGTATGGATATGCTGGGGCCGGCCAGGGCCGTTATGCTGATCGTGGTGGCGCAGCTGCTGGTGGCTTATCTGATTGAGCTGTTCGGGATGTTCGGTGTGGAGAAGACCGGATGGGAATGGCGGAAGGCTATTGGGATGGCGGTGGCTATTGCGGGGATTGTGGTGTTTAAGTGGGAGTGATAAGGGCAAGGGATTAAGGGCAAGGGATTAGGGGTTGGGGGGGGGCGGGCGCCGGGGTTCGAGAGCTGCGCTCTCTCACTTTGCGGCTGGCGCCGCATAGGCAGGAACAACAGTCTTGCTGTGGGTGAGCAAGCTCCCCCGCAGCAAGGCTGTTGTTCCTGCCTGCCCGGCTTGTAGCTGTGAAAAAAAACCACTCTCCTCTTGTAAAACTTTTCTTTTTATTTTACAATGGAAGGGCAGTGAGTTACGGGGGCCTTTTCGGGTGCGCCGGGAGCGGTGATACGTTGAAAAGGAGATAAAATGTCAAATTGCAGAATAACTCCAGTACTTGTTTTGGTACTGGTCTTTTCTTTCATGTTCGGCGGATGCGGCAGGGATATGGATCTGCGTGAGCTTTCGCAGGATCAGGTTCCGGCGGGGGCCGGGGAGGAAGATGATGCCGGAGAAGGCGCAGCGGGGGAGGCGGAAGCATTTCCCGGGGCGGGCGGTTCCGGCGGTGAGGATGTGTCCGGTGAGGCGGAGTGTGTGATACATATTTGCGGCGCAGTTGCTGTGCCGGGAGTGTACAGGCTGCCGGCGGGAAGCCGGGTCGTGGATGCCGTTGAGGCGGCAGGCGGCCTTGCGGAGGACGCGGCGGAAAGAGGTGTGAACCAGGCGGCGCCCATATCGGACGGGATGCAGATTGTGATTCCGACCCTGGAAGAAGCGGAACAGGGAATTTTTTCGCCGGACGGGGTTATGGAGGAAAATGGATCAGGAAAGGACGGCCTTGTGGATATCAACACCGCGGATGCGGCGGAGCTGATGACACTGCCGGGAATCGGTCAGACAAGGGCTGATGCGATTGTTGCCTACAGGCAGCAGAATGGTAAATTCCAATCCATTGAGGATATTATGAAGGTGGACGGTATCAAGGAGGGAAGCTTTGCAAAGCTGAAGGACAGGATATGCGTCAGACAGTAAAGATGGGAAAGGTCCGGCCGGCAGGAGCATTTGCTGCACTGCATGCGGGAAAATGGTTCAGGAGTGCATAAATCCACCGCCGCAGGCGGTTTCGGATTGATTTGGCAGTAACTGTGAAGAAACCAGGCAGTTACGGAATAAAATCTTTGGAGGAGCTATGGGAAAGCGGGTTTTGGTTGTAGACGATGAGAAACTGATTGTGAAAGGTATCCGTTTCAGCCTGGAGCAGGACGGTATGGAGGTCACCTGTGCCTATGACGGTGAGGAAGCGCTGGAGCAGGCGAGAAATTCGGAATTTGACATGATCCTTCTGGATATCATGCTTCCCAAGCTGACAGGACTGGAGGTATGCCAGCAGATACGGGAATTTTCCAATGTCCCCATCGTCATGCTGACGGCCAAGGATGATGATATGGATAAAATCATGGGCCTGGAATACGGCGCCGATGATTATATTACAAAGCCGTTCAATATTCTGGAGGTCAAGGCCAGGATCAAGGCCATAATGCGCAGGACCACAGTAAGGGATAACGCGTCAAACGCGCCCAAAACCGTTGTGAACGGTGATCTGAAGCTGGACTGCGACAGCAGGCGCGTCTATATTGCCGGCAAGGAGGTCAACCTGACAGCCAAGGAATTCGATGTGCTGGAGCTGCTTGTCTTAAATCCCAACAAAGTCTACAGCCGTGAAAATCTTCTGAAGCTGGTATGGGGAAGCGATTATCCCGGAGACGTCCGCACGGTGGACGTCCATATCAGAAGGCTTCGTGAGAAGATCGAAAGCAATCCAAGTGAACCCAGATATGTGCATACAAAGTGGGGAGTCGGCTACTTCTTCAGAGCCTGATTTCCGGCTTTGGGGAATGTGCCAGGCTGAATGGAAGTAGAGGCTGCCAAAATGCTTACCAGGCTTAAAAAGCTATTTATGAAAATACCTGCTCTCAGGAGCATGAAGGTCTATATATTCTTTCTGATGCTGGTGATGGGCATCCTTCCCAGCTTCATCATGAGGGTTGGTATCCTTCAGAGCTATGAAGAACGTGCGGTGAACCTGCGTATCTCGGATACGCAGACGCAGTTCAAGATCATTGCCAACCATCTTCTGAACAATAATTATCTGCAGGATACCTCAAATGAGGCAATTAACGCGGAGCTGGAACAGATGTCCAATCTGTACGACGGCCGCGTTATTATCATTAACGGCAATTTCCGTATTGTAAAAGATACATACAGTATCAGTGAAGGCAAAACGATTATTTCCGAGGAGGTCATCCGGTGTTTCAAGGGAGAGAGCACCACCCGGTATGACAAGGAAAACGGTTATATCGAAATGACCATTCCCATCGAAGCCCCCAGCTCCGGAAAGAATCAGACAACGCAGGCGGATGCGGGGAAGAAGCCGGAGCAGAGCCAGGTAGTTGGAGTTATGCTTGCCAGTGTTTCCACGGACAGCATAGCGACGACAATGGAAATCCTGAACCGGAAGGCCCTGATTATAGAGATCGTGATGATCATCTGTATTTTCGGTGTGGCCGTGGGATTTTCCTCCATTCTTGTCAAGCCCTTCAACCGGGTGACCCAGGCGATTACCGAGGTAAAGGACGGTTTTACGGACGAGCCCATTGCAGTTCCCGATTATATCGAAACGGAGCACATTATCGATGCCTTTAACCAGCTGCTGACGCAGATGAAGGTGATTGACGATTCCCGGCAGGAATTTGTTTCCAACGTTTCCCATGAACTGAAGACGCCGCTTACCTCCATGAAGGTTCTGGCCGATTCCCTCATGCAGCAGGAGGACGCGCCTCTGGAGCTGTATCAGGAATTCATGCAGGACATTGCCAATGAGATCGAACGTGAAAATAAAATCATCAATGATCTTCTCTCCCTTGTAAAAATGGACAAGACGGCCGCCCAGATGAATATCACGGCGGTGGATATCAATGAACTGATAGAATCGGTGTTAAAGCGTCTCCGCCCCATTGCCAGGCTGCGGGATGTGGAGGTGACCTTTGAAAGCATACGTCCGGTCACCGCGGAAATTGATGAGGTGAAGATCACCCAGGTATTTACCAATCTGGTGGAAAATGCGATTAAGTACAACAAGGAGCATGGCTGGGTCAAGGTGCTGCTGGATGCGGATCATCAGTTTTTTACCGTGGAGATCTCCGATTCCGGTATCGGTATTCCGGAGGCGGACTACGATCATATATTTGAGCGTTTCTACAGAGTGGACAAATCCCACTCCCGGGAGATCGGCGGCACCGGACTGGGGCTGGCCATTACCAGAAATGCCATCCTTCTTCACCGCGGTTCGGTGAAGGTAGCCAGTACGGAGGGAGAAGGCACCAGCTTTACCGTAAAGATCCCGCTTACCTATGTAAGATGACGTGGTTTTCTGCGGCCTTTTTACAGGGGATTATCGTGCAGGAAAAATGATAAGGCAGCGCAGGACTGTATCTGAGGTACAGTTGGCATGTATGGAAGAACGGAAAGCCTGAACGGAGGTTCAAAAATCGAATGAAGGATACTTCGAACAGAAAAAAGGATGCTTCAAACAAAAAATCGGCATGGGCAGCCAGCATGCTGCTGCTTTTCTGCCTGGTGCTTCCGGCCTGTAGTACGGGGGCGGCGGAACCGGAAGGAACGGCCTTTGATATCTATTATCTCAACAGGGAAGAAACAAAAATAGCCAAAGAGGTTCACTATATTGATTCCGGGGAGCAGTCAGGACAGATAGCAGGACTGCTGGAAGCCATGGAAGCGGTGCCGGAGGATGTGTCCCTGAAGTCTTCCGTGGGAAACAGCTTCCAGGTGACCGGGTTCCGGGTGGAGGAAGGCGGACAGCTGGATCTGGATGTGGATGAAAGCTACAGAAAGCTTGCGCCCACCACGGAGGTTCTGGTGAGGGCGGCGCTTGTGAGGACGCTTTCCCAGGCGGAAGGAATCAATCATGTGCTGATGACGGTGGGAGGACAGCCGCTGGCAGACAGCACGGGAACAGCAATCGGTCCCATGACTGCCGATGCGTTCATTGACAATGCGGGAAAAGAAATCAATTCCTATGAAATGGTGAAGCTCAAGCTCTTTTTTGCCAATGAAGCAGGGGACGGCCTGGTGGAAATCGTCAAGCCTGTGGAATACAACAGCAATATTTCCATGGAAAAGCTGGTGGTGGAATATCTGGTAAAGGGTCCTGACATCGACGGCGTATATCCGGTGATTAATCCGGGTACGAAAATATTGAGCGTAACCGTCAAGGACGGTATCTGTTACGTGAATTTTGATGAAAACTTCATGACGCAGCTTTATAATGTTACTGCGGATGTGGTGATTTATTCCATTGCAAACTCCCTGGTGGAGCTTCCCAATGTAAACAAGGTGCAGATAGCCGTAAATGGAAAGACAGACATCGTATACAGGGAGACTTTCAATCTGTCCAATCTTTATGAAAGAAACCTGGATCTCGTAAAGACAGGAGAAAATGTGGAATGAGACGGCCCTTATGCCTGGCTATGCTGGGCTTTACGGCCGCAGTCCGGATAATGACATGGATAAAGCCGCTGCCCCAGCCCTCCCCTCCGATGGAGGACGGGCAGACGGCTGTGGTTGCCGGGACGGTTTCGGATATCACAAGCTATATGGACCCGGAAAACGGGCAGATGGTACATATTGTTTATCTGAAGGCTGCGGATGCGCTTCCCTATCAGGGGGCAGAAACGCAATCGGATCTTAAGTTTAAAGATCCAGATGCTGAGTTAATAAAAACTGACAGTATATCTCTTAATACAAATCTAAACAATTTCACGGCTGCCGGTATCAGGGCAGTAAATTTTTCAGACAGAGACTTAAAACAGAATATTACGGCGCAAAAAGAAGCGCAGAAGCAGCTGCAGGAAATAGATATGCAGGTATGGGAAAAGTCCGCTCAGGAGCAGGGAATGCCGGCGCAGACACTGGAAAAGTCCGCTCAGGAACAGGGAATACCAATGCGGTCACAGGGCGGTACCGGTGTAATGTGCAGGCTGCAGGAGGGGGAAGTTCGCCTGCCGGAGATCGGCAGCAGGGCCTGCTATCGGGGAAAGGCGCGCCATTTTAAAACAGCGACAAACCCCGGTGAGTTTGATGCCAGGGCATATTATGCAGGGCAGGGTATCAGCATGCAGCTTTCCCAGGCTGTGCTGACGGGGAAGAGCGAGGGCTATTCCGGCTGGCGTCATGCACTGTATCGTCTGCGGCGCCACGCTGGGGAGGTGTTGGAAAATATTTTCCCGCAGAAGGAAGCGTCTGTACTGAAGGCCATGCTTCTGGGAGAAAAAAAGGGAATGGATTCGGAAATTAAGGCGTTGTATCAGGGGGCCGGGATTTCCCATATCCTGGCGATTTCAGGCCTGCACATATCCCTGCTTGGGATGGGGCTTTACCGTCTGCTGAGCCGCTTTTTATCACGAAAGCTGTCCGGCCTCCTTTCCTGCGGCGTACTTTTTTCCTATCTTGTCATGACCGGGTTTTCAGCATCCGCGGCCAGGGCGGGCATTATGTTTTTACTCTATATGACCGCCAAAATTGTGGGAAGGACCTATGATATGCCCACCGCGCTTTCCACGGCGGCGGCCCTGCTCCTGCTTGAAAACCCTGCCTGGCTTCAGGACGGCGGTTTTCAGCTGTCCTTTGCTGCAGCGGCCGGGGCAGCGGTCACCATTCCTGCCTTTGAACGGATGGGCAGTGATGCTGTAAAGCTTTTCGGAAAAGACAAAGGAAAGAAAAATTATATAAAAATGTATGGGGAAAAACAGAAGCATCCCGTCATGCAGAGGCTGCTTCAGGGATTCCGTTCCAGCTTCTGCATCAGCCTTACCACCCTGCCGGTGCTGCTTTCTGTGTTTTATGAATGGAACCTTCTGTCCATCCTGCTGAATGTGCTTGTAATCCCGCTGATGGGGATTCTTATGGGAGGAACGGTGCTTCTTGTACTGGCCGGGAGCGTTGTTGGGGGCATAGGAGAGCCGGTTTTTGTTTTCCTTCGTATCCTGGCGCTTCCGGTGAAAGGAATCCTTATTTTTTATGAAAAGCTGTGCCTGCTTTCCGAAGGTCTGCCTGGTATCTGGCATGCGGGAAAGCCGGAGCTGTGGCAGCTTCTTGTCTTTGCTGCAGGCCTTGGGCTTCTTCTGCTTCTGGCGGAGAAAATCCCCAGGCCGGCAGGCGTGCCTGCAGCAGTGCTGCTGTGTCTTGTTTTTGTGTTAAAACCTCAGGACGGCATGCAGATGACCATGCTGGATGTGGGGCAGGGAGACTGTATTTATATCAGAACGGAGAGCGGTAAGCATTATCTGTATGATGCGGGCAGCTCTTCGCAGAAGGATACCGGAACCTGGCAGGTGATCCCATTTTTGAAATATCAGGGTGTGGGCAGGCTGGAGGCGGTATTCGTAAGCCATTGGGATGCGGATCATATCAATGGTCTGGAGGCAGTCTTTGAATGGGCGGAAAAGAGTGGCGTTTCCATCGGCGGCCTGGTGCTGCCGCAGGCCCATGTCGTTCAGGATGAGCCGTCCCGGCTTGTGGAAATGGCCGGAAGCTATCACATTCCGGTGTACCGTATGGCGGCCGGGGATCTTTTAAAGGATGGGAAAACGGAATTCCTGTGTCTGCATCCGGATGGAAGGGACAGCTTTACAGACCGGAATACAGCCTCTCTGGTTGTGCAGCTCACTCTGCGGGCGGAGAACGGGGATAAGGATTTTTCCATCCTGCTCACCGGAGATGTGGATGCGGAGGGAGAACAAAAAATTCTTGCCTCTTCCCCCGGACTTCTGCAAAGCTGCGATATTTTAAAGACCGCACATCATGGTTCTGAAACCTCGACCACCCGGGAATTCCTGGATGCCGCAGCACCGGCCTGCGCCCTTATTTCCTGCGGCAGAAATAATCCCTACGGACATCCGCATAAAGCGGTTCTTGAGCGCTTGAAAGCCGCACGGATCCCGGTTTTTGTCACAAACGAATGCGGTGCGGTTACGGTGCGCAGAAGGCAGAAAAAAATTACGGTGGAGACTTTTTTGAACGTTGACTGATGGCCCGGAATATGTCATGATAATAAAAGTAAACCCCGGCAGTTCACAACCCGAAGGAATGAAGGGAAGAAAAAGTAACAGTTCAGCTGCCAGAACCGTTGCAGGAAAGGAAACTGAGAATGCAGCAGCTGTTGGAAGACATAAAGAAGAAACAGTTCAAACAGGCGTATCTGCTTTATGGGCAGGAGGCTTACCTGAAGAACCAGTACAGGGACAGGCTGAAGGAAGCGCTTGTACAGGAAGGCGATACCATGAATTTCACCGCTTTCAGAGGAAAGGATGTGAATTCCGGCGAAGTGATTGACTTGGCGGAAACCATGCCCTTCTTTGCGGACAGGCGTGTGATTCTGATAGAGGACAGCGGCCTTTTTAAAAAGGGCGGCGAACAGCTGGCGGATTATATGAAGGAGCCTGCTCCGTCCGTGTGCATCCTGTTCATAGAGTCGGAGGTTGATAAGCGCAGCCGGCTGTTTAAGGCTGTCAGGGACTGCGGCTGTGCGGTGGAATTTGCCACACAGGATGAGACTACGCTGAAGAGGTGGATTCTGGGCAGGATTAAGAAGGAGAATAAAACGATTTCTCCTGCGGGCCTGGATTTTTTCCTGCAGAAAACAGGGTCCGACATGGAAAATATCAGCAGGGAGATGGAGAAGCTCTTCTGTTATACACTGAAAAAAGACAGCATTACCGAGGCAGATATAGAAGCGGTATGCACGCATCAGGTAACCAGCCAGATTTTTGACATGGTTGAGGATATTGCGCTGAAGAAGCAGCGGGAGGCGTTGAAGCTGTATTATGATCTGCTGGCGCTGAAGGAACCGCCGATGCGTATCCTGTTCCTGATAGGAAGGCAGTTTAATCTGCTGCTCCAGGTAAAGGAATTGAAGGCAAAGGGCTATGACAACAGGAAAATCGGGGAAAAGACAGGGCTTCACAGCTTTATAGCGGGTAAATACGTAAGCCAGGCTTCCCGTTTTAAAAAGGAAGAGCTGCGTGAAGCGCTGGAAGCGTGCGTGGATACCGATGAGGCGGTAAAAAGCGGGCGGCTGAACGATACGATGGGTGTTGAACTGCTGATTGTAAGGTACAGCTCCGGAGTAAACAAAAACAGCAATGCAGGTTAACTGCATTGAAAATCCGCATTGAAAATCCGTTGCCCACGTTTTGGTAAAAGGTTTCGGATCCTGGACGGGTTTGTGTAAAGACAGCCATTATGGTTCAGGGCAGGCAGTTTTCAGACACACTTCGGAACAGCAAAGGAGAAAAGGTATGAGCGGTATTATTTCTGTAATCATATGGATTGTAATCATGGCGGCTGTATCCGGCGTATTGAAGGGAAAAAGTAACGGTTCGGGGACTAAGGACCGGAATCCCTATAACAAGAACGGCACTACCGTACCGCCGCAGAATACCCGGAACAACGGGAATGCAATGCCGCAGAGCCGCGCGCCACAGCCGGATTATTCCGCAGGTACGGTTCCGGAAAAGCACAGGCACGGTGCAGTGAAAGGAACTCATCAAACACCGCCGGCATCAATGGCAACAGAAAAGCAGGCCAATATGTCAACGACTGATTACCTGCGCCAGAAGGCTGTTCTGGATGAGGCGGATCACCTGCAGGATAAGCGGCAGGAGGAAATGCGGACCAGATGGGAGACTGGCGGTCTGCCTTCTGCACAAAGATTATATGAGGGTGACAGCGTGCCCCAGGGCATGCGGGTGATAAAATGCTCCTACTGCGGTGCGGAAAATCTGGTGCCGCAGGGAAGCAGACAGAAGTATACCTGTTATTTTTGCAGGGAAGAATTATAGGAAAGAGGCGGGAGCCGCTGTAGGGGCGGCGGGACGGTTGCTGGTTAAAAAAGACAATAAAGGCAAAAAGATTTTTCACCGCCCAAGCTGGACGGATTAAATAACATGGGCGCCAAGGTGCGCAGAAGGGAGAAAATTATGAGTAAAATTGATGAAGTAAGAGCGGAAATGGTAGCTGCCATGAAAAATAAGGACAAGGAGAGGAAGGATACGCTTTCCATGCTTCTTGCGGCGCTGAAGAACAAGGCCATTGACAAAAGAGAGGATTTGACGGAAGCGGAAGAAAATGAGGTCATTAAGAAGGAAATCAAGCAGACCCAGGAAACAAAGGATCTGGCTCCCGCAGACAGGGCAGATATTGTAGAGGAATGCGAGAAGCGCCTTGCGGTACTCAGGGAATTTGCGCCGGAGGAAATGAGTGAAGAGGCCATCCGGAAAGAAATAAATGAGGTTCTTGCCGGCCTGGGAATCGTAACGCCAACTGTGAAGGACAAAGGGAAAATTATGAAGGAGCTTATGCCAAGAGTCAAGGGAAAGGCGGACGGCGCCCTTGTCAACAGGCTTGTGGGAGAAGCTCTTGTCCGGCCGTAATATCCGGCTGGCTTCATACCTGCCAGATATGGTTCTCCAACCGATGTTTAATAAAATAACGGCAACTGTAGTGCTGCCGGACAGCTGTAAATAAATCAAAAAATACCTCTGATGGGAAAAATTTCTGTCAGAGGTATTTTTTGATCTTTTTATAAAATACCGCCTGTACAGGAGGCTGTTTAAATGAAATATAACAGGGTATTTTTAGAAGGTTTTTAGAGAAGTATATGTTACGCTTGAATAACTGTTAAACAGGTTAACGCATTTAGCTGTGCAGGCCAGCATGAAGCGCTGGCCGTAACATAAGAAAGCGGTTCAGTAGTGCTAAAATCCATCGCCGAAGGCAATTAGGATGGATATTGGCAATAATTGTGAGGGAGCTAAACATTTACATGCTTTTTATAGTTAAAGCAAAGAATGACAAAATCTTATTGGATTATTTTTTAATGCAATTTAGAAAAAATTTTAAACTTTTTTCCTTTTCGGAGCATCTAATCTATAAACAAACATCATTACCATATAAAAAGTACGACATAATAAGAACTGATATCGGACAGAACAGGTGCCGCAAGGGATAAAAGGGGCGCAGGATGGAGGAAGAATCTATGGCAGAAAGAATTAAAAGCAGAGCGGGTTTGATAGCAGTAACCGTGGTTTTAATCGTGATTTCCGCATTTTGTATAGCAGGTACGGTGAAAGGACAGTCGAGGGATGCCTTCCGTGAGGAGGACGGATATTACAGCCGCCTTGAGGAGGACTACCTGGCTCAGGTCAGGAAGATTTTGAAGGAAGAGGGCTATGCCAATTCGGGGCTGACCCTGACCTTCAGCAGGGACGTGAGGGGAGAGAAGACCTATCTGTTGAAAATCCATAACAGAAGATTTGAAAATCTGGATAAATCAGAGATACAGGGTATTCTTGAACGTATAGGCAAAGTGGAATTCGGTGCGCCGGACTGCAGGATTTATCAGGAATTTTTTTGACAAATCAGTCAGGACACAGTACGGAACATAAGAGATGTGCGGACTGCGGGCATGTTTCAGTTATCTGGACTGTGACAGCTGTAATGAATTTCCTGAATCCCCGGCAATTGGGGAATGACAGAACACAGGTTTTGGGGTATAATAAAGCATAATCGATGCCGGCCGCCGGATAAGGGACCGGCTGTTTTTAATGAATCCGTCTGTCATTAAGGGCGGAGCTGTATAAGCAGATGGGAGAAGCGAAATGGACAGAATCCCCGAACCAAATGAAATTTATCAGCATTTTAAAGGAAATCTCTATCGTATAGTCACGCTTGCCACGCATTCGGAGACCGGAGAGGCTATGGTTGTGTATCAGGCCCTGTATGGTGATTTTCAGGTATTTGTAAGACCTCTTTCCATGTTTGTCAGCGAGGTTGATCACGAAAAGTATCCTCAGGTACAGGCAAAATACCGTTTCACCCTTGTGCCCCAGATTATGGGTAAGCCGTCTGGAGCGCCGGGTGGAGAAACCGGCTCGCCAAAGGCATGTGCGGAGGATTCTCCTGAAGAGGCAGAAGAAGAACTTAATCTGGACCCCATGCTGGTAGAGTTCCTGGATGCTGATACCTATGAGGATAAGCTGAATATTCTGGTGGGGCTGCACAGCCGTATCACGGACGATATGCTCAATACCATGGCGGTTTCCCTGGATCTGGAGCTGGAAGATGGGGAACTTGAGGAGCGCTACATGACGCTTAAGAACTGCATCGTTACTCTGGAAAAATATGAGTGCAACAGGCTCAGATAGAATTTTTTCCGGGTAAAGGCGGCAGCAGTAGAAAGAGCAGCAGTAACAGTCAGGAGAATAACTGTTTTTATGAAATATAAAGATATCGTGAAAGGAACCTTTATAGAACGGCCGAACCGTTTTATCGCTTATGTGGAGATTGACGGCAGGCAGGAGAAAGTACACGTTAAAAATACCGGCAGATGCAGGGAACTGCTGCAAAAGGGCGTCACAGTCTATCTGGAAAAAAGCGGCAACCCCGGACGGAAAACCGCCTACGATTTGGTGGCGGTGGAAAAGGGCGGGCTGCTTGTCAATATGGATTCGGCTGCACCGAATCTGGCTGCCGGGGAATGGCTGGCATCAGGAGGCCTGCTGGCTCCGGTAAAGCTGATAAAGCCGGAATGTACTTACGGGAATTCCCGTTTTGATTTCTATGTGGAATCGGAAGCTGTGAAAATGTGGCTGGAGGTTAAGGGGGTAACATTGGAAACGCAAAGGACGGCGCTGTTTCCGGATGCCCCCTCTTTGCGTGCCCTCAAGCATGTGGAGGAACTCATCCAGGCTAAGGAAAACGGATATGAAGCGGGGATACTGTTCGTGGTACAGATGGAAGGAATCCGCCGTTTTACGCCTAACTGGGAAACGCAGCCTGCTTTTGCCCAGGCGCTTGAACGGGCGCAGGAGGCCGGTGTTGCTATTTACGCCAGAGGCTGTCATGTGACGCAGGACAGCATGGAAATCAGTTATGAGATCCCCGTTGTTCTGAAACCCGAAGCCAAAAAGCAGGAATGTTTCATTCAAACTGCCAAAGGACGAAGTATGGCAGACGGGCCTGCCGTATGCGAAGCGGATAACAATGAAAATCTCTGCGATATTGCGCCGCCGCTGTTGAAATGGTATGATGGACACAGGCGGGTGCTTCCCTGGAGAGAGAATCCGGCGCCTTACCGCGTGTGGGTTTCGGAGATCATGCTCCAGCAGACAAGAGTGGAAGCCGTCAAGCCCTATTTTGAGCGTTTTATGGAGGCGCTTCCGGGAATACCGGAGCTTGCGCAGGCGCCTGAGGACAAGCTGCTCAAGCTGTGGGAGGGACTTGGTTATTACAACCGTGCCAGGAACCTGCAGAAGGCGGCGCAGGCAATTATGGCGGAATACGGCGGCCGGATGCCGGACAGCCGGGAAGAGCTGCTGAAGCTTCCGGGGATAGGCAGCTATACGGCGGGAGCGGTGGCTTCCATCGCATATGGCCGGGCGGTGCCGGCTGTGGATGGCAATGTGCTGCGGGTAATATCCAGATACAGGGCGGACGGCAGGGACATGCTCAATGATAAGGTGAGAAAAAGCGTGGAAGAGGATCTGAAGGCGGTAATGCCAAAGGATCGGCCGGGGGATTTTAACCAGGCGCTGATGGAGCTGGGGGCCATTGTCTGTATTCCCAACGGCGCGCCGAAATGCGGGGAGTGTCCATGGGAAGCCTCCTGTAAGGCGCACATAGAGGGCAGAGAAACAGAATTTCCTAAAAAGGCGGCAAAGAAGGCAAGAAGTATTGAGAAAAAAACGATCCTTGTCATTCAGGATGCCATGAGAGCCGCCATCAGGAAAAGGCCCGCAAAGGGAATGCTGGCCGGAATGTATGAATTCCCGTCGGAGGAAGGGCATCTGAGCCAGGAGGAGGTACTTGCCCTGCTTAAAGAAAAGGGGCTGCATCCTCTGAGGATACAGAAGCTTCCTGATTCCAGACATGTTTTTACCCATAGGGAATGGGATATGATTGGCTATGCGGTACGCGTGGATGAACTGGAGCCCGTAGGGGGAACGCAGGAGGGACTGCTGTTTATTGAGCCTTCCCTGACGGAAAAGGAATATCCCATTCCGTCGGCCTACGCGGCTTATACCGGATATCTGCAGATACGGCTGGGAAATGATAAATTTGAAGAAAAGAAGTGAGGAAGGGACAAAAGCGAAACAGATTCTCCCTTTCTGAAAAGATCGCGGGTGAAACCGCGCAGGCGCCAGGCGCCAGATAGGAGCAGATATGAAACTGTTGTCTATAACAGTACCCTGTTATAATTCTGAAAAATATATGAGGAAATGTATTGATTCCCTGCTTCCGGGCGGAGAGGACGTGGAGATCCTGATTGTGGATGATGGCTCCACAGATGCCACAGCCGCGATTGCGGATGAATATGCGGAAAAGTATCCTGCCATAGTCAAAGCCATCCACAAGGAGAACGGAGGCCATGGCTCAGCGGTAAATACAGGCATTGAGAATGCAGCGGGGCTGTATTTCAAGGTGGTGGACAGCGACGACTGGGTTTCTGATACGGCTTATGGGGAAATCCTTGATAAGCTTACGGAGCTTACAGGCGGCGAGGAAGTCCTGGATATGCTGATCGCCAACTATGTATATGAAAAAGAAGGGGAAAAGCGCAAAAAGGTAATCCGTTACCGCCATGTGCTCCCGGAGGACGAGATTTTTACATGGAATGATGTGCACCGGTTCCATAAAGGACAGTACATCCTTATGCATTCCGTCATTTTCCGTACAAAGCTTCTGAAGGACTGCGGGCTGAAGCTGCCGGAGCATACTTTTTATGTGGACAATCTTTTCGTGTTTGAGCCGCTGCCGTACGTGAAGAAAATGTATTATATGGATGTGAATTTTTACAGGTATTATATCGGCCGCGCGGATCAGTCCGTAAATGAAAAGGTGATGATCGGGAGAATCGATCAGCAGCTGAAGGTAAATAAAATCATGGTGGATTATGTGACTGCCAAAAAGCAGTTTCTGGCAACGCATAAGAAGCTGCGCAATTATATGCTCAACTACCTGGATATCATTACCACGGTGTCGTCAATTATGCTGATTTGTTCCGGAACGGATGAGAATCTGGAAAAGAAAAACGAGCTGTGGAAATATATCAAGCAGAAGGATCCGTTCGTGTTTTTCAGGCTGCGGTATGGGCTACTGGGCAGTTATACCAACCTGCCGGGAAAGGGCGGCAGGAAGATCTCTGTGGAGGGCTATAAGCTCTGTCAAAGGTTCTTCAAATTTAATTAGAGCGGCGCCGTGGCGGAAGAAAAAGGCCTCCCGGGGAAGGGATCTCCTTGCGGTCCTTTGCCGGAGGCGGTCAGGGCGTCGGGCAGGTGTTGGCAGCGCTGCTGTTAGACTGGGCATTGCGATGAGCCTTGGGCGAAAATTGTGTCAGGAAAGCCTTCCACAATTTTAAGTCTCATCTCCATAGTCTAAAAAGCAGCCGCTGCCAACACCTGCCCGACGCCCTGTCCGTCTCCGGCAAAGGACCGCAAGGAGAGCCCCTCCGGGAGGCCTTTTTCTTCCGCCACGGCTGGGGTAGTGGGGACGGAAGGGCAAAAGGGCGGAAGGGCAAAAGGATGGAAGGGCAAGGGTGGTGGAGGAAGTTGTTTAGGAGCGGGCGGGGAGATGGGGGATGTGGTTATAAAAAGGAGGCAGGTAATCTGGTCGGTTACCTGCCTCGCGTATTGTTTTGCTTTAAATATTTTGCATAGAAGCTTTTTTCATAAATCATAAATCAGCGGATTTTATGCGCGGCTCTTGCAGCACGTCTTGCGGTTCTGTATTGTTTCAGGTAGATGAGTACGTCGTAGTGGTAAACGATTCCGTACATGGCTGCGGCCATGACAAAAGCGGTAAGTACGTCGAAGACGGAATGCTGCTTCAGGAACATGGTTGCCAGGATAATGGAAACACAGAGAACCCCGGAGGTTCTGCGCAGCCATTTTTTCCTGCCCAGTTCTGAGCGGGAGAGTGCGAAATGCGCGCCCAGTGAGTTATATACGTGTATGCTTGGCCAGAGATTGGTGGGGGTATCCGTTTTGTAAAGCGAAGCGACCATCTGGGTAAAGATATTGTCCCTGGGCATTACGGCGGGCCTTAAATGGTGTCCGTTGGGGAAAAAGGTGGAGACCAGAAGGAATACCGTCATTCCGGTGCAGAGAAAGATGGCTGTTCTGTAGTAGTCATCCTTATTGTGCAGAGCCAGGTACAGGACAACTGCCGGTACGTAGACAAACCACAGGAAATAAGGAATGATGAAAATCTCGTTAAAAGGAATATAGTTGTCAACCGCCATATGGATTACCTGATATTTCCATATATGTCTTTGCTCCAGCCAGGAGAACCAGGTCATATATACGAAGAAGTATAATGCAAAGGGAAGAATGTGTTTGTATTTTTCATAGATGTTTTTCATAATATTCGCCTCTTTGAAGGTCCCTGGTGTTCATTCCATGTGGGCATTGCCGACGGAACAAAGAACGGGGAGGATCGGATTAGCAGTTAGCGTTAATGTTCATAGTTACTATGTAATCAGGACGGCCGTCTTTCTGAATGGCTCTGCCACTCAGGAAGCATCGGATGTTCATCCGATGGGAATACAGGTGGAAAAGCAGTCCTATAAGCCGGCTTTTGCAACAATATTCCCGCAGGCCTGAGTTGTTACGTTTAATAATAGAAACGGAGCAGCTGCTTTGAACAGCTGACCGTAATATCGTCCGAGCGGCAGGCTACCTCGCCGTCGGTATGGACCCATAAAGGAGCGGAGGTGCGGATATGTATGGTCTGGCCGCCGTAACGCTCCACGCCATTGTAGCGATAGTGCTTTCCCTGAAAAGCGGTGGGAAGGACAAGCAACACCTTCCATTTGGGCACGCCGCTGACCGTACACAGATCCAGCATGCCGTCCGCCGCATCCGCGCCGGGGCAGAAGTAGAAGCCGCCGCCTTCGTAACAGTGGGACATGCAGGCGATAAACATCAGGCCGGGGAGGCGGATGCTTTTTGCCGAAGAGCTGTTTTCATCTATAACCAGCTCAGCGCTGTCTCTTCCTGAGCGCATCAGCTGTTTCAGGGCGATTCCCAGATAGGTTAATTTGCCCAGACCTACTTTATTCAGGAAATCCTTCATGCGTGACTTCATGGCTTCCTGGCATACGCCGGCGTCAAAGCCGATGCCGCAGCTTACGAGGAAACGGCGGTCCGGCGGTACGTCCGCAGGCCGGGAGGCTTCGGGCAGGTATGCTGTATTATAATGAAGAAAACCCACATCCATCCGTTGTTCGCGGGCGGAGGAGAGTATGCGTTCCAGGGCTTCCAGGGGATTCCGGCTGATGCCTGCATCGCGGGCCAGATCGTTGCTGGAGCCAGTGGGGATATAGCTGAACCGCGTCCTGGAAAAATCCGCAATTCCCTGCACCGCTTCGTTGGCGGTTCCGTCGCCCCCCAAAACAACAAGGTGGACGTCCTCTCCTTCCGGAGACAGGGAAGAAGTCAGCTGCCGGGAAAGCTTAACCATGTCGCCCGGGCCTTTTGAAAAAAAGACCTGATAAGGAATCTTCCTTTCCTCAAGGACAGGCTTTATCCGTTCCCAGTATTTCTGCCCTCTCCCGGAACGGGAGGCAGGATTTACCAAAAATGAATACATATGAATCTCCCCGGCTTTCCCTCAAATATTACAGTCCGGCCTCCGGAGGCTGTCCTGTAACCTCATAATTACTGATTTTCTAAGGTTGTATTGTAGCAGAAATGAAATGGCAAGTAAAGTGAAAAAGGGCAACTTAAGAAAAGTATAAGAATAATTTTATATTTGCATTTAATGGAATGTATGCTATAATCATCCCAACGCAATTTAATATATTAACGCGCCGCAACAGATGAATCGTAGCGGACATACTTATGCAGGAGGTAAAAGGATGTATTCTCTGGATGAAGTGAAGAAGACAGATCCGGAAATCGCGCAGGCGATTGTGGATGAGCAGGAAAGGCAGAACAGCCATATCGAGCTGATCGCTTCTGAGAACTGGGTGAGCAAGGCTGTAATGGCGGCAATGGGAAGCGTGCTTACCAACAAGTATGCGGAAGGCTATCCGGCCAAAAGATATTACGGCGGATGTGAATGTGTGGACGAGGTTGAGAACCTTGCCATTGAACGTGCGAAGAAGCTGTTTGGCTGTGATTATGCCAATGTACAGCCCCACTCCGGTGCACAGGCCAACATGGCGGTTCAGTTTGCCGTCCTGAATCCGGGAGATACCGTTATGGGTATGAATCTGGATCACGGCGGACATCTGACACACGGCAGCCCGGTGAATATGTCCGGAAAATACTTCAACATTGTGCCTTACGGCGTGAATGATGAAGGCTTCATCGATTATGACAGAATGAAACAGCTCGCCAGAGAATGCAAGCCTAAAATGATCATTGCAGGGGCTTCCGCCTATGCAAGAACCATAGATTTCAAAGCCTTCAGGGAAGCTGCCGACGAAGTGGGAGCCTGCCTGATGGTGGATATGGCCCATATTGCGGGCCTGGTTGCCGCAGGGCTTCATCCCAGCCCGATCCCCTATGCGGATGTGGTAACGACTACAACCCATAAGACGCTGCGCGGACCCAGGGGAGGCATGATCCTCTGCAATAAGGAAGCTGCAGAGAAGTATAATTTTAACAAGGCTATTTTCCCCGGAATCCAGGGAGGCCCCCTGATGCACGTAATCGCTGCAAAGGCCGTATGCTTTAAGGAAGCGCTCAGTGACGACTTTAAGGTGTACCAGCAGGGAATCATTGATAATGCCCAGGCGCTGTGCAAGGGGCTGATGAGCAGAGGAATCAAAATCGTATCCGGCGGCACGGACAATCACCTGATGCTTGTGGATCTGACTAACTTTGATCTGACGGGCAAGGCGGTGGAGAAGCTGCTTGACGAAGCGCATATTACCTGCAATAAGAACACCATCCCCAACGATCCCAAGTCTCCGTTCGTAACCAGCGGCGTCCGTCTGGGTACGCCGGCCGTTACCTCCAGAGGCATGAATACGGAGGATATGGACAGGATCGCAGAAGCGATTGCACTGGTTATCAAGGGCGGCGAGGCAAAGATTCCGGAAGCGAGAGCGATTGTACAGACATTGACGGACAAATATCCGCTTGTGTAATAAAAAGAGGAGAAATAACGGGGCGGCATGCCCCGTTATTTTTAAGTTGAGGTAATTATGAAAAGTAAAGGAAACACCCGGATTGTATTGAGAAACCTGCGGGATGCAAACGGCATGTTTTCAGAGGATGCGCTTAAGCTCCTGGCGCTTGTGACCATGTTTCTTGACCATGTGGGGGCCGGGCTGCTGAAGTATTTCCTTGTTCACACCATCCCTGAAGGCGGCGCGGCCTGGCAATACTGTGATGCGGCGTATCAGATTCTGAGGACTGTGGGACGTCTGTCCTTTCCCATATATTGCTATCTTTTGCTGCAGGGCTTTCTGCATACAAGGAGCGTGGCCAGGTATGCCCTGCGGCTTTTCCTGTTTGCCCTTTTGTCGGAGGCGCCCTTTGATCTTCTGTTTTATGGAAAAATGACAATGGCGCATCAGAATGTGTTCTGGACGCTTCTGGCCGGGCTGCTGACGATGGCTGCGGTAAGACAGTGCCGGGAGCGGCTGAAGTCACAGGTTTTTGGCGGGCTGTGCAGCGCCGCTGCTGTGGCGGCGGGAATGACGGCGGCCGGACTGCTGCATACGGACTATGGATACAGCGGTGTTTTCCTCATTGTTGTGCTGTATTTGCTGCGCGGGGACAGGAGCCTGCAGTGTATCCTGTCCCCTGCGCTTTTTCTTGCCTCTTATTTTATCGGCGTTCCGCTGGGATTGCGCAGCCTGGAGAATGCGGTGGACAGCCTGGGGATAGAGGGCTTCTGCATTGCCGTATTCCCCCTGATCTATTTATGCAACGGAAAAAGATATATAAAGGGGCATAAATATTTCTTTTATCTCATTTATCCGGTGCATATGCTGATTTTGCTCCTGCTGAGATATTTGCTGCTGTTTTTGCTGTAATGTATAATTGAATGCATATTTATGCAGTGTCAGGCGGATTGTATTTCTAAAAGTACAATCCGCCTGTAAATTTTTGTTGCTTTCCCGGAAACCCTATGCTACAATATCTCTCGGTGACACACAATTGTTTGCAGTGGAAAGACATGATATGATAAGGGCCTGAAGGCATGAAAACAGCCCGGGATACAGGATGAGGAATATGCAGAAGACGAGCGATTATTATGTAGTAAAACAGAAGGCGGTGCCTGAGGTCCTGCTGAAGGTAGTTGAGGCAAAGCGCCTGCTGGAATCAGGAAAAGCGGCGACGATACAGGATGCGGTGGAGAGAGTGGATATCAGCCGGAGCTCTTTTTACAAATATAAGGATGATATTTTTCCGTTCCATGATACCGCACAGGGTACCACAATTACGTTGTCCATGTCAATAGAGGATGAGCCGGGGCTTTTATCGGATGTGCTGAAGGTAATTGCGGATTTCGGGGCGAATATTCTGACAATCCATCAGAGTATCCCCATTAACGGCGTGGCATCCTTAAGCATCAGCGTCCAGGTGCTCAGCACGACGGGAGATGTTTCCAGGATGCTGGAAACCATGGAAGAGCGAAGAGGCGTCCGTAACGTCAAGATATTGGCGAAGGAATAGAATTTCAATAGAATTTCATAAAAGTGGCAAGACGGAGGAAGAGATATGATAAACGTAGCAGTTCTGGGATACGGTACGGTAGGAAGCGGTGTTGTTGAAGTTATTGAGACGAACAAGGATGTCATTGACAAAAGGGCGGGACAGGAGCTGCATGTGAAATATATCCTGGACCTGAGGGATTTTCCCGGAGATCCTTATGAAGACAGGATAGTGCATGATTACAATATCATCCTGAACGACCCTGAGGTATCCATTATATGTGAAACCATGGGAGGCAACGAGCCTGCCTTCACTTTTTCCATGCAGGCCCTGAAGGCCGGGAAGAGCGTCTGCACCTCCAATAAGGAGCTGGTGGCAAACCATGGGGCCGAGCTTATCCGCACGGCGCGTGAGAATGAATGCAACTATCTGTTTGAAGCCAGCGTGGGCGGCGGCATCCCCATTATCCGTCCGCTGAATGTAGCGCTTACGGCAGAACGAATTGAGCTGATTAACGGTATCCTTAACGGAACCACCAATTATATACTGACTAAAATGGCGGAAGAGGGAAGCGATTTTGATTACTGTCTGAAGGAAGCGCAGGATAAGGGCTATGCGGAACGCAATCCCGAGGCCGATGTGGAGGGCTATGACGCTTGCCGTAAAATCGCCATCCTTTCCTCCCTGATGACCGGGAAAACCGTGCGTTACGAGGATATTTACACAGAAGGAATCACGAAAATCACAAAAGAGGATTTCCTCTATGCCAAAAAGATGAATAAATTCATCAAGCTTCTGGCCAAGAGCCGCGAGCTGGACGGCGAATATTATGCCATGGTGGCGCCCTTTATGATCGGGGAGAAGAATCCCCTGCACAGTGTAAATGATGTGTTTAACGCTATTTTCATCAGGGGCAATACCCTGGGTGATTCCATGTATTACGGAAGAGGCGCCGGAAAGCTGCCTACCGCCAGCGCGGTGGTTTCCGATGTGATTGACTGTGCGAAGCACGGACGCAAGCACATCATCTGCATCTGGGAGGAAGAAAAGCTTTCCCTTAAGAGCGTGGAGGATGCTTCCCGGAAATTCTTCGTGCGTGTTTCTGAAGGCTCGGAGGATGCGGTAAAGAAGCTGTTCGGAGATGTGGATAAAATAGAAGCGGAGGGAATAACCGGTGAATACGGCTTTGTGACCCCTGTTATGACGGAAAAGGAATTTGCACAGAAGTCGGCGGAGCTTCCCGGATTTATCAGCCGGATCCGCCTGGAAGAGGACTAGAATGTATGGCAGGCCGCGGCAGGCGGCGGAATCGAGGAATGAATGAAATATGTGGTGGTGCTGGGAGACGGGATGGCAGATGAGCCCATCTCCCGGCTGAACGGAAAAACCCCTTTATCGTATGCAAAGACGCCGGCGCTTGATGCGCTCAGCAAAAAATCCGAAATCGGCATGGTAAGCACCATACCTGAAGGCATGAAGCCCGGCTCCGACACGGCGAACCTGTCGGTAATCGGCTATGATCCCAGGAAATATTATTCGGGCCGTTCTCCGCTGGAGGCATTGAGCATCGGGGTTCCCATGCAGGATACGGATATCGCCATGCGGTGTAATATAGTAACGCTTTCCGAGGAAGAGGGAATCCCTTTTTTCAAAAGGAGAATCCTGGATCACAGCTCCGGGGAAATCAGTACGGAGGATTGCGCGGTGCTGCTTCATGCCGTGATGAAGAAACTGGATCGTGACCCTTATCATTTTTATGTGGGAACCAGCTACCGCCACTGCCTGATTTGGCAGAACGGCGAGGTGGAAGAGCTGACGCCCCCGCATGATGTGCTGGGCAGGGAGATAGCCCCTTATCTGCCGGCTGACAGAATGCTTTATGAAATGATGGAAAAAAGCTATGAGATTTTAAAGGATCATCCTATTAATAAGGAACGCAGGAAAAACGGGTTGAACCCCGCCAACTGCTGCTGGTTCTGGGGAGCGGGAACCAGGCCCGCACTTCCCTCCTTCCAGGAGAAAACCGGGAAAAAGGGCATCATGATATCCGCGGTTGACCTGCTGAAGGGGATTGCCGTGGGCGCGGGGATGGATGTGGCGCAGGTGGAAGGAGCCACCGGCGGTTTACATACGAATTATGAAGGAAAAACGCAGGCGGCGGTGGACGCCCTGATAAAGGACGGCTATGATTTTGCCTATATTCATATAGAAGCGCCGGATGAGATGGGCCACCAGGGCAGCGTGGAAAAGAAGCTGCAGGCCATCGAATATCTGGATGCAAGGGTGGTTGGACCGCTGACGGAAGCCCTTGACAGGAGCGGAGAGGCTTACAGGCTTCTGGTCATGCCGGATCATCCCACGCCGATAAGGATAAGGACCCATACGGCGGAAAGCGTGCCCTATCTTTTGTACGACAGCACCAGCCCGCAGAAGAATGACTGGAATTATAATGAAGCAGAGGCTATCCTGAGTGGGAATTTTATCCCTGAAGGGTATAAGCTTATGGATAAATTCCTGGAAATCAAACAGAAGATGCATCTGTAAAAAGCCCTTGCCGGCGCCCGGCCGCCGGTCTGGTCCCAAAGCATAAAAAAGAAAGGAAAAAAACGCCGTATCAGGAGGCGTGAGGATAGGTTATTATTATGAAGGTTGTGAAATTCGGAGGAAGCTCCCTTGCCAGCGCTGAACAGTTTATAAAGGCAGGCGATATCATCAATTCTGACAAGGAAAGGAGATTTGTGGTGCCCTCCGCTCCCGGGAAACGCAGCAAAAAGGATACCAAGGTAACGGATATGCTGTATGCCTGCTATGCCGCCGCACAAGAGGATCAGCCCTTTCAGGATCAGCTGAAGGCGATTGAAGCAAGATATGAGGAAATTATCAAGGGGCTTTCCCTGGAACTGTCCCTGAAGGAAGAATTCAAAGTCATTTTAGATAATTTTAAGAAAAAAGCGGGAAAGGATTATGCAGCTTCCAGAGGAGAATATCTGAACGGCATCATCATGGCGGCCTATCTGAAATTTACTTTTATTGATGCGGCGGAAGTGATTTTCTTTGACGAGGACGGGAATTTTGATCCGTACAAAACGGATAAGGTGATGTCTGCAAGACTGGAAAAAGAAGAGTATGCGGTAATTCCCGGTTTTTACGGCGCTATGCCGGACGGTACTGTCCATACTTTTTCCAGGGGAGGTTCCGATATTACGGGCTCCATTGTGGCAAAGGCTGTTCATGCGGAGGTTTATGAAAACTGGACTGATGTTTCGGGCTTCCTGATTGCGGATCCCCGTATCATCCCCAACCCCGTAGGCATCGATACCATCACCTATAAGGAGCTGCGGGAGCTTTCCTATATGGGGGCAACGGTTCTCCATGAGGACGCTATTTTCCCTGTAAGAAAGGAAGGGATTCCCATCAATATCCGCAATACCAATGCGCCGGACGATAACGGAACATGGATTGTGGAAAGCACCTGTCAGAAATCCAAATTCGTCATTACGGGAATTGCAGGAAAGAGGGGCTTCTGTTCCGTCAATATTGAAAAAGACATGATGAATGCGGAAATTGGCTTTGGCCGCAAGGTGCTCCAGGCCTTTGAGGACAGCGGCATTTCCTTTGAACATGTGCCTTCAGGCATCGACACCATGACAGTTTTCGTGCATCAGGATGAATTTATGGATAAGGAGCAGAAGGTGGTGTCCGCCATCCACCGTCTTGCCCACCCGGATACCATTGATATTGAATCCGATCTGGCCCTTATTGCAGTTGTGGGCCGCGGCATGAAATCCACAAGAGGAACGGCCGGCAGAATCTTTTCCGCCCTTGCCCATTCCAATGTTAACGTAAAAATGATTGATCAGGGCTCCAGCGAGCTGAATATCATCATCGGCGTAAGAAATGAGGACTTTGAAACGGCAATCCGTGCGATTTATAATATGTTTGTGCTGGTTCAGATTTAACATACGGATTTGATACAGGCAGTCTAAAAAGAAGAAAGCGTGAAATTCCATGGCTCACGGCCGGAATTTCACGCTTTTTGTGCCTGGGGGCATTCAGATGCCGCGGCTGCGCTCATTTATTCTGCATCTGTTTCAACTTTTTCAGAACCCAAGATCCTCGGCAACCAGGAATACCTTAATCCGGCCTGTATGGCCGCTGCGCCTTGTTATAACAAGCTGGTTGCAGAAACAATCGGGAGACAGACAGTCTTCGCATTTCCCCGTGGCTGCGCAGGGCGTTTGGCGGTTCAGGCGGACGGCATTGGGCGGGCAGGCCATGGTGCGGACACGTTGGACGGCGCTTTCCAGGGAAGCTGTCACCTTATTCATCCCCACAATGAGCATCACGTGCCTGGGGCCGTGAATCAGGCAGCCCACCCGGTTCCCGTTTCCGTCAAAGTTCACAAGCTCCCCTTCATAGGTAATTGCATTACTGCTCATAAAATAGTAATCGGACATAACGGTCCGGGCATAGATTTCACGCTGTTCCTCCGGTGTTTTGGCTTCAGAACGGTCAATCAGCCGGTAATTTCCCTGCTTCAGCGCATCCATCATCCCGCTCTCCTGTACGGAAGCGCTTCCGCCCCAGGATACAACGCTGCCTTCCGGCATCATCTCAAGTATTGCCCTGACACAGGAAGCGCTGTCTTCGAAAAAGTACCCTTCCATATTCCTTTTTTTCAGATTGGCGATAATCCCCTCACAGGCCCTGGCAAAGGCTGTTTGTCTGTTGTCCATATGTAACCCTCCGTTCCGCCGCCGTATAACCGGCGGCAATTGTTATTAATGATAGTGTAAGGCGTAAAAAGAGCATTGTCAATTTATGTGGGGATAGGGAATAGAAGAACAAGAAATTGAATTGTCAGACAATTCATATAATTATATACAATATACATATAATTAAAGCTTATTTTTATTGAAAATGGAAAAATAACATTTTTTATTAAAAAAGACAAAAAATATATTGACAATTCTTATTTATACAGATATAATGAAGTCACAAACAAGGAAGAAACAAAAAAATATAGAGGAAAGGAAGGTACAGACCACCGAAAACATAAACTTTAATCTCTAAAAACAAAATTTTTAAAGAAATAATCAGACAGCGAAACACAACTTAATAAGGAAAGCCTTAAAGATTGTTCGATAAGAGAAAAGGATTTTCTTTCACGAGAAGGACTTTAGATTGAAGGAATCGTGGTTATCTGACAGGCTGGTAACTGTAAAAAAGATTCTTTTGAGAACGAGAAAATTTCTGACAGCAAAGAAAATTATCTTTAGTTTAAAGAAACGACATAAGCCGACATCTTTAGTTTAAAGAAAAGGTTCTGAGAGCCAAGGAAACAGTATCCTTAGTTGAAAGAAGTAATTTATTATAGATGGCAGTCAGATAAACAAAAAGAGCCGTCATTTTAAAGAAATCCGGGAGAGAAAAGAATAGAATCTTTAAGAACAATAAAATATATACTTTAAGGACGATGCTAAGGACCGAAGCAGAACGAGTACACTTACTTGAGTGACGAAGAATCATCATAGAAATAAGATGAATACCGTTGCAGTACACGAGTACAAAGAGTAGGAAGAGTGGAAAGAAAAGCGGAGGAGAAAAATGGAGGAAGAGGCCATTGGATAGCATAGTTTAGGAGCGGGTGTCAAGAATGAAAAATGATTGATACCCGCTTCTATTTGTGGTACTGTTAAAACAGAAAATCCAGAGTTGGTAATTCAAGAATAATAATTCAGAGTTCGCATAAGCCTGAGGACTCTCATATTGCTGGCGGGGCGCTGCTTCGGCGGCTCCAAATCAGGCGGCTGCAAAGAATGAATCAGTTAAGTTATGTAAAGGGGTATTGGAATGAACCGGAGAGACATGCGGAGAAAAAGAAGGGTCAGAAACCAGATTATATCATATATTGTGGCAGTGCTGATTCTGGCCGGAATCGTGACGGGCGGAGTGATGGGGATCCGGTCGATAGCCAGCGCCATGGAGGAGAAAAAAGCGGCGGAGGAATCTCAGGCGCAGGCGGAATCTCTGGCTCAGGAGGAAGCAATGATGCAGTCGCAGACGGAGAATGAAACAGGAGAAGCACAGACGGAGCCGCCGGTTGAGAATGTTCCATCTAAGGAAGAACTGCTGGAGGAACTGGTGGAATCCTGTGTAGCCAATATGAGCCTGGAGGATAAGGTGGCTGGTTTGTTCATAGTTACGCCGGAGCAGCTGACCGGAGTAACTAAAGCGGTTCAGGCAGGTTCAGGTACGGAGGAGGCCCTGAAGAAATATCCGGTAGGGGGCCTCGTATATTTTGCGCAGAATATTCAGTCCGCAGAACAGCTGAAGGAAATGCTTTCCAAGACGGCCGGTTATGCGACCTATCCTCTTTTCCTGGGAGTGGATGAAGAGGGCGGCAGTGTCGCCAGAGTGGCGGATCAGCTGAAGCTGACCAATGTGGGACCGATGGCGGATATTGGAGCGGGCGGTGACGCATCCGCTGCATATACGGCGGGACAGACAATTGGCACTTATCTCGGAGAATATGGCTTCAATCTGGATTTTGCGCCGATAGCGGACGTATTGACCAATCCGGACAATAAGGTGATTGGGGACAGAGCCTTCGGCAGCGATCCGGCAGTGGTGTCCCAGATGGTTGCAAGCGCCGTACAGGGACTGCAGGATACGGGGATAAGCGCCTGCATCAAGCATTTCCCAGGACATGGAAATACGTCGGGGGATTCCCATGAAGGCTCTGTGAAAACGGACAGGACGCTGGAAGAAATGCAGGCGGCGGAGTTCCTGCCTTTCCAGGCCGGGATTGATGCCGGGACGGATATGGTGATGGTAGGCCATATTTCGGCGCCGGGTCTGACGGACGGGGATGCGGAACCGGCATCCATGAATGAGAAGATCATTACGGATATTTTAAGAAAACAGTTGGGTTATAACGGCATTGTAATTACAGATGCCATGAATATGTCTGCCATTTCCGAATATTATGCGGCGGATGAGGCGGCAATAAAGGCTTTGAAGGCAGGCGCGGATATGATACTTATGCCGGAGGATTTCGTGAAGGCGTACGAAGGCGTTGTGGCGGCGGTTAAGGATGGGACGATTGATGAAAACCGTATCAATGACTCGCTCAAGAGAGTGTACCGGGTGAAGTATGCGGGGACGCTGGAGGAGTAGAGCGGAGCGGCGGGTGCCCTGAGGCAGCAGGCGGCAGGCCGTAAGCCGTAATAATGGAACCGGCCGGACAGCAGAAATAAAAAAATAAAAAAATTTAAAAATATAGTTGACAACAAATTAAGTTTATTGTATAGTAATACTTGCCCGTTGGACAGACGGGCAGGTACATCACAAAAGGATATATTGAGTGATGTCAGAATGCGATAGTGGCGTAGTTGGTAACGCGCGACCTTGCCAAGGTCGAGACCGCGGGTTCGAGCCCCGTCTATCGCTCTCACAGAACAAAAAGATAACGGCTTCCGGAAATCGGACAGCCGTTATTTTTTAATTGCCGTTTAATTTATTCTTAAATCTTTCTGAATCCGATTCAGTTTTCGGCAGGTTGTATGCTATACTAAGCATGTTTGAATTTTGCTGAAAGCATGCTTGCAGACGATAGACGATGGGAATGAGTTTCCAAACATGCTTTGCGTCACGGATAACAGGGCTTATTGCTGTCTGTAAGGCCGGAGCGGAATTAATATAGAGCTGCGGCGGTTCCGCCGCGGAAGATAAAGGAGGCTGCCAGTGGGTAAAGAATCCGGTAATGAAATGGAGCAGATCCAGAGAAGCCTTGAGCAGTTTCTGGATCGGGAAGTGGCCAGGTATGAAAAACAGGAAAGCAGGAATACAGAACGCAGTTATATTGCCGGGGAAGAATATCCGGAAGAATACTCTGGCGAAGAGTATCCGGAGGATGAGTATCCCGAAGATGAGTATCCCGAAGATGGGTATCTAGGAGAAGAATACTCCGAAGAAAAGTATCCTGAAGACGAATACCCGGATGAAGATTATTCTGCAGAAGATTATTCAGGCAACGAATATCCTGAAGATGAATCCCATGAAGAGGAATATGCCAACCGGCGTTATCGGAGGGACCCATTTCCGGAGGAGGAGTATGGGTACAACCCGCAGGAAAGATACGTAAGACACGGGAAAAAAGAAGCAAAACGGAAGAACGCGGGCCCAAGTTTCCCGGACCGGACCGGGCCGGAACTGGGGAAGCCCCCGAAGAAGCAGAAACCTGAGAAAGAAAAGGGCGGCGGAATGAAAGGAAATAAAGGTGCTTCCGGAAAAAAGAAAAATTCCGGCGGAAAGAAAAAGTCAGGCTTCAGGAAATTTCTCACCCTGCTTATTGTGCTTCTGGCGGTGCTGGGAGGAATCTGGTATGTAATGGTTGGACATATATATGGCAAAATGAGGTACGGCCGTGTGGAAACGCTGGCAGGTGAGCCGCTGAAGGAACAGGGTGTGGTGAACATCCTGCTTATAGGAAGCGATTCCCGGACAGCAGGGGATGAAGGAAGATCGGATGCCATGATACTTCTTTCCATCAGTGATAAGACGAGGACGATTCATATGACCTCCCTGCTGCGTGATATGTATGTGGATATTCCGGGAAGAGAGGGCAACCGTCTGAACGCGGCCTATTCCTTCGGCGGGCCCGAGCTTCTTCTGGAGACGGTGAAGCAGAATCTGGGAATCGATGTGAACCGTTATGCGGTAGTGAATTTCCAGGCATTTGCCAACCTGGTGGATGCGGTGAACGGGGTGGATATGGAACTGACCAATGATGAAGTGAAGTGGGTCAACGCTTACCTGAATGAGTATAATGAGCTTCGCGGCATGCCGATAGATACCGATTATCTGGATACTTCCCTGAGCGGGACGATTCATCTGAACGGCCCTCAGGCGCTTGCTTACAGCCGCAACCGGTTTATTGGTACGGATTTTGGCAGGACGGAGAGACAGAGGAAGGTGCTTGCGGCTGTAATGAAAAAGCTTCCGGCAGCCGCGGTGACGAATCCGGGCGGCCTGATTGACGGCCTGTTCCCGAACCTGACAACCAACCTGACGCAGGCAGAATGTATGCGCCTGAGCCTGATGGCGGGTAAGCTGCTCACCTATGAGCTGGTGCAGGAGAGCATCCCGCTGGAAGGGACTTATTCGAATGCAAGCATCCGGGGCATGGATGTTCTGCAGGTGGATTTTGATAAAAACAGCGCCTATCTCCGTGCGCAGCTTTACGGGGAGAAAGCACAGTAAAATATAATAAACAGCAGTAAAATATAAAAATAAACAAAGGAGGACGGGAGCAGCCATGAAGGCGCTCCAGGGGAGAGATTATGAAAACCGAACAATATGGAACAAAGGAATTAATGCGGCGTTTTATGCCTTATTTTAAGAAGTATAAGGGGACGCTGTTCCTGGATCTGTTCTGCGCGTCTATGACTACGGTATGTGAACTGGTTCTTCCGCTGATTATGCGTTATATTACGAATGAAGGGCTGCGTGATCTGGCGGCCCTTTCCATAAAGACCATTGCGGGTCTCGGCTTCATTTATTTCCTGCTTCGTGTGATTGACTGTTTTGCCAGCTACTATATGGCCGGCATGGGTCATGTTATGGGGGCAAAGATAGAAACGGATATGCGCCGCGATGCCTATAATCATTTGCAGAAGCTTTCCAATACTTATTATAACAATACAAAAGTGGGACAGATTATGGGCCGTATTACAAACGACCTGTTTGATGTTACTGAGTTTGCCCACCATTGTCCGGAGGAATTTTTCATTGCGGGGATTAAGACGGTAATTTCCTTCGTGATTCTTGCACAGATAAGCCTGCCGCTTACTTTGATCGTATTCGTGTTTGTACCGATTATGGCCGGAGTCTGTATGACCCTGAATTTCCGTATGAGGAGCGCTTTCAGCAAACAGCGTTACCAGATTGGGGAACTGAATGCCAGAATTGAGGACAGCCTTCTGGGACAGAAGGTGGTTAAGGCCTTTACCAATGAGGATATGGAGAACCGGAAATTTGAGGTGGACAACAATAAATTTCTGGATATCAAGAGAGAAACCTACAAATATATGGCGCTGTTCCAGACTACAGTAAAAATGTTTGACGGTGTTATGTATCTGGCGGTAATTGTGGCGGGCGGCTTCTTTATGATAAAGGGTCTTGTTGCCCCCGGGGATTTGGTCGCTTTCATGCTGTATGTGACAACGCTGATTGCTACTATAAGACGTATTATTGAATTTGCAGAGCAGTTCCAGCGAGGAATGACGGGAATTGAGAGATTCCTTCAAATCATGGATGCTGATATAGATATTTTTGATGAGCCGGAGGCTGTGGAGATGGGCACGCCGGAAGGGGAGATTACCTTTAAGGATGTTAGCTTTGAATATCCGGATGATCACAATATTGTGTTTACAAATCTGAATCTTTCTATCCACAAAGGAGAGAAGCTGGCTATTGTAGGGCCTTCCGGCGGCGGAAAGACCACGCTCTGCAACCTGATTCCCCGTTTCTATGATGTGACTGCGGGACGTATTACCATTGACGGACAGGATATCAAGAGCTTTACCCTGAAGAGCCTGCGCAGGAATATCGGTATTGTTCAGCAGGATGTGTACCTTTTCTCAGGTACGGTTTATGAAAACATTGCCTATGGACGGCCGGGAGCGACGGAGGAAGAGGTGATGGATGCTGCAAAAAAGGCCGGCGCCCATGAGTTTATTATGGGACTGAAGGATGGCTATAACACCTATGTGGGAGAGCGTGGTGTGAAGCTCTCCGGAGGACAGAAGCAGCGTATCAGTATAGCAAGGGTATTCCTGAAGAATCCTCCAATTATTATTTTAGATGAAGCTACCTCAGCCCTTGATAATGAAAGTGAATTCGCAGTTGCAAAATCACTTTCCAGGCTTTCGGAGGGAAGGACAACGCTTACTATTGCCCATCGCCTTTCAAGCATCAAGAATTCCGACCGTATCCTTGTGCTTACTGAGGAAGGGATTGTGGAGGAAGGAAACCACAGCGAGCTGATGGAGCTGAAGGGAATCTACCATAAGTTTTACACCACAGCGGATTTGCTGAAATAAAATTGCCGGTGGCCGCATATCATGTTATACTAATGATAGCAGGCCGGCCGTGCCAAAAGGGCCTGACGGATCAGTTCCGCCAGGCCTTTTATATGTATGGAAATTTTTTCTTTTGAAAGTTTCCTGCGGGGTGATATTGCGTCTTTAGCGTGGGATGCAGAGAGCGGATAGCGCGGTATTTCTTAATCAGGGCCTGAGTGCGGAAAGCACAGAACAGGAGTATGCATGAAACTAATTTTTATCGGAGCGGATCATGAGGTAACGGGCAGCTGCCATTATCTGGAGGCGGCCGGAAAGCATATTCTGGTTGACAGGGGGATGGAACAGGGGATAAATCCCTTTGAAAATGCGGAACTGCCGGTGCAGGAGGCTATGATTGATTATGTGTTCCTGACCCATGCGCATGTGGATCATTCGGGGATGCTTCCTCAACTGTACGCAAGAGGCTTCCGCGGGAAAATTTTTGCAACCCAGGCGACAACGGAGCTTTGTGATATTATGCTGCGTGACTGTGCCCATATACAGCAGCAGGAGGCGGAGTGGAAGAACCGTAAGGCGAAGCGGCATGCAGGCTCGGAAAAACATGAAGCGCCTTATACGATGGAGGATGCGGAGGGCACCATTGGCCTTTTAGTACCCTGTGATTATCAGAAAATAATTGAGGTTTGTCCCGGAATCAGGATCCGTTTTACGGACATCGGGCATTTGCTGGGCTCCTCCAGCATTGAAGTGTGGGCACAGGAGAAAGGAATTCAGAAGAAGCTGTGCTTTTCCGGGGATATCGGGAACAAAAACCAGCCGCTCATCAAGGATCCCCATCCTACCAGGGACGCCGATTATGTGATCATGGAATCCACCTATGGCGACCGGCTGCATGGGACGGACCGGCCTGATTATATTTCCGGGCTGGCAGAGGTGCTGCAGAAGACGTTTGACAGGGGAGGCAATGTGGTGATTCCCTCGTTTGCAGTGGGAAGAACCCAGGAAATCCTGTATTTCCTGCGGAAAATCAAGGAAGACCGCCTGGTGAAAAACCACGGCAATTTTCCGGTATATGTGGACAGTCCGCTGGCCGTGGAGGCAACGGGGATTTTTGAAAAAAATATTTATGACTGCTTTGATGAAGAGGCCATGGAGCTGGTGCGTAAAGGAATCAATCCCATTTCTTTTCCGGGACTGCGTCTGTCAATCACCAGCGATGAGTCAAGGGCGATTAATTTTGATGAAACGCCGAAGGTGATTATTTCCGCATCGGGTATGTGTGAGGCGGGGCGTATCAAGCATCATCTGAAGCACAATCTGTGGCGGGAGGAATGTACCGTGCTCTTCGTAGGCTATCAGTCTGTGGGGACGCTGGGACGGAATATCCTGGAGGGCGCCCAGGAGGTAAAGCTGTTCGGGGAGTCCGTGGATGTGCGGGCCGAAATCAAGGCGCTTCAGGGAATGAGCGGCCATGCGGATAAGAACGGGCTGATTGAGTGGCTGAATTGTTTTGAAAAGAAGCCGGAGCGGGTGTTTATCGTCCATGGGGAGGATACGGTATGCACCTCTTTTGCCGAATGCCTGCGCCATGAATATGGCTATGACACCTATGCGCCGTTCAGCGGAACACGGTTTGATCTGCTCCATAACCTTCTGGAATATGAGGCGGCGCCGATAGCCAGGGAAAAGAAGGCCAGGGCAGCGGTGGCAAACAGCGTCTATGCGAGACTGGAGGCCGCCGGGCAGAGGCTTCTGACGGTTATCCGCAACGGAAAGGGTATGGCAAACAAGGATATGGCGAAGCTGGCGGATCAGATCAATGCGCTGTGTGATAAATGGCAGTAGGAAACGGGAAACTGATTTTAAAAACAGAATTCAGCATACAGCTTTCAAGAAACTGAGTTCATGAAACAGCTTTTACAAAACAGAATTTACAGGACAGGAGAAAAAAGCAGAATGAGTCTGGCAGATATAACATTTATTCAGATGTGCAGGGATATCCTGGAGAACGGAACGAGCACCGAAGGGGAGAAGGTCCGTCCCAGGTGGGAGGACGGCACGCCGGCCTATACCATCAAGAAGTTCGGCGTGGTCAACAGGTATGATCTTTCCAGGGAATTTCCCATACTGACCCTGCGTAGGACGGCGCTGAAGTCGGCGACGGATGAGCTTCTGTGGATTTGGCAGCGCAAATCCAACAACATCCATGATCTTCACAGCCACATCTGGGATGAGTGGGCGGATGAGGACGGTTCCATCGGAAAGGCCTACGGCTATCAGCTGGGGGTGAAGCATCAGTATAAGGAAGGCATGATGGATCAGGTGGACAGGGTGATTTATGATTTGAAAAATAATCCCTTCAGCCGCCGGATCATGACGAATATATATGTGCATCAGGATCTGCATGAGATGAACCTTTATCCCTGCGCTTACAGCATGACCTTCAATGTGACCCAGAAAAAGGGAGAGGACAGACTGACGCTGAACGCTATACTCAACCAGCGTTCCCAGGATGTGCTTGCCGCCAACAACTGGAATGTGGTACAGTATGCGGTGCTGGTCCATATGCTGGCGCAGGTATGCGGCATGCAGGCGGGAGAGCTGGTGCATGTGATTGCGGACGCCCATATTTATGACAGGCATATCCCTATTATAAAGGAACTGATTCAAAGAGAGCCTCTGCCGGCGCCTTCGTTCTGGCTCAATCCGGAGGTGAAGGATTTTTATCAGTTCACAAGGGATGATGTGAAGGTGGAAAATTATGTGACAGGGGAGCAGATTCAGGGAATCCCCATTGCTATCTGAAAACCGAAAAACAGGCAGAAGGGGGAAGGCTGGCGGCAGTCAGGCTGTCTGTGGGCAGCATGGGCCGGAAAAATATCCCGGCCTCCCTCATTTAAGAGTTAATTTGCGATAGGCCCGCTGCGGCGGGCGGTTAGGAGAAAAAATGAATATTATAGTTGCAGTAGATGAAAACTGGGCCATCGGATACCGCGGGGATCTTCTGGTAAGGATTCCGGCGGACCATAAGATGTTCAGGAATGAAACCATAGGAAAAGTGGTGGTGCTGGGAAGGAAAACAATGGATACGTTTCCTGGAGGGCTGCCGTTAGCCGGCAGGACCAATATCGTGCTGACCCGGAATCCGGAATATCAGGTAAAGGACGCCATAGTGGTCCATTCTGTGGAGGAGCTTTTGGCGGAATTGAAAAATTATGACACAAAGGACGTTTATGTCATTGGGGGCGACAGTGTTTACAGCCAGCTGCTTCCTTACTGCGACACGGCCCATGTGACCAAAATTGATCGTTCCTACGAGGCGGATACTTACTTTCCCAATCTGGATGCCTCAGGTGAATGGGAAATTACGGCGGAAAGCGATGAACAGAGTTATTTTGACACAACATATCATTTCCTGAAGTATGAAAGGAAACAGTAAGAGGGAGATTACAGAAAATAAATAAATTTCTGCTTCCATAACCGTAAACTTTATATTATAATATTTTTGTGCGCCTGCTTCCTGTCGGGCCGGAGAGGCTAAAAAGGGCCTTCTGACGGGCCGGCCGCTTCGCAACCGAAGCCGGTGCGTATGATCGCGTTTATGCGAATGATAAAAGGCAAACAGCAAAAGAGGTATATTTTATGGAAAGAAGAGTAGGAACCATTTCAAGAGGAATCCGCTGCCCGATTATCCGTGAAGGGGACAATCTGGCAGATATCGTTGTTTCCAGCGTGCTGGAAGCGGCGGAAAGTGAAGGCTTTGAGTTAAGGGACAGAGATGTAATCTCCGTAACGGAATCCATTGTGGCGAGAGCGCAGGGAAATTATGCGTCCGTTGCAGCGATTGCGCAGGATGTGAAGGAGAAGCTGGGAGGAGAGACTATCGGAGTTATTTTCCCCATCCTTTCCAGGAACCGTTTCGCAATCTGCCTTCGCGGAATCGCTATGGGAGCTAAGAAGGTGGTGTTGATGCTCAGCTATCCCAGCGACGAAGTGGGCAATGCGCTGGTTTCCCAGGATCAGCTGGATGAAGCCGGAGTGAATCCCTACAGCGATGTTCTTTCCCTGGAAAAATACAGGGAGCTGTTCGGCGAGAACAGGCATCCTTTCACCGGCGTGGATTATGTGGCTTATTACAGCGACCTGATCCGTGAATGCGGCGCGGAGGTTGAGGTTATTTTCGCCAACAATCCCAGAGTGATTTTAGATTATACAAAGAATGTACTCAACTGTGATATCCATACGAGAGCGCGCACTAAGAGGATCCTGAAGGAGTGCGGCGCCCAGGTGGTATGCGGTCTGGATGATATTCTTACATCCCCTGTAAATGGAAGCGGCTGTAATGAAAAATACGGCCTGCTCGGCTCCAATAAATCCACGGAGGACACCATCAAGCTGTTCCCCAGGGACTGCACGGATCTGGTGAATGATATCCAGAACCAGATTCTTACGAAAACCGGAAAGCATGTGGAAGTAATGGTTTACGGCGACGGCGCCTTTAAGGATCCTGTGGGAAAAATCTGGGAACTTGCCGACCCCTGTGTGGCGGTGGCCAATACGGAAGGCCTGGAAGGAACTCCCAACGAAGTGAAGCTGAAATATCTGGCAGACAACGATTTCAAGGATCTTTCAGGAGATGCGCTGAAGGAAGCGATTTCAGAAAGAATCAAGGGTAAGAAGGGGAATCTGGTGGGAGACATGGCTTCTCAGGGAACTACCCCCAGAAGGCTTACCGATCTGATCGGTTCTCTCTGCGACCTGACGAGCGGTTCCGGCGACAAGGGAACTCCTGTTATCCTGGTGCAGGGCTACTTCGATAACTTTACGGACTAGAGCGTGTTTGAAAATTCATTCCTGACACACTCTAAGGTGGCACAGCAAATATTTTGGAAGCCGGCAAACGCGTCTGGTACGTGGTGTAAGGGCTTCTGAATTTACACTGGAAGAAACAGAAGGGAGAAAGCTTTGACTGAGCTTTCTCCTTTTTGGAAGAAGGGAAAGAGTGAGCCTATGAAAACCGTACGGAAGGACAGGCACGGCGGAAAATATCAAAACCGGATTTTCCTGCTGCTTCTGCTCATGGCGGTGGTTCCGCTTCTGATAGCCGGAAGCATATCCTATAAAGTCTATCTGGATGAAGTGACCAGGCAGACGGACCTTTCCATGGAAGCGATTGAAGCCCAGATCTGCAATGATGTGGAGGTTACGCTTTCTTCGATCCGGCAGTTTTACAGGGAAATTTCCACGGATGATCAGATGAGCTGGCTGAAGGAGACGGGAAGCATACCCTACAGTGATTACAGCAATCTGAATGAGGCACAGAATCTGCTGAAGGGGCCTACCTATCTGGATGAATATGTAGGAAGCTATGCCTTCATCAATATCATGCAGGACTGGGTGCTTACGAATAACGGCATGTACCGGCTGAGCGAGGCCAGGAACAAGGAGCAGGTTGATGCGCTTCTGGAAAAAGCGGCGCAGTTTCCCTCCACGTTGTTCTGGATGAATAATGTGGGAGAAAAATCAGCCTATGTGAATGGGATTTATCAGAGCAAAACGCTGGATGTTTCCGGCTTCCAGATGATCATGAAGCTGCCGGGTAATGTGAACCGGGTGGATCAGATCGTTATGGTGCAGCTGAACCTTCCCAGGTTGAGGCAGCGTCTGGACAGCAACCTGGCCGGTTATGAGCTGTGCATATTCAGCAGTGATGCAAAGACCATATATTCTTCCGATGAGGTGCTGGAAAATTATTTTTCCGCGCATCCGGAGGAGCTGAAAAACGAAAAACGCATAGATAACCTGAAGATAGAAGGCGGCGGTGAATACAGGATCCGGATCAGCGGCACCTCGGGCAACGGCATGAATTATGTGCTGGCCTATAATCTGGGGCAGATGAAGGAGGGCGCGGGAAGAATCCTGGGAGTTTCCCTGGTGATCATGGGCGCGCTCATCGTGCTGCTCATCCTCAGCCGGATATTTACAAGCATCCTGTATCAGCCGGTGAAGAGCCTGAACGCGTATGTATCCGATATTGCGGGGGTGGATACGGAGGAAATGGATGAGTTTTCCGCCATCCGGGAAAATGTGGTACAGCTTGTGGACACGAAGGAAAGCCTGCAGCTCATGGTGCAGAACCAGCAGAAGATATTGGTGGAGCAGTTTATCATCCGTACCATCCGCGGGGAAATGACGCCGGAGGCGGTGGCAGGGGCGCAGGAGCAGTTCCAGCTGCCAAGGGCCAGGGTATATCAGCTCCTGACGGCGGTGTGTATGCTGGAAGGGGAGACGGACCAGGAAAGCGAGCTGGAAAATGAAGCGCTGAGCATGACTATTGTGAAGAAGGCGCCGGAAGGGATTGCCGCCGGGCTGATTACGCCGGTGCTTTGCCTGAACGGACAGATCCTGCTTCTGACGGGCGCCAATACCCAGGAGGAGCTGCGGGAAAAGACAATGCGCATCCACACCGAGTTTACGGAGTTTGTGGAGACGGAGTTCGGCTGCTCGCTGATTTCCGGCGTCAGCCAGGTATTTCCGGGGCTGAAATATCTGCGCACCGCTTACAATGAATGTATGGAAACGCTCAAGAATACGGGGAGCGGGCCAAGGGATCACAGTGATATTACCTTTTATGAGGAAATCGCCAGGACCGACGGTATTATAAGCGGCTATGATTATGTTATGGAAAATGCGCTCACCAAAGCGGTCAATGACGGCGACTGCGAGGAAGCGGCACAGCTGGTGGATAAATTCATCAACAGCCTGAATAACAGAGGGATAACCCGTCATGACAGGAACTTTTTCCTGTACCGGCTGGTGATAGCCGTGCTGGCCGTGCTTTCGGACGCGGGCCTGTCCGCCAACCAGGTGTTTCGGGACCGTTCCGAAGATATTTTCCAGAAGCTGAATTATATCTGTGAAAGCGACAAGCTCAAGAGCTATATGAATTCCCAGATCGTCCAGCCCTCCATCGAAGCGCTGCGGCAGTACCGCTATCAGGCTTCCTCCGAAATACTCAGGCGGATCATGGAGCTTGTGCATGAGCGCAGGGGGGACATTACGCTGACGGAATGCGCTGAGCAGCTGAATTATCACCCCAGCTATATCTGGAAAATCCTGAAGGCGGAACGGAATATGACCTTTACGGATCTGGTGAACCTGGAAAAACTGGAAACCGCCAAAGAGCTGCTGCTGAATACGGAGCTTTCCATCGCGGAAATATCGGAGCAGCTCAGCTATGCAAACACACAGAATTTTATCCGCTTCTTCAGCAAATATGTGGACAGCACCCCGGGAAAATACCGGAAGGAGCATAAAGGCCAGGAGGATAAAAGCCGGCTGTAAAATAATCATGTTGTAAAATACGGTAACAAAAGATGATAATCATATGCTTTCCGGCGGGAAAGATAATGATTATTGACAGGAGCAGGGAGGCGGAAAGCCCGTAAAACGGGGCTTTCTGCCTCCCTTTTTATTTTCGCTGAAATGGAAAGATATTCCTCATTGAAAAACACGTGTAGTTAGATTACTATACAAAACGAACCAAGGGACACCACATCCCAATAGTTAAAGAAGAGGAGGGCTTTTAGTGAGCAGACAAAAAGGGAAGGCAGCCGCTGTTCCCTATCAGAAGAAGGAATCGTTCCTGCATTTCGTGATAGCGCACAAATGGCTGTATATTCTATTAATACCCGGCGTGCTTTATATGCTGGTGTTCAATTACCTGCCGATGGCGGGAATCGTCATCGCGTTCCAGGATTTCAGACCCTTCAGCGCAGACAGCGCCATCGGCGCATATCTGTCCAGTGAATGGGTGGGACTGGCGAACTTCAAGAAGTTTTTTATGGGCTATGACTTCACAATGCTGTTGAAGAATACCCTGTCCATTTCCATACTGAGTCTGATTTTCTTTTTCCCGGCGCCTATTTTACTGTCGCTTCTGTTAAATGAAATCAGATGCCAGGGGTACAAGCGGGTGTCGCAGACGCTGATTTACATACCGCATTTTATTTCCCTGGTTATTGTGGCAACGCTGACGCAGCAGCTGTTCAGCACCACAGACGGTATTGTTTACAAGATTCTGGAAAGCATCATGGGCAGGGGCGCTGCGCCGGATGTCCTGGCGTCGCCCAAGTATTTTTACGGCCTGATTGTAGGACAGAATATATGGAAGGAAACCGGGTACGGCACCATCGTATTCCTGGCGGCGCTGGCCGGCGTGGATATGGAGCTGTATGAAGCGGCGAGAATCGACGGCGCTGGACGCTGGAGGCTGATGTGGCACATTACGCTGCCCGCCATCCGCGGAACCATCGTAATCATGCTGATTCTGAAGGTGGGTTCCATCCTGAATACAGGATATGAGCAGATTTTCCTGATGCAGAACGACCTGAACTATACGGCATCCGAGGTGTTCGATACTTACATATATAATAAAGGCATCAAGCTGGCCCAGTATTCCATGGCGACGGCGGCAGGCGTATTCAAATCCGTTGTCAGCCTGATAATGGTGCTGGCGGCCAATAAGATTGCAAAGATGTGCGGCGAATCAGGATTCTATTAAAATGGAGGGAGATATCAATGGCAAAACAGCGTAACGGCTCCAAAATCAAAAGGAGCCCCGGCGACCAGGCGGTACAGGTTTTGATTTATTTCATAGTCGGTTTGAGCGCAGTGGTGACTGTCCTTCCGTTCCTGTATGTACTGGCCGGTTCCTTTGCTACGGAGCGTGAACTGACGGAGAGGGCGTTCTTCATCATTCCCACGGAATTTTCATTAAACGCCTATAAATATATCATCCGGACAGGAGATGTGTTTAAGGGGCTGAAAAACTCGGTGATTGTAACCGTCATCGGTACGGCCATCAATATGTTTTTTACAACTACACTGGCTTATCCGCTTTCCCGTTCCTATCTGAGAGGGCGTAACTTTTTCATCAATATGGTTATCATCACCATGCTTTTTTCAGGCGGTATGGTACCCAGCTATCTGGTAGTCAGCTCGCTGGGACTGACCAACAGCTTCTGGGCGCTTTGGCTGCCCGGCGCAATCAGCGCCTTCAATATGATTATCATCAAGAACTACTTCCAGGGAATCCCCAAGGAGCTGGAGGAAGCGGCGAGAGTGGACGGCAGCTCGGATTTGGGAATTTTCCTGAAAATAATCCTGCCTCTTTCCAAGCCCACCATCGCATCCGTATCCCTGTTTTACGCGGTAGGGCACTGGAATTCCTACTTCAGCGCAATGCTCTATATTTCCGATAAGAGCAAGGAGGTAGTGCAGATCGCCCTGAGAAGGATTATCTTCCTGGCCGGCGGCATCAATACGGACGGAACCCCGATTGACTGGGGGATGATGGGACAGCCGCCGGAAAAAGCGGTTAAGATGGCAACCACGGTGGTGGCAACCGTGCCCATCCTGCTGATTTACCCGTTCGTACAGAAGTATTTTACCCAAGGTGTTATGGTCGGCGCGGTGAAGGGCTGATTTAACATAAACGTTTATAATTTAAGGGAGGAAAACAATGAAACGAAACAAATTATTATCCTTATTGTTAGTGGGCGCGATGACGGTATCCATGCTGGCAGGTTGCGGCAGCAAGGCTGAAACGGGCAGCGGACAGGCAGCGGAGGGAACGCAGGCGGCTTCCCAGGAAGCGGGCGGAGCGGAAAGCGCTGCAGCGGAAAGCACGGAGAAGCCGACCATTACTTTCATGTGCATTGATATCTATGGAAAAGCCATGGGGAATGTGGGTTCCGAAGATGTGCTGAAGGCAGCCGAGGATTATACGGGAATCAACGTTGATTTCAACTGGGTAGCCAACGATTCCTACAGCGATATCCTGGGCGTTACCCTGATGGACAAAGCGAATATGCCCATGGTAATCACCTACGGAAGCGACCTGGGAGCCAATATTGTACAGGCGGCCAAGGACGGCGCATTCTGGGATCTGAATGATTTTGTATGGGATGAGGAAAAATACCCCAACCTTTCCAAAATGAATGAAAATGTATGTAAGGCATTTACCGTGGACGGACAGCTGGTAGGCGTTTACCGTTCCAGGCCCATCGGGCGTAACGGACTGGGCTACCGTGCGGACTGGGCTGAGAAGCTGGGGCTTGAGGAGCCTAAGACCATCGAAGATATTTATAACATGATGTATCAGTTCACCTACGGCGATCCTGACGGAAACGGCAAGGATGATACCTATGGTCTGTGCATGTGCAAATATACGGGACCGCTGGACATCATCCAGGCATGGTTCGGCGCAGGCAACCAGTGGAAGGAAGTTGACGGAAAATTGGTTCCCGTCCATCAGACCGAGGAATATCTGGAAGCCCTGAAATGGATGAAGAAGATGTACGATGACGGCCTTATCTATAAGGATTGGGCAACCCGCGAGACCAATACCTGGACCGACGGCGTAAAGAACGGCGAGTGCGGCATGTTCCTGGATGTTCTTGACAACTCCAGAAGAATATGGGACTATTTTGAAACAGAAGGAATTCCTTCCGTAACAGGCGAAGGCAATGCCAGCATGAAGCTGATTGGCGGCATTGCGGCGGAAGAAGGCGGAGAACCCCATACGCTGGCAACCTCCGGTGCGGCAGGCTGCTTCCTGATTACCAAGGCAGGCGCCAAGACAGAGCAGGATGTGGAAAACTGCCTGACCTATCTGGACAAGATGAACGATGAGGAAATGAGAATCCTTGCGGATTACGGCCTGGAGGGAAGGGATCATGAAATCAGTGAAGAAGGCTACATTGTTGACCTGCTTGCAGACAAGGAAATCCAGGAAAAACCGGAAATCGGCCTGAACCAGTCCGTTGCCTATGTGCCTGATTTGCCGGATATGAAGACCGTGGAAAAATCAGACCGCCTCATTGAGGAAGAAGCGATTAAGGCTGCGAATGTTGATATTGCGGTATTTAACCCGGCTTCCGGATATCTGGTAAGCTCAAAAATCAACGCGGAGGTGGGAACCGACCTGAAGGATATCCTGGACAGGGCTAGAACCCAGTATGTCTGCGGACAGATTGACGAAGCAGGCTTACAGGAGCAGTTCAAGGTTTGGGAACAGCGCGGCGGCGCGGATCTGATTGCTGAAATCAATGAAATGTATCAGGCGGATCAGACAAAATAAGATAAATAAGTAAAATGCAGGCCGGATGGCCGGATAAAGGGGAGGCTGCAGGGTCGGAAGAATTCTGCAGCCTTCCTTATTGCTGTGAAGGAAATGAGCAGTTATAAGGAAGGGAAAAGGGATGGAAATAAGATTACAGGAAATAACGGATTTTTCAGCAACAATTGCCTGGGAGCCGGAAGACGGAGCGGAGGGCTACCGGGTTTACTGGGCGGACAACGATACGCCGTCCATGGAGTTCCGCAGGCTGGCGGAGACGGAGGACTGCTCCTACACGCTGCATAGGGCGACACATGTCCCGCATTATCTGAAGGTGTCCTGTGTGAAGGACGGCGTGGAAGGAGAATGCAGCAGGGTTCTCAGGACGCCGGTAAAAAAGGTGTTCCACGAGCAGCTGGAGCAGCTGAACAGGGGACTGGTTGCCGTTCCGGTAAAAAACGGGATTTTTTTAAGCTGGCGGCTGTTTCTGGGGGAGGTGTCGGGGTACTGTGACACCGGAATGACGGGGACGGATTTTTATGTATACAGGAATGGGGAACGGATTGCCCAGGTCGGTACGAGCACCAATTATCTGGACAGCGCGGGCAGCGCAGGGGACGGGTATGCGGTGGCTCCGGTAAAGGACGGCTGTGAGGGCGCCCGCTGTGAGGAAGTGAAGGCCTGGAAGAAGGAATATCTGGATTTGCCGTTAAAGCGTCCGGCGGGCGGCGTGACCCCTGCAGGGGAAAGCTATGTGTACCATGCCAACGATATGAGTGTGGGAGATGTGGACGGGGACGGGGAATACGAGTATATTGTAAAGTGGGATCCGTCCAATTCCCATGACGTATCCATTAAAGGCTATACTGGCAGGTGTTACCTGGACTGCTATAAGCTGGACGGGACGCTTTTATGGCGGCTGGATATGGGAGTCAATATCCGGGCCGGCGCGCATTATACCCAGTTTATGGTGTATGATTTTAATGGGGACGGGAAGGCGGAAATGGCTGTCAAGACGGCTCCGGGGACGAAAATGACCACCTTTTTTGCGGACGGCAGGGTAAAAGAGGAGAAATATATTACCATGCTGCCGGAGGATTTGGAGGCCGGCTGTTCCCATGAGGATAATTATGTCTGCAGTGCGGCGGATTACAGAGAGCATATGGCGGAGGTTTTCGCGCTCTGGCAGGATCGCCCTGAGGTAAAGAGGGGAGAATGGCCGCAGACGCTGGAGGAATGCTGGGGCATGCAGCCACGGGTGTCTTATCCTTTATCAAAGGAGGATGCGCATTTGCTTGCCGATATTTTTATCAGGGAATATGCGCCCTCCAGAAGTGAAAAGAACAGGCTGGATCAGTTTGAGGGCTTCATTTATGAAGGGCCGGAATATCTGACCATGTTTGCAGGGGACGGCAAAGAGCTGCAGACGATCCGTTTTCCTGTGGGAAGGCAGGATGACGGGCTTATCTGGGGGGATTATGCAATGCCCCGGATAGAACCCTGCAACCGGGTGGACAGATTCCTGTCAGGCGTGGCCTATCTGGACGGGGAACGTCCGTATTTAATCGTCTGCCGGGGATATTATACCAGGACAACGGTAGTTGCGTATGATTTTTTTGAAAACCGGTTCCGGGAAACGTTCTTTGTGGACAGTGGGCATGTGCCCATGTCAAATCCTTTTAATGACGGAGGAGTCCATCTGCTGGAAGGGACGGATCCCGAATATGGAAGTCTGGCGGGGCAGGGGAACCACAGCCTTTCCACGGCGGATGTGGACGGCGACGGATGCATGGAAATCATATACGGCGCGGCCGTGATAGACCATGACGGCTCCCTTCTTTACAGCAGCAGTGACATACGGCCGGATGGGCTGCGCATCAAGCTGGGGCACGGGGACGCCATGCATGTGGCAAAAATCGATCCGGATCGGCCGGGCTTCCAGATCTTCAATGTGTTTGAGGGCGGGGAGCATGTGCCTTATGGCTTTGCGTTGCGCGACGCCTGCAGCGGGGAGGCTTTTTTCGGGGAATATGCCACGGAAGACCTGGGCCGGTGTATGGTGGGGAAAATCGATCCCAACACGAGGGGGCTTCAGGTGTGGGTGAACGAGGTGTTTGACTGTAAGGGGAATAAGCTGGACGTGCCGCTGCCCGGAACCAACGCCAATATCCGCTGGGCTGCGGATATGAGCACGCAGATTTTGGACAGCCCGCAGTACATCGGAACGGTACAGCCGGGGGTAATCAATGACAATACCCATGGCGTGATGCTGGATCCGGAGGATACTATGACAAACAACGGCACGAAGGGAAATCCCTGTCTTATAGCGGATATTTTCGGGGATTTCAGGGAGGAGCTGCTGCTCCGGAAAAAGGATGACAGCGCCATCCGCATTTATACCAATACGGAGCTGACACGGCACAAGCTTTTTACGCTGATGCATGATACAATGTACCGCTGCGGGGTGGCCTGGCAGAATAATTGTTATAACCAGCCCTGCTATACCAAATTTTATTACGCGGATGACTGTGATTTCAAGGATGTGCTGTCCTGGCTGGAATAGCGGGGCCGGACGTGGATTTTATGCCTGTTAAAGCAGGCGGAAGGGAGCAGGGATGGAAGCGAAGCTGATAAACAGTTTTGACATTTCGGTAGCAGGAGGCGGCAAGGGCCTTCTGGGGGATATTGACGGGGACGGCAGGATGGAGGTAGTATTTGTACAGGCGGACAGCGGGATTGACGATCGTTTTGTACCGCATCAGATCACCTGTGTCACCGCGTACCGTCTTACGGGAGAGCTGCTGTGGCAGAGGGGCGACAGCTCGGGAAAGCCTGGAAACTTCGGCTCGGATTTCCCGGCGCAGATTTATGATATCGATCATGACGGGCGGCTGGAAATCCTGTGTGTGATGGATAAAAAGTTCCTGGTTCTGGACGGCGCCGACGGTTCGGTGAAGGAGAGCCATGAGCTGCCGGCAGAGGAAGCCCATGACTGCATCATCATTGCCAATCTGACGGGGAAGGAGCAGCCGGAGGATATTATTTTAAAGGATCGGTATTTTCATATGTGGGCGATGAACCGGCAGTTTGAGGTGCTGTGGACCCATGAAGGGAACCTGGGGCATTTTCCCTGGGCGGCCGATGTGAACGGGGACGGCTATGACGAGGTGATGGCAGGCTATGATCTGCTGGATCATAACGGAAGGGTTTTGTGGTCCTGCCATGAGCTGGAGGATCATGCGGACTGTCTCTGGGTAGGCGATGTGAACGGCGACGGCAGGCCGGAAATCGCCGTGGGCGGAAGCGTGACCTGTCTGTACAGCGCGGATGGGGAGGAGCTGTGGCGGTATGACGGCTCCATAGAATCCCAGCATATCGCGCTGGGGAAATTCCTGCCGGGAGAGCCGGGGCTGCAGGTGGCGGGGCTTGACAGAATCCGCCGGGGCGACGGCTATAAGGGCCAGTGGGACGGAAAGGACGGGATGTTCCTTTTGGACTGCTGCGGCCGGGAGGTTTGGAAGGAGGACCGGAAAACCAGCGGATGGCTTACCATTGTGGACGCGCTTTCCAACTGGAACGGCGACGGGAAGGATTATATCCTTGCATACCGCAGAGGCGGCGGGGTGATGCCTGCGCTGTATGACGGAAACGGTGAGGCGGCGGTGACATTTTCCAATGACGGCTATGTGCTGCATGGAGATCTGTTCGGCCGGGGAAAGGAGGATGTGATCGTCTATTCCGGGGAAACGGCCTGGGTTTACAGCGGTACGGAGCCTGAACCGGAGAAAATGCCTTCCGGGAAGCCGGTGCCCCAGGAAAAGAGACTTTACAGATCCACGCTGTATCCCGGCGGGGAGAGGTAGGAAAGGCAACTGCGGGCTGAGCGGTTACGGAATATTATATTCATTTAATACATCCTTCGGAGTATAGAAAAAACGGTGGGTGGGAGAATAAGGAGAGGAAAAGATGGCGGCAGGAGATATGATTAAGAATCGGTTTCAGGAGTTTACGGATGAACAGACGGGAACGAGGGTGGTGAGGCTCACGGAGCCGGATCATGTGAGTCACCATATGTATTTTTATAACCGTATGACGACTGCGGATGGCTCTCATTTGCTGTATTGTGCGGAAATTGGCGGCGAGCGTCAGCTTTATCTTATGGATTTGGCATCGGGTGATGCCGTGCAGCTGACGGAAGGGGAAGGGCTGGACGATTACGGCGGATTGATTGCGGCGGATGATAAGCATATTTTTTACCAGCAGGAGCAGGCGATCTGGAAGCTTTCCCTGGAAACGCTGGAAAGAGAGTGTGTATACCGCATTCCGGAGGGCTGGAACGGCGGAAACTGGGGAATGAGCGAGGACAATCGTTTCCTTGCCATTGTGGAGACACGCAGGGATTCCCTGCCGGAGAAGAAGAAGGGGGCAAACTGGGACTTTTTTGCGATTACCTGCAAGGCGAAGCCTCACTGCCGCATCGTTTACTGCGATCTGCAGACAGGCAGCTTCCATACGGTGCTGGAGGATGACTGCTGGTTCGGGCATGCGCAGATCCGTCCCGGGGATCCGGACACCATCATGTTCTGCCATGAGGGGCCTTACGATCTCATTGACGCCAGATTGTGGCTGGTCCAGAGCGACGGGAGCAATTACCGCTGCTGCAGGCAGCAGCCTTCGGATTTGATTCTGACTCATGAATTCTGGCTTCCGGACGGGTCAAAGCTGGCCTTTGTCTATCGGGAAACCACCGGAGAAAAGGTGGAGAATATCCGTATGATCGACCCGGATACCATGGAGGAGGAGATTTTTATGCCTTGTTCTCCTTACGCCCATTTTATCTGTGACCGGAAAAACCGGTACATGGTGGGAGATGCCCAGGGCAGCGATGTGCCGATTCATCTGCTGAAGGACCAGCCGGAGGAAGGCGGTGAAATCAAGAATGATTTCATTTACCTCGTGGATGTGGAAAAGAGGGAGGAAAGGAAGCTGTGCTACCATGGGACGTCCTGGAGGGCGGTGCACGGCAATCCCCAGGATTCCCACCCCCATCCCTGCTTTACGGAGGATAACAGGCATGTGATATTTGTATCGGACAGAGAGGGGAAGCCTTGTATTTATATGGTGGATTTGGCGCAGATGGAGCAGGGGACGGAGGGATAAGCAGGTGCATTGAGAACTGTTATGGTTCCTTTCCGTTCTGCCGTCAGGCGCCCGTGTCCCGTAAAATCCGGTTGGAAAAAAACATATAATTGTGTTATGATGGTTCTGAAATTATAGAAAAATGGTAACTGTGAGGGGGACTGAACAGTTACTAAAGTTATAAAGCGGGGAACCTGGCTATGATGAGAAGATATGTAACGGAAAAAAATCTGCTTCGCGAAGTAACGGATTTCAGACCCGGCGCATGGGTGAATCTTGTGAATCCCTCTCTGGAGGAATGCCTTCTGGTGGCGCGGGAATTTCAGGTGGATATCGCGGATATCCGGGCGGCGCTGGATGATGAGGAAAGCTCCCGTGTGGATGTGAGCAATGATTATACACTGATACTGTTTGACATACCGTCCATAGAATACAGACACAAGAGGGAGGCGTATACCACCATCCCTCTTGGTTTGATTTTTGCGGGGGATACTTTGATTTCGGTCTGTGCGGAGGATACGCCTGTGTTAAAATCCTTTGCGGATAACATGGTAAAGGAATTCAGCACGAAAAAGCAGATCCGTTTTATTTACCAGATTTTTCTGCGGACCTGTGTGCTGTACCAGTCCTATCTGCGGATTGTGGATCGCAGGCGGAAGGAGATTGAGGAGCATATCGGCGGGGATACGGAGGATGTGGATCTTATCGATCTGCATGAACTGGAATCCAACCTGGTATATTTTGACACCTCCCTGCGCGCCAACAAAATGGTCCTGGAGCGCCTGGTGCGCTACAGTAAGATAAAAAAGTACCCGGAGGATCAGGAGCTTCTGGAGGACGTGGTGGTGGAGAACCAGCAGGCCATCGAGATGACCCAGATTTACCGGGATATCATCAAGGGCACCAGGGAGCTGCTTTCGGCGGTGATTGACAACCGGCTGAATACCGCGATGAAATATCTGGCGTCCATCACAATCGTTATGGCGATCCCCACGATTATTTCCGGGATTTACGGAATGAACGTGGATGAAAAATGGATGCCGCTGGCGAATACGCCCTTTGGCTTCGGGATCATCTGCCTGATTACGCTGGGGCTGTGCCTGATTGTGATACGGATTCTGCGGAAAAGGAAGATGCTGTAGCAGCAGTGCATACAGGAGGGTGGAATGGAGATCAGGGAATACCGGCCGGAGGACTGCCGGGAAATGGCGGCGCTTTTTTACGATACGGTACATGAGGTAAACGCTGCGGATTATACAAAAGAACAGCTGGATGCCTGGGCCGATGGCAAGGTGGATACCGCGGCCTGGAACCGCTCCTTTCTGGAGCATGATACTTTTGTTGCGGAGGAAAACGGCGTAATCGTCGGATTCGCGGATATGGATGCGGCCGGATATCTGGACCGGCTCTATGTACATAAGGATTATCAGAAAAAAGGGATTGCCAGCGCCCTCTGTGACCGGCTGGAAGAAAACTGCGCCGCAGCGTATTTCACCACACATGCATCCATTACCGCCAGGCCCTTTTTTGAAAAAAGAGGGTATCGGGTGATGAAGGAACAGCAGGTGGTGCGAAAGGGAGTTAAGCTCACGAATTATGTGATGAAAAAAATCTTTGACTGATAAAAAAATAGTGCTATAATAGGATTCAATGAATTAAATCAGTAAAGTTTATAACAAAGGAGTGAGCTGCGATGGAAAAGAAAAATATTGATTGGGCCAATCTGGGATTTGGTTATCACATAACGGATAAGCGCTATGTATCCAACTATAAGAACGGGGCCTGGGATGAAGGAACTCTGACAGAGGATCCTACCATTCAGCTGAATGAATGCGCAGGAATCCTGCAGTACTGCCAGGAAATATTTGAGGGGCTGAAAGCTTATACGACCGAAGACGGACGTGTTGTAACCTTCCGTCCTGATCTGAATGCGGAACGTATGATTGACAGTGCGAAACGTCTGGAGATGCCTGCATTTCCCAAGGAAAGATTCCTGGATGCCATCGATAAGGTTGTGACGGCCAACGCAGCATGGGTTCCCCCTTATGGAAGCGGAGCCACTCTTTATATCCGTCCCTATATGTTTGCAAGCTCTCCGGTAATCGGCGTTAAGCCTGCGGAGGAATATCAGTTCCGTGCTTTTGTAACGCCGGTAGGGCCTTACTTTAAGGGCGGCGCAAAGCCTCTGACCCTGTGCGTAAGCGATTTTGACCGTGCGGCTCCTCATGGAACCGGACATATCAAGGCCGGCCTTAACTATGCCATGAGCCTTCATGCATGTGTGACCGCACATGCCAATGGTTTTGACGAAAACCTCTATCTGGATCCTGCCACCAGGACTTATGTGGAAGAAACAGGAGGCGCGAATTTCCTGTTTGTAGATAAAGACGGCAAAATCATCATCCCCAAATCAGACAGCATCCTGCCTTCCATCACAAGACGTTCCCTGGTAGTCGTGGCAAAGGATATGCTGGGAATGGAAGTGGAGGAACGTCCTGTAAAGCTGGAGGAACTGAAGGACTTTGCGGAATGCGGACTTTGCGGTACGGCAGCAGTCATCAGCCCCGTGGGAAAGGTAGTGGATCATGGCAGGGATATCTGCTTTGCCAGTGGCATGGACGAGATGGGGCCGGTTATCCAGAAGCTGTATGATACGCTGACCGGAATCCAGATGGGAAGAATTGAAGGACCGGAAGGATGGGTAAGGACTATTCTGTAACATGTGTTGTGGAATGGTTATGGATATTCTGATATTTATTTGTTCTATTTATGAATAAAAAGATTTTCTTGGGACTGACGCACGTAAGGTGGTGTGTCAGTCCTTTTTAGCAGAAGGTGATTTATTTCAGCGAGCAATTATGTAACAGACTTCTGAGATACCACTTTCTATGGAACATATCATGTAGGGGTAAAATAGCATGTCGCCCCGTAATAAATATTTTGTCACGTTTTTTTAGAAAGAGCAGGTGCGAATAAACGGACATCGTTCTTTTTTTGATAATTCCGGCATTTTATAATATAGAAAAATAAATTTGTATTTTAATGTTGGAAAAATACAATGCTATATAAAAAATTCTTTACTGAGATTTTTATTTACATTACAATGTAATTGAATAATTGAAAAATAAGGGAGGCGTAATTAGGTTATCAATCAACATATAATGCTGTTATTGAAACAATTGAAAAAAATTCAAAAATTACTTAATGATCCTGACAAAAACTAAATTTTCTTTTATAAGACGATAATCTTGATGATGATGTAAAAAAGAACTACCAGCTATTCAGCGATGTTTTGGCTATGATAGAGTAGAAAGATATTTAGCTGAACTTGAAGATTTGGGAATCGTTGAATATCTGGGAGCAACAAAAAACGGAAAGTGTATTTTAAAATAAGTAGGCCGGCATGGCAGTAAGTATGGATTTAGATTCCATTATAAGGGGGTTGTGGCTTGATGCCCCGTTGCCTGCGAAGCGGTATTTGATTGATATTTGGAGGATAAGTTAATGCAGTATCGCAGGGCGGCCTGCGGTCAGGGGGATAAAGATGAACATAGAATATAAACAGCATAAGAATTTGCCTTGTGATGAGTTATATCAATTATTTCTTGCGGTTGGCTGGGCAAAAGAGGAAGAGACGACGCAGGAGATGATTGATAATTTTAATATCGGCTTCCTTCATTCCGCATTTGTGTTTTCTGCGTGGGCGGATGGAAAATTAATTGGATGTGTAAGGGTTTTAAGTGATCTGCATTTTAGGTCTGTCATTTACGATTTGGCCGTGCTGCCTGCTTTTCAACACAAAGGCATCGGCAGTGAACTGGTGCGAAGATGCAGGCAGGCCTGTGAAGGCTCTGAGTGGCTGGTGCAGACGGATATGGCCAGGGGATTTTATGAGAAGCTTGGTTTCAGGCAGAAAAATGACTATTTTCTTACAATTCCCAGCAAATGGTTTTAAGCTGTGGCGGGTTGGAAGCGGCTTGTTACATTTGGAGTTTTCCTTTTGTTTGCGGTAATGAGAGAGCAGCTGATGGGTTTTGTTAAAGACAGTGATATTTCAATTATTCCACGTCTGCTGCTGAATGCAGGTGTCCAGTTTGGAATTGCAGGACTGGGAATTACCATTGTCTGTATTCTGCGGAAGGAAAAATTTACAGCATTTGGATTAACCAGAAAGAATGCTGGCAAGGCAGCAGTGGGAACGTTTTTATGTTTTATCCCCTCGATCTGTTATATTTTTGCCAGCGGACAGTTCGACGGTTATCGGCCTTTCAGCATTTTGGTAACCAATGATGTGCTGGCGGCCGGTTTTCCGGTGTCGGTCCTGGGGATGGCGCTCATTGTAATTGTCTGGGGGTTTTTTGAAGGATTTAACTATGCTGTTATCTGTGAGATAATTGACAGAAGATATCCTTCAGAAAATCAATGGTTAGACTATGGCGCCATCACTTGTGGAATAATCTGTCTGCTGTTTCATCCGCTCAGTTTTTCTTTCTGGGGAATCATTGAATTAATTACTACTTTTATTGCAATCTACGGAATGTTGATAGTGAAGAAGAAAACAGGGAACGCATGGGGCTGTGTCCTTGCTTTTTGTTTTATCTGGAATGCATTGTAAACGGGAATTTCAGCATTACTGTAGAAAGGTTTCAGTGCAATACCAGCCTTCACCGAGGAGGCTTATGCAGCAGCCCTTATGAACGGTTCCCACCGCCTTTTTTGGCTGTGATTTTGAAGGTCAGTTCTGTCATGGTTATCATTAATATAATAAAAACAGCGAGATACACGGGAAGTATTCTGAAGCTGATCAAGCTGCCCAGAAGCCCAAACAGCGGCGGCATAAAGGTGGAGCCCACATAGGCGCTTGCCATTTGGATCCCGATAATCGCCCCGGAATATTCCGCGCCGAAATTATCCGGTGTGGAATGAATAATACAGGGATAGACCGGCGCACAGCCGAAGCCGATAATGATAAAGCCAATAAGTGAGACGAGCTGATTCCCTGTGGGTAGCATCAAAGAAATAACCCCGCAGGATAAAATGCAGGTGCCGAGAAGAATCATCCTTCTGTCGCCAAGCTTATTCATAATAAAACCGCCGAGAAACCGTCCGATGGTCAGCCCTATGTAAAACAGCGAGGCAAATTGGGCTGCCCGGTCTACTGTTATGCCCTTTACTTCAACCAGGTAAGTGCTGGCCCAGTACATCGCAGTTGCTTCCACAGCGCAATAGGCAAAAAAGCCGGTTAAAAGAAACGGAACGCCTTTGATTTTCAGTGCACCGATTATTCCGATGCTTTCTCCATTCGCATCTGCATTCTGCCCGTTAGTTTTCCAGACAGGGAGGGTGACAAGCAAAAGCACCCCTATGCCCAGCTGCAGGAATGAGACAATACGGTAGCCGTTGTTCCAGGTAGAATTTGTTAAAGCATAGCTCATGACGAACGGGCTGACAATCGTTCCCACGCCCCAGAAGCAATGCAGCCAGCTCATATGTCTTGACGTATAATGAATAGCTACATAGTTATTCAGGGCGGCATCAATTGCCCCGGCGCCGAAACCGTAAGGAATTGCGAAAATAATCAGCATCCAGAACTGGCTTGAAATGGAAAAACCAAATAAAGCAATCGCTGTCAGAAATACGCTGACAACAGTTACAATCCGGGTGCCGAATTTTCTTGTCAGCCTGTCGGACAGGATACTTGAGATAATCGTTCCTCCTGAAATGACCATGGAAACGATTCCCATAAAGGAAATCGGCACATTCAGGTCACTGTGCATAACAGGCCAGCCCGAACCAAGAAGCGAATCGGGAAGTCCGAGACTGATAAAAGCCACATAAATAAGCGCAAGTAAAAGTGAGTACATTTCTTTCCCTCCAAACTCTGATTAGCATTTCACTCAAATCCTTAGTATAGCACGAAATAATGAATACAGGAAGAACTGATTGGAAAAGAAATCCATAATAAAATTATATGGAAATTCGACGGTTCCAACAGTTTACAGGAAAAGTTTGTGTATGGCGGGGGGAGTGTTGTATAATGAATATTGTGTTGTCATATTTTTGATATTGAATGTTTGATGAACGGAGAAAGCTGATTTTTTCCATTGGCATAGACGCAGAATGTATGCTCCAAAAAGAATCAGAAAATATCGGGGGATATCTCTTCTGCGGCTGAGAGCAATTTGCAGTTAACTTCCGTTTTCGGTGGAAAAAAGCAAAAACTTTGGAGGATTCAATCAAATGCGAATAAAAGCAATCTGTATTATCTGCGGTCTGTTCTGCTTCCTTTCCGGCTGTATTGCGCTGCCGGGACAGGAGCCTTTTGGAGAAAAGACATATTCCGGAGAAAAGGCGCAGGCAATTTATGAGGATATTTCTTCAAGCATGTATCAAATCGATTTTGGGGACTGGAAAGGCTATTCTGTTTCCAGTGATTTTAATTCTATAGTTGATGTTTATAAAACAGAAGAATATACGTTGGCCTATTATGAAATAAGCGGGAAAGATTATTCTGTCTGGTATGACGGGCGTTTGTATTACTATACCGATGACAAGCTGTTTTATCGTGATATGGAGTGGGAAAAACTTGAAACAGAGAATTTTGCAAAGGAAAAATGGAACCTTGCCCGTCAACTTTTAGAACTGGAGGATGTAAAACTTACCTGTAAATATATCCCTATGGCTTCTGACCATAAGAATTTGCTGAAAGCGGAGTACCCCGCAGCACAGATAGACGGGCAGCAAATAACTTTTGCGGAGTTACTGTTTTATCTGGATGAAAACGGAGAATTTAACAAAGTGACAATGCACTGCACAAAAGAGGGAGAAAACTATATATCTATTTCTTTCTTTCCCTATGAAGGTTCTACTGACTTACAGGCGGAACGGAAATTGTGGTCTTTCGGCCACGATTTGGGACTCACGGAGGAAAGTGTGCCTGCGCTTTCGCAACAGGAAGAAAACCGGGAATGGAGCAGGAAAATGATTGACAGCATGGATTTTGAAGTACTTGTAGAACGGGCAGAATACGCAGAAGATTTAACCTTTCCCGACCTGCCAACTTTATTATCTGAAATGGCAAAAGAACGTGAAGCTGCGTTCTAAAGGAATTAGAGAGGACAAGACAGTTATATTATAAAAGGCTTGATGATATTGAATGTCTGCTGAATGGAAAAAGAAATGAAAGCTTTGAAAGTCTCTGATATTCCGGATATCTGGGGATAAAACAGGAATGGATTACTAAATTGCAGATAATCGGAGGTATGGAATGAATTATATAATCAGGAAAATAAATGAAAATGAGACAGCTGTTTTAGAGGATTTCTTATATGAGGCAATATTTGTTCCGGAGGGAGTACAGCCGCCGGAAAAAAATATAATAAAGAAGCCGGAATTACAGGTGTATGTAGCCGGGTTTGGAAAAAGGGCCGGAGATTTTGGCCTGGTTGCAGAGGCGAATGCTCAGATCATCGGCGCCGCCTGGGTCCGTATTATGGATGATTACGGCCATATAGATAACGAAACCCCGTCATTTGCGATTTCCTTATATAAAGAATACAGAGGCTATGGAATCGGTACGGCTTTAATGAAAAGGATGCTTGCCCTGCTAAGGGAAAATGGTTATAAACAGGCTTCTTTAGCAGTCCAAAAAGCCAATTATGCCGTGAATATGTATAAAAATGTCGGATTTCAAACGGTTGCTGAAAATGAAGAAGAATATATAATGATATGTAAATTGTAATGTCCGGGCGGCAGTGAATCCAATGGATTGTTTGGTATTTAGGCATTAAGCGCAGGAAAGAGAGGATGAAATGAATAAAAAAATATTTGCAATATTGGCCGTTTGCCTGATGTTGTTTGTCGGCTGCGGAGAAAATGAGATTGTTAATACCTATGAACAATCCGAAGACAGCGGAGTAATGAAGACATATTATGAAATGAAGGATGGCACATGGAAATGTGATGATACCATATACAAGTACAGGCTGGAGTTAAACGGGAGAATGCCTAATGCTGAGAAAGACAGCTGCTTTGTCGTGTTGACAGATGATAAAAGCCTGAGCTTTGAAGCTGTATCGAAAAGCCTGTACAGCAGTTTACTGAAGGATGCGGATGCAATGAAGGGGTCTGTCATTGTAGAACTGAAATGATTTCGGAGAAAATGGAATAATCCTGACCCTGCTTTTTTATCTGTGGGGGATGGAGTGTATTCGACAAATCAGAGATTGTACTGGACGCTTCGCTGCCTGCGAAAAAAATACATTATAAACGCGGATACAGGGATACTGAATTTAAGCTCATTCCGGCAAAACATAATGACTTTTTGTGCTATGATGTTTGTGTAAAATATGAATGGCTTATTACGGAATGCCATGAAGATATGGTTTCCTTTGTAGGAAATGGGCTGAAGGTGTGCCTGTAAGTGGAAGAATTACTATATAAAATGTGATAAGGAGGGACAGGCGATGGTATACGCTGAGAAAGGAAAGGAACAGGAAAGTTTTATTGCTTTTATAGAACACGCATTGGGAATATTATCTGCGGAAAATTATTCTTCTTTTTTAGCGCAGTTTGATAGCAGCCGCTTATCAGAGCAGGACCTGATCTTAGCGCTCAGATACTTAGATGAAACCCGCCCTGTACTGAAAGTGGACAATCCGGTTCTGGTAACAAACAGGTATCAGGAGGAGTGTTTGGCGCCTTTTAGCGATGGAGGAGGTTTTTATCTGGATTATGACCTGACAACAAACGGTGTAGGGAATGATTTAACAATTCAAGTAGAATTTTTGAAAGAGGGGGACGGATATAGAGTTATACTTGAAGATCTACACACCCTTTGATATTTTATGTAACAATTGTTGGTAGAAGAAAGGAATATGAATCATGAGTAAATACGATTCTTTATGGGAGTATGTACAGAAAAAAGGCAGTCAGTCATTTAAGCTGACTTTTGAAGAAATACAGGATATTGTGGGAATACCACTTGATCACTCTTTCTTGAATTATAAAAAAGAACTTACGGAATATGGTTATCAGGTAGGGAAAATATCCATGAAAGAGAAGACAGTTATTTTTAATAAGGTTGAATGAATTTTTCAGTAGATATTTTTAGCTGGTGTGAAATATTCCCCAGGGCTTGAAGAACAAGCGGACAGGCATATTTTTTGAACTGGAAAAACAGCGAAATGTCCGAATGCCGGACGACAAAAAATAATATGGGAACAGGAGAATTTTTATGAAGTCTGTTAGAAAAAAGGTCATGGCCACTCTGCTTTTATTTTGTGCAATACTTAGTTTTACCGCCTGCAATGCCGGAAATGAAAAAACAGACGGCACTTTTCCGGGGGTGGATGATGCAGATATTCCGGATGTTTTGGAAATGACGGTTGGCACATTGGGTAACACCTATTATTCTTCCGGGATAAAAGATAATAAAGATTACGATTCTATTTTAACTGTGACCTTTGAGGACACAACGGACGCAGACTATACCGCACTGTTGGAGCATTATCAAACGACTTCCACAGGTACGGATGACAACGGCTCACTTTTGTTTGACTGGGGATATCTCCAAATGACTTCCGATAATGGAACGATTCAAATTACAGCGTATATTAAGTGAGCGAAGCTTGATATGGAAGAAATGATGAAAAATTATTATGGCAGTTTGTGTACAGAAATATATGAGATTTTACACAAAGATGCACCATAGGATGAATTGGATTCATTTATAGCATTTCCTGATTAAACAATAGAAGTTGTCTTCTGGCAGATGAGACGCAAGAGAGATATTTGATATTATAGCGGAGAACCTAAATATGGATAAATGTGGAAACTTTGTTTTTAATGAACCTTATATTGGGAATGAGATTAAGCAAATAAACAATGTTGTTTTGCCAAAACAATATTTGGAATTTATGAAAAAGCATAATGGTGGTCAAGGTGATATTGGTGAAACATGGCTTGAATTTTTCACTTTGGAAGATTTGCAGGAAATTAATGATGATTATTGTATTGAGGATTTTTTGCCTGATCATATTATAATAGGTTCAAATGGTAATGGAGAACTTTATGGAATTGACAGTGATGGAGTTTATTTTAATGTTCCGGCTATAATGGATGAAGATGATGTAACTGTTTTGGGAGATGATATAAATTTGCTTCCAGATAAAATAAATAATTTCTGGAAATAACAGTTCCAGTTTAATAGACAGATTAAATCCGTCTGATTGATTTTGGTGCAAAGGAGTACTATACCATGTCAGAACTGTCAAAAGAAGAGAAAAAAGCATTACTGAAAAAATGGAAAGCAGCTCAAAACAAAAAATATATTCTCAGTAAAACAAAGGTACGGAGCCTTTTTCGTTATTTGGAAGTACAACTATTGAAAACCGCCTGTGATAATACCTTACATTTTACTGAACAGTGGCTTGAAAATAATTTACCGCCAGAAAAAATAGAAAGTGTAATAGCAGAAATCCATGAAATGGGTGGATATTGTGATTGTGAAGTGTTGCTAAACTGCTATGAAAAATATGATATTGAAACATGTTGATATTGGGCAAAAGGATATACAACAGAAGCTATGAAAGAGATTATCGGGTTTGCAGCCCCAGACCGTCATGTTACGGAAATCGTTGGTAGATTTGCAAAAAAAAACTTAATTCCGGAATGTAATGCAAAAATTTGAGTTTGATGGAGAAAATAAATGGTTTTATTAGTTGTGGATACGCAAAATGGAATTACTGATAATAGACTATATGAATTTGAAAAGGTAAAACGTAATATTAAGCTATTGATTGAAACAGCAAGACAAAATGGAGTTGAAATCATATATGTCCAGCATGATGATGGTCCGGGAACCGGATTTACAAAAGGTGATGAAGCATATGAAATATATGGAGAATTCAAGCCAAAAGTAAATGAGAAAATTTTTTGTAAGACTGTGAACAGTTCATTTCATGTATCAACAGGGCTTCTTGCATATTTACAGGAAAGAGAAGAAAAGCAAATTCTGATAGTCGGATTGCAAACTGATTTTTGTATTGATGCGACAATTAAAAGCGGTTTTGAACATGGCTTTGAAATGATTGTTCCGGAGTACACAAATTCAACATTTGATAATAAGTATTTCTCAAAAGAGGCGGCTTATAAATATTATAACAATTTTATGTGGCCTGATAGATATGCCAGATGTATCACTATGAAAGACGCTTTGGAAATGTTAGGAAATAAATAGATTGGTACAAATCCCGGAGAGTCGGGCTGATTAGAGTTTGTTTACCTCTGTGGGAGAGGTGTACTTGAGAGCTTGTTTTTTGGACCAGTATGGAGTCGTTATTTTCCCGGATAGTGAAAATTGGCTAAAAGGTTCATAATTTGCTGTAAGGCGTACCGGGCTATGGGGGCTGGAAAAATCAATATGAAAATAAGACGTTTTCGGGCTTTTGCAGAAAAAAAAGATTTACAGAACGTATTTGAGGAGCTTCAAGGCAAATGGGAAATATATTACGTACCGACCTACTCCGATGCGGGGGAAATTTCTTATAATAACATCATGGATATTGAAAATCTGGGTATTAATTTTCATGGTTCCCACCAGGGAAACAGGCAGATACTTGTTTTTTTCAAGTCCGAGGAATGCCTGTGGCGGGTGTACCAATACAAGGACGCTGATGGACAGGAGATAACAAGATACAGCGCTTTAGATGCAGGGAATTCAGCCTTTATTTGTATTGATCTTAATGGGATATACAAAGACTGCGCTATTTTCCCGACAGAAATTTCGACGATGTATTATGATAATAATACGGTTAAACAGCTGTATGATGAACTGAAAAGAATCTTCAGAAAGCAGGCCGTTAAAATTGCAGGCAGTTGCTACATATGTCCCGGAGCTTACGGGCATAAGGAAAAATACAGATTTTGTACGATTGATATAAAATCTCCGCCGGAGTATGATATCAAAGTCGAATGAACAGCCGCTTTTCCCGGTTTACGTGATTATAAACCAGGAGCCGGCTGAAACTTGATAGCAGCTGCGGGCATAGTTTAGAATTTTAAGTGGGGAATATAATGATATTAGAAACAGAACGCCTGATTTTGAGAGAAATGGGGCAGGCTGATTTTCATGATTTAGCCGAGATTTTGCAGGATCCAAAAGTTATGTATGCCTATGAACATGATTTTTCTGAAAGTGATGTTCAGGAATGGCTTGACAGGCAAGCAGACAGGTATAGGAAATACGGATTTGGTTTGTGGGCAGCCGTATTAAAAGATACCAATGAAATAATAGGGCAGGCAGGACTTACGGTACAGCCATATAAGAATACAGAAGTACTTGAAATCGGCTATTTATTGAAAGAAAGATTCTGGCACTATGGATATGCAAAAGAAGCAGCCTGCGGTTGCAGGGAATACGCTTTTCAACATTTGAACAGGGATAAGGTGTATTCAATAATTAAAGCAGATAATTTTGCATCGATTAAAGTAGCTGAAAGCATTGGTATGAGCAGGGAAGATGAATTCATCACCCGGTATTATAATGGTGATATGCTTCATTTTCTGTATTCTGTCCGCAGGCAGCCTAATGAATTTTCATATAAAGGCAGGTAAGCTATCATGGAAAAGAATTATAAAATCTTAAATAGAGACCAAATAAAATATCTGGCAATCGTTTTGATGACGTTCAATCACATTGCACATATCCTTATGACACCTGGGACAGTAGTATATGAAGTGTTTGAAGATATGGGGTATTTTACTTCAATTACCATGTGCTATTTTCTGGTGGAAGGCTATTTCTATACACATTCAAAAAGAGATTATGCAAAGCGTTTGTTTCTTTTCGCTTTAATTTCAGAGATACCTTATTTGTTAGCCATGGGTTACTTTCAGTTGAATGTTATTTTTACTTTCCTGATTTGTTTCTGTATATTATTACTATTAGACAGCAGACTAAATAAAATTCAGAAGATACTATCTGTTTTAGGGTTGATTTTATTATCAACACTCTGTGATTGTGCCCTGATTCTTCCCATAGCCACAATCTTATTCAAATTCAGCAGGGGGAATAGAAAAGAACAAATACAGGCGTGGATAATAATGTGTGCTGTTTTCTTTGTATTGAACGTGCCAGGATATGCGCCTGTTGACGCACCTTATCCATTTTTGTCAGGATACGCCTTATTACATGGTTTTTATGCGATAATTTCCTGGATTTTGGCGGGAATTGTAATCCAGGTATTCTATAATGGAAAAAAGTCTGAAAAATATGTATTTTTCAACAAATGGTTGTTTTATTTTTATTATCCGGTACATTTATTGGTTTTGTGGAGTATTCGGTTTTTTTTATTATAAGAATACATAGATTGGAATTAATCAAGCGGTTTGTTGAAGTATCCAATCAGAAGTTTGGCACATGATGACTGACAAGGCTTATCAAGGCTTTGGCTATGTGCAGGATTCTCCTTTACAGGTGGGCAGGACGAGGAGGAAGTCGAAATGGTATTCTACCAATAACTTCTAATTTGAAGGAAAGAAACAATGTTCAAAACAGGAAATTATATGAGGTTCGATTAAAAGATATTGACGGAAACGAGATAGTGATAGTTGAGTTTGCAGCATTGCCAAACGCTGCTGGCTCAGAATTTAATCAGACCGGTATAGAAGACTGGACGGCAAAAACGGGACAAACCAGCATTTGTGGAGAAAAACGATGTATTCCTTATTGTTATTAAATTTAATAATACCATTTGTAATGATTTTGGTTGGATGGATATTGAAAAAACATCCTGTAATGGATATGAAGTCGCATAATGGGTATAATACACCAGCTTCACGAAAATCCCAGGAGCACTGGGACTATGCACAGAATATAGCACCATATAACTACATCTTTCTCGGGAAGATATTGGGAGTAATCGAGATAATTTTAAGTGTAGTGTTTTTGCGGCTGCACATCTCAGTTGGTGTTGCCCTGATTGTTGGTATTTGTGTGGGAGTGGGATTTTTGCTTTTTGGATTTTATAAAACAGATGCAGAAATAGAGAGAAAGTTTACAGAGTGATAACTTGCAGCTTATTGGGGAGAAAAAATTGAATTGCCGGGAGGTAATATATTGATATTTGAACGTCAGGAGAACAAAAAATTGGAATACACGGAGGTTAACTATGAAAAGAATCATTAGTACACTGATGATTTTATGCCTGATATTCTCAGCAGCAGCCTGTAGTACAAGCCAACCAGACGAAGATGAAAAAACTTATGACAGCGCCCCTGTTATTGTAATAAATGGCAATGAGTATTTTGCAGATATTGTCTCAATCGTTAATGAACTGCCAGATGGTTATGAGTACGGCGGTAAACTTACAGAGGAACAAATAAAATATGCTTACATTAACGGAACGGAGTATTATTTGGATAAGCATAAAGAAAATCTTTATGATTTTTATGTTTATCAGGAATGCGGGACTCCTGTAGATGATGAAAATGTGGATAATACGAAAAGGCAATGGGCCTATGTCCGATGGAGTTTAAAAGAATAAATCGGATTTATATTGCTTTCTTTTTGTTAAAATGGATGGTGATAATTCCTGGGATTTATCGAAAATGACCCCATTCTTTGCATAGGGGATTGCAAAAAATGCAGGGGAATTATTTGAAGCCATGACAGGGAATGCAGTGCTTGTCAGGTGAAAATGAAATAGAATAAAGGAGTGTACGGGTAGATTATTGGGGCATGTAAAAGCTTTTTTACATGAGTTTCTTCTTTTGTAAAAGACATTTGACGGAAAGAGATATGGCAATTTGGTAATCTTATAAGCAAAGGAGGGACATATGAATATAGCGGATAAAATCAGAAGCGCCCGCATTAAAAAGGAATATACACAGGAGCAGGCAGCAGAGAAACTTCTGGTCTCCAGACAGACCATCTCTAACTGGGAGAATGGGAAATCGCTGCCTGATGTTATCAGTATTATTCGAATGAGTGAGTTGTATGAAGTAAGTCTTGATAAATTGCTGAAGGGAGATAAAGTATTGATGGAAAAAATAGAAAAAGATGCAAGGGATGCTAAGGCAGAGAAAAAAATTATTATGTTTGCCTGGGTAGCTATTGCAGCCGGTACTGCCATGTTTATCCTTGGAAAAGTATTTAAGGGGAATCCATTGCTTGATTTTTTAAACGGAGCGCTGCCCTGGGTTTTCCTTGGTTTGCTGTTTTTGTTTGCTGTTTTGTATCTGAATAAAGAAGAAAAGAAATAGAAAGTGCTCAGGCACATGAAAGGAGGATATACATGTACTTAAAAGATAAAAAACTGATGCCTCCCCCCTGGCTGGCCTGCCCGGAAATTGAACGGTACTCTATTGGCTGGCGGATGGGCTATGGGGAAGAGTATATATACCGTTTTTTCTCATGGCTGGAAGAGCTTTCTTCGGAGGAGCGGGTGGAGTATCAGGCTCTGTTCCCGGAACCGGCCGCCTGGAAGGGCTGGTGGCAGGATGAGGATACCGGTGAAGTATTGAAGCATGGCGGGTTTTGGATACCCCTGTGGAGAGCCAATGGGACACCCAAATATACACTGCCCTGGCTTCAGAAGGAGAGCAGTGGAGGGATAAAGCATGATTTCTGTCTGTTTTGGGGACATCAGCCTGCAGAAAATGGAGAGCTTACCCAAAGCTGCTTCAGTCAGTGGTGGCCTGCAGAATTTTGGTCCATTGCGCATACTTACTGCTGCATGGAGCAATTCATGATGGCCGCGAAAGCGGAGCTGTTTGGAGATGAGGAGATTCGCGCGCAGATTTTGGACAGCCGGGATCCCAAGCAGATTAAGGCGCTGGGGAGGAAAGTCCGGAATTTCGACCAGACCCTGTGGGACAGGGCAAAATATTCCATTGTTTTGAACGGCAGCTGGTGCAAATTCAGCCAAAACCGGGCGCTGCGCGATTTCCTGCTTTCAACAGGGGACAGCGTGCTGGCGGAGGCCAGTCCTTTTGACGGCGTTTGGGGGATTCATCTTTCGGCAGCTTCCCCGGAGGCCAGGGATCCGTTAAAATGGCGGGGAGAAAACCTTCTGGGCTTTGCACTGATGGAGGTGCGGGATGAGTTGCGGAGGGTTACACAGTACGAGGCGCTGTGTGATTGGAGTGTTGTGGAACGATAGTGCAGACAAACCAGAAAAATGATTGGATAAATTGACATCAGGTTTTACAGGAGGAATGGTCATGACAGAATGGACAGCGGAAACGATTAAGGAAGCATATCCTTATTTATATGAGACACACCTTCACACCTCGCAGGGGAGCGCCTGCGGGAAAGCAGAAGGGGCACAGATGGCGCGGGCCTGTAAGGCGGCGGGCTATACCGGGATTTTTGTGACGGATCACAATTGGGGAGGCAATACGGCGGTGGACAGGTCGCTTCCCTGGGAGGAGTGGACGGCGGAATTCGCGAAGGGCTACCGGGAGGCAAGGGCAGAAGGGGAAAGGCTTGGCCTTGATGTTTTCTTCGGCTGGGAGGCCGGCTTTTGCGGGACGGAATTCCTGGTTTACGGGCTGACGCCGGAATGGCTGGCGGCGCATCCTGAAATAAAGGAAGCGGATGTAAAGGAGCAGTACCGCCTGGTAAAGGAAGGGGGCGGCATGGTGGTTCATGCACATCCGTTCCGGGAGGAGGCTTATATCCCGGAGGTACGGCTGTTCCCTGAGTTTGTGGACGGTGTGGAGGGGCTGAACGCAACCCATACCAGTCCGCTGAGCTTATCCCATAAAAGCACGGTTTGGGACGGACAGGCCAGGGCTTATGCAAAGGAACACGGGCTTCCTGTGACGGGCGGATCGGATGTCCATTCCACTACGATTTTCGGAGGAGGGACAGCGTTTCCAAGGAAGCTGGCTGATGGACAGGATTTCATAAAAGCACTGCGCGGCGGCGAGGATTATGTGATTACGGACGGCGTCCGCTGGTATGCGAAGGATGGCCGGCTGCTGGTGCAGGCCGGAGCCTGATGCATGGTTATGATACGCGCTGCACAGGCAGCAGAGGCGGGCTTATGCCTTTGTGCTTCTCTGCCCTGCTGGCAGAGGAAGGAGAAATCAGATGAAACTGATTCATACAGGGGATCTTCATATCGGTAAAAGCATGAATGACTTTTCACAGCTTCCGGATCAGCGTTATATCCTGGACCAGCTGCTGGAAGCGGCCAGAGAGGAAAAGGCGGATGCCTTTCTGATTGCCGGGGATGTTTACGACAGGGCGGTGCCTCCGGCGGAGGCGGTGAAGCTGCTGGATGAATTTCTGACGCAGCTGCTTGCAGAGGGTATTCCGGTGCTGGTAATCGCGGGAAACCATGATTCGCCGGAGCGTCTTGGCTTCGGCGAGGCAATTCTGGAAAAGCAGGGGCTTTATATTGCAGGGGCCAGCCGTTCTCCGATGAAGCAGGTGACGCTTACGGATGAATACGGCCCGGTGAATTTTTACCTGATGCCCTTTGTGCGCCCGGCAGCGGCCGGCTGCAGGACGACGGAGGAAGCGGTGGCCTCTCTTTTGCCAAAAGAGCTGGATGCGCAGGAAAGAAATGTGCTGATCACCCATTTTTTTGTAACCTGGCAGGAGCGGGAGCCGGAGCTTTCCGACGCGGAAACAACCATTCATGTGGGAGGCATTGACAACGTGGACGGACGCTGCTTTGCCCCCTTTGATTATGTGGCCCTGGGGCATATTCACAAGCCGCAGCAGATGGGGCCCGGAAATGTGTGGTATGCGGGAGCGCCGCTGGCCTACAGCTTTTCGGAATGCGGGCATGAAAAGAGCATCAATGTGGTGGAGCTTCTTGAAAAGGGAGAGGTTTCGGTGAAAAAAAGACCCCTTGTTCCCCTTCACAGGCTCCGTAAAATCAGGGGAAGCCTGGAGGAACTGATGGAGCAGGGGGGCGCGGAGGGCGCGCAGGCGGAGGATTATATTCAGGCCGTACTCACCAACGAAGAGGAGCTGATTGATCCCATCGGGACACTGCGCAGCGTATACCCCAATATCTGTCAGATCGTGCTTTCCAAAAGGGAGCAGGAAATTCGGCTGTCGGCGATGCAGCGGCATGCCATCCGCAGGAAGAGTACGGCGGAGCTTTTTGCTGATTTTTACAGCCTGGTGCGCGGCAGTGAGATGGATGAAGCGAGGAAACAGGTGACGGAAGAAACGGTGAAGAGGGTGGAGCAGGTTTGAAAGGAATTTTTAAGCTGCTGGATGATGCAGTATTGCAGGCGGGCCTGTGATATGCAGGAGGGATAGGAATGAAACCAATTACGCTGACGCTGTGCGGCTGGGGTCCTTTTCGGGACAGCCAGACCGTGGACTTTACAAAGCTGTCGGAAAACGGCATTTTTCTCATTACCGGACAGACCGGAGCGGGAAAAACAACGGTTTTTGACGGCATAACCTATGCGCTTTACGGAAACATGAGCGGGGAAATCCGGGAAAAAAACAGTGTGCGCAGCGACTTTGCGGAGGATGGCACGCCCACCTTCGCGGAGCTTGTGATGCAGCATAACGGAGAGGTTTACCGGATTTACCGGAACCCGGAATACATGCGGCCGAAGAAGCGGAAAAACGGCAAAGCCGCCATGACGAAGGAGCGGGAAAAAGCGGTGCTCACACTGCCGGACGGGACCGCTGTGGAGGGCAGCAGCGAGGTGACCAGGAAAATCCAGGAAATACTGCGGCTGGATTACAGACAGTTCAAGCAGATTTCCATGATCGCCCAGGGCGAATTCGCCCGGCTGCTCACGGCCTCTCCCAATGAAAAAACGCGGATTTTCCGGGAGATTTTTGATACGGCGCTCTATGATCGTTTTGCGGCAAGACTACGGGAGGACGCCAATAATCTATATAAGGAAGTGATGGAGTACCGTCACCGGATGGATGAGGATGTGCGCCAGTTTTCCACGGAGGATGAGATCTGGAAGGAACTCACTGAAGGCGGCGGTTATTCTTATGATTTGCTGATGGAAAGGCTCGGACAGCTGGAAAAACAGTACCGGGAGGCGGAGAAGGCGGCCGGGAAGCAGGCAGAGAAGGTGGATGGGGAGCTTGTGGAGCTGGAAAAGCAGATGGAACAGGCGGAGAGCGTCCGAAAATCCTTTGCCAGGCTGCAGGAGACGCGGGAAAAGCTGGAGAGGCTGAAGGAAAAGGCAGAGGAAATGAAGCAGGAGGAGGAGCGGCTGAAGCGTGCGGAGCATGCGGCGGAAATCCGCGCGGAATACCAGCTGGTAAACTCCCTGGAAAAGCAGGTTGCGGCGCTTTCCCGGCAGCAGCAGGCGGAGCAGGAGGCTATCGTCAGGGATGAGGCCGGGCTTGCGTCCTGCAGGGAATTTTATGAAAACAGGGAACGGCTGCTTGCGTTTTACGATATCATACAGGCGCAGGCGGAGCAGAAGGCCCGGCAGGAAGCAGGAGAGAAGCGTAAGAAACAGCTGGGAGAAAAGCTTCTTAGGCAGCAGTCGGATTACCTTGCCCAGGAAAAGGAGGCAGGGGAGAAACAGCAGGCTCTGACCGAGGCGCAGAACCGGTACCGCAGGGCTGTAATCGGGCTTGCGGCCCGGTTGGTGGAGGAGGGAAAGCCCTGTCCTGTCTGCGGTTCCCTGGAACATCCGAAGGTAGCGCACGCTGAGGAGGACGTGCCCGACGAGGAGCAGCTGAACCGGCTGCAGGAGGCTTATGAGGAAAGCAGCGCCAGGCTGACCCTGCTACATGGCCTGGCGGCGGCGGCCCGGGCGGAGCTGGAAGCCCAGGAGGAGCAGAACCGGCAGCTTGCGGAGGAGGAAAAACGTCTGCACAGTGAGATAGAAGCATTTCCTGAAACATTGGCGGATTTTGCCGGACAGCACAGCCGGGCGCAGGTGCAGGAGCAGGCGGAGCGCTATGCAGGCCTGGTAACCGCGCAGACAGTGCGCAGGCAGAATCTGGAACGGCTGGCCGCGGATAAGGCGGCTCTGGAAAAGGAATGCCGGGAAGCCCGCGGCAAATGGCAGGAGGCTTTGGAAAACGGCAGATTTTCCGGGGAAGAGGCCTATCTGGAAGCAGTTCTTGAGGAAGAAGCAAGAAGGCGTCTGTCTGAGAGCATCTCCCGTTACCGGATGGAGACCGCTTCTCTGACGGAGCTTTGCGCCCATATGGAAGAGGAGCTGAAGGGAAAGGAAGAGACGGATACCGCGCCTTTAGCCCTAAAACGGGACGAACTCAGGGAAGAAAAAAGAAAAGGAGAGCGTCTGCGCACGGACTGCAGTATTGCCGCCTCAGACGCCGCCCGTACCCTGCGGCTCCTGAAGGCGAAAAAGGACGATATGGAGAAGCGGGAAAAGGCCTATGGCATCATCCGCGATCTGGACAATATGGCTTCAGGGAACAATGCCCGCAAGCTGGTATTTGAGCAGTATGTGCTTTCCGGCTATTTTGAGGATATTCTGGAAGCCGCCAACCTGCGGCTGCGCCGGATGACGGGAGGCAGGTACGAGCTGTCCAGAGTGGAGGAGGCGGGCGACGGACGAAGCAAGGACAGCCTGGAAATCCGGGTTATGGATTATTACACCGGCAAATACCGTTCTGTGAAAACCCTTTCCGGCGGGGAAAGCTTCAAGGCCTCCCTTTCCCTGGCGCTGGGCATGAGCGATGTCATCCAGGCGGAGAGCGGGGGAATCCGGGTGGAAGCCCTGTTCATCGACGAGGGCTTCGGCGCGCTGGACTCCGAGTCCCTGGATCAGGCCTGCAGCGCGCTGATGGGACTGGTGGAGAGCGACAGGATGATAGGGATTATTTCCCATGTGCCTGAACTGCAGGAAAGAATAAGCAGCCAGATTTTCATAGAAAAGAAAAACACCGGCAGCCGGATTCATTCCTGAGGGGGAGACGGTGATGTCCGGAGCCAATGGCCTGTGCGGCCGGGGCTGTCTGTTACCGGCGGTGCGGGGGGCCTGTCCTGGTGTATGGGGCCTTGGGGCAGAGGGCGGCGGGGAGGGGGATTCATCGATACTATTCAGTTTTGGGCTGTTTCTAAAAGTAACCGAAGGAAGCTTTTACAACCCTGATACAGCAGGAACTCGTCGCAGGCTCCTCAGACAGCTGCCGTATTGCGGGTAAAGCTTCCTTCGGTTACTTTAAGAAACAGCTCCAAAACTTCGTAAGTATCGGTGAATTCCCCCTCCCCGCCGCCCTCTGCCCCAAGGTCCCATACGCCAGGACAGGCCCCCACACCGCCGGTAACAGACAGCCCGGCCGCACAGGCCATTGGCTCCGGACATCACCTTTGGCAGGCAGAAGGTGAAAATGCCTTACGGGTATTACAGGAAAAAAGCTGGTGTAAAGTGAGGATTCGTTATGTTTGAATTGGCCTGAAACTATATTTCTTCGTGAAAAAGTTCTGTATCCGACTGAGTTTGATGTTGATATTATTGAATTAGTATGTTATTATTATTCCGTCATACGGCAGTATCTATGCTGCTGTAGTATCCGGCCGTCCGGCCGTTCTTTCATTTCGGCGCTTCCTTTTCGAAGCAATAATCCGTAAATGGCAAAAACTTAATACAGGAGGAATATTTATGGAAAACAGGCTCAGGAATTATTTTCCGCTTATCAGGGAAAGAAAGGAGGTGTTGAAAGAAATCGGTGAAAGTAGCGGGCTGCAGGCGCTGTTCCGGAGCTGGATGCCTGAACGGCAGGAAGAGTTCCTGGATTTTTGTACGGGTATGAAGGGTGTAAAGATCCTTTATGATTCCTTTTTCAAGGAAATCATGAGTCCGGAATATACGCCCGGCAGGCTGAACCATTTTCTGTCGCTGCTGCTGGGGAAAAAGGTAGTGATCCGTCAGGTGCTTCCCAATGAAGGAGGCAGGATTGCGGACGAAAATACCTTATTAGTCACGGATATCCTGGTGGAATTCGAGGACGGAAGCCTGGCGGATGTGGAGATTCAGAAGCTGGGCTATGCCTTTCCGGGAGAACGCAGCGCCTGCTATGCTGCGGATCTGCTGCTGAGGCAGTATAAAAGGGCACGGGATAAGAGGAACAGGGAAAAGGGGAAGTTCAGTTATAAAGACATCAAAAACGTATATGTCATAGTGCTTTTTGAGAAAAGCCCTGTGGAATTTCATTCTATGGAAAAGGAATATCTGCATAAATCTGACTGGAGCTTTGATACAGGGCTTGAGTTGGATCTGTTACAGAATTTTATCTTTATTACGCTTGACATATTCCAAAAAAACATGGAAAATAAAAGCATAGAAAACGAACTGGAGGCGTGGCTGATGTTCTACAGCACGCAGGATCCGGAACGGATAATCGAGCTGATAAATAAATATCCGATGTTCAGACAGATGTATGGGGACGTATATGAAGTCTGCCGGAATATGGAGAAGGTGATGGGAATGTTTTCAGAAGAACTAAGAGAGATGGATCGGAACACAGTGCAGTATATGATTGACGAGATGCAGGCAACAATAGATGCACAGTCCGCTGCGTTGGAAGAAGAGAAGAAGAGGCACGAGGAAGAGAAGAAGAAACATGAGGAAGAGATAAAGAGATACGAAGAGGAACAGAAAAGACACGAGGAAGAACAGAAAAAACACGAGGAAGAGCAGAAAAGGCATGATGAAGAAAATAACAAACTGCTGGAGATGATTACTGCTCAGGCTGCCGCACTTGAGAAGGCTTTAAAACGAATAGAAGAACTGGAAAGAAAAAATGGTTCTGATTCCATAAAATAAGCCTTCATAGTGTTTGATGGAACCGTATGTTTGCTGCTGAATATTTCATACTATAAATGTGCAGTGAGATATAGGTCTTGATTTTCCTTTTTGAAAAAATGTAAAGAATAGCATCCAGACTCTGCGTTATATGCTATCGGCGCGGGTAGGGATGCTATTTCTTTTAGTTATTAAAAAAGATAATAGAAACAGTTATCAACTATAAAAATATAAATACAATCCGCTCAGGAACTATGATAAAATCCTTTTGGGGGATGGGATAGTATGCAGAAGAATAAAGTACACAAAATGGAAACAGGGAAGTTTTCCCTGAGAAAGATCATTGATAACAATTTGTTTTTTCTGAAGCTGATTCATAAGGCATCACCATGGTTTTTAAGTTCCTCTGTGGTGATTACGGCTGTGGAAGCATGTGTTGAATTCGTTTCGGATACATTTATGCTGCGCTTTGCACTGAATGGAATAAATGAGGGCAGACCATTTCGTTCCCATCGCCTTTCAACAACGAGACATGCAGATCGTATTTATATGTTTGACAGCGGAAAGCTGGTTGAATGCGGAACACACGAGGAACTGACTGCTGCGGGCGGCAGATATGCATATATGTTCCGGCTGCAGGCGGAAAAATACAGGGAGTGAGGGTTCAGGAGGATTTGGCTCTGGCCATTGAGCCATAGATTTGGTAAAATGTAACCGTTCGGTAAAGTCTGGATTATTACGGAAAAATAGTAAATGCGCTGCCCGGCCGGACAGATACGAAAAATATTTGTATGCTTTAAATGTAAGAAAGCGAGGATTAAAAAATGGAAAACTCAAGCTTCACTACAGAAGAAATTACGGAAGGCCTGTTCCGTTTTATCGACAACAGCCCCACCGCCTTCCATGCGGTACAAAATGCGGCCAGGATGCTGGAGGAAGCCGGTTATAAGAAAATTGTCTGTGAAACGGCGGCCGGTATCAGGGCGGGAGGAAGATATTATGCCACGCGGAATGATTCCGCGCTGATCGCCTTCCGCATTCCCGCAGGTAAAATGAAAGGCCTGCGAATCGCAGCGTCCCACAGCGATTCGCCCTGCTTTAAGGTGAAGGAAACGCCGGAAATGGATGTGGAAGGCCATTATGTAAAGCTGAATACGGAAGGCTACGGCGGCATGATCATGTCCACCTGGCTGGACCGTCCTCTATCTGTGGCAGGCAGGGCGATTCTTATGGAAAACGGCAGGCCGGTTACGAAGCTTGTGAATATTGACAGAGATCTCTGCATCATTCCCAATGTGGCAATCCATTTCAACCGGGAAATCAACAAGGGCTTTGCCTATAATCCCCAGGTGGATCTGCTTCCCCTGTACGGCGGCGTAAATCCGGAGGCGTCTTCTGAAAACGAAGAAGAGAATAAGGGAAAGCTGAAAAAGAAGAGCCTTAAGGCGCTTTGCGCAGAATCGCTGGGCGTTTCAGAGGAAGACATCCTGGCATCTGATCTGTATCTGTATACAAGGGAAAAAGGAAGAAGAATGGGAGTGGACGGTGAATTTATTGTGTCTCCCAGACTGGATGATCTGCAGTGTGCCTATGGAACGCTCGCAGGATTTCTTGCAGCAGATAACGGGAAAAAGTCGGAAAAGGGAGCAAAAAAAGAGGCGCAGGGGGAATACGGAGCTGTCTATGCCCTTTTTGACAATGAAGAAATCGGGAGCAGAACCAAGCAGGGGGCGGATTCCACCTTCCTTTCAGATGTTATCCAGTGTATCTGTGACGCACTGGAACTGAGCGGTTCCGCCAGAAGGGATCTTCTTGCCGGCAGCTTCCTGCTTTCCGCGGACAATGCCCATGGCGTACATCCCAACCATCCGGAAAAATCGGATCCTACCAACCGTCCCTACTTAAACGGCGGTATTGTCCTGAAGTTCCAGGGCAGCCAGAAATATACCACAGACGCCTATTCTGCGGCGGTGGTGAGAAATATCTGCAAGGAACAGGGCGTGCCCTGCCAGAATTTTGCAAACAGGGCCGATGTGGCGGGAGGCTCGACGCTGGGCAACATCTCCTCCGCGCACGTATCAATTCCGGCGGCGGATATCGGACTTGCCCAGCTCGCCATGCATTCCGCGCTGGAAACAGCGGGCGTGAAGGATACGGAGTATCTGGTAAGGCTGTGCCAGGGCCTTTTCCTGTAAAAATTTATTTTCGCGGGCGATGAGCCAGTCCAACGCGCCTGTGCGTTACCTGGCGATTGCCCCGGGAGTCAGCTCCCCCGCCGTCCATGGCGTTTCAGGTTTGAGGCCCCGTTACCTGCGGCGGGGGATTTGACTGTAATTGTAAAGGTGGTGCCGCCGCCCGGCGTGTCGGAAACGAAAATGCCGCCGTGGTGGGCATCCATGATTTCTTTGGCGATGGAAAGCCCCAGTCCGAAATGCCCCGCGCTTTGGCGGGAGGTGTCGGAACGGTAAAAACGGTCGAACAGATGAGGTTTTTCTTCGTCTGGGATTCCGGGGCCGTTGTCCATGACACAAAAGGAGGTAAGCTTTTCCTGCTGCTTCATGGAAAGCGTAATACTGCTCCCTTTGGGACAGAAGCTGAAAGCATTATGAAGAAAAATAGAGAGCACCTGCCGGATGCGTTCCGAATCGCACCGGATGGGTGCTGTTTTTTCCTCCGGAAGCCGGACGGACAGGCGGAAGCCTTTTTCATGGGCCAGTGGCTCAAAGGCTTCAAAGGTATTCAGAAGCAGTGTGTCAGGCTCGCATTCCTCAGGGCGCAGGGGGAAGGAATGGCTGTCGGCGCCGGCCAGCATGAGCAGATCGGAAATGAGGCGTGACATGGCCGCGCCCTCGTTTTCTATAGTATGGAAAAAGGATTCCTGTTCGGCAGGCGAAGCTTTCTGGCAGGCAGAGGCGGCGGAAAGGATCACGGAAAGGGGCGTGCGCAGCTCATGGGAAGCTGCCGCCACAAACTGGATCTGGCTGTCTCTGCTTTTTTGCAGCGGAATCAGCAATCTTCCTGTAAAAAAGTAGGCAAAAAGAATCAGGACCAGGGAGGAAAAAGCCACCAGCATAAAAAAAGTATGCCGCTGCGCCTTTATTTGTTCCTGTAGTGGGGCCAGGGATTCCAGAATCAGTATCGTCAGCTTCCCCGTATTCCTGGAGGATAAGGCGATACAGCCGAAATAATCATCCTGTCCCTGCCCGGCTGAGGAAAAGCGGAACTCCTGATGGGTGATGGTAAAGGCAAGGGGCATGGGAAACGTTTCGGCATTTTCCTGGTAATAGGCCCAGCCGGCCTCCAGGGCCGCCTTTCTGCTGCCGCCGCCATCCTGCTGTCCCCAGAGAAAATCCTTGTCGTTATCATGGATGCTGATTATGTATTTTCCCCCGCCCTCTAACTTGGAAAGCCATTCATGTGTGATGACCGTCTGATTTTCCAGGTTGGAGAGCAGAGTGTTCATATCGTTGCGGAAAGAAGCAAAGCTGTTTTCCTTCAGGTTTTTTTCGGAGATATACAGATAGCTGCAGGCCATAAAAATAAGGACCAGGATGGTGATTCCTGCGCAAAGCAGCGTAAGGCGCCGGTGTACTTGTCGGAACATATTAACCTCTGTTTCTGCGGCGGCTGCCGCAAAGCATTTTATGTATCTCAGGCCTCCATGCGGTAGCCTATCCCACGCACGGTTTTCAGCTGTATGCGGCTGCCCACGCTTTTCAGGCGTCTGCGGAGAAAATAAATATAATTGTCAAGATTTCCCTCTTCCACATCCGTATCAGGCCCCCAGACCCGGCAGAGAAGAAGCTGACGGGAAAGCGACTGGCCGCTGTTTCTCAGAAAGGCCTCCAGGAGCGCGGCTTCCCTCCGCGAGAGGGAGCAGGATCCGTCGGGGCCGTCCAGCCTTAATTCCTCCGGAGAATAGCTGATGTCATCAAAGGAAAGCTTCCGCCCCTCCTCCATCCGCCTGGGCCGTCTGCCGATGCTGCGGATTCGTGCCGCCAGCTCTTCAAAGGCAAAAGGCTTTACCAGATAGTCATCAGCGCCGCAGTCTAAGCCGGTAATTTTATCCGTCAGCGTCCCCAGCGCAGTCAGCAGGATGACGGGAACGGTATTTCCTTCCCGCCGTATTTTTTCCAGGACAGCGATGCCGTCCATTTTCGGCAGCATGCGATCCAGCAGAATCAGGTCATAAAGACCCTCCTGCATATAGTAACAGGCTTCTTCCCCGTCAAAGCAGGAATCCACTAAAAAACCCTCCTTTTCCAGCTGGAAAAGAAGCGTCCTGTTAAGTTCTCTGTCGTCTTCCACAAGTAAAATTTTCATAGCCTCTCCCTCAGGGAATATTCATGGCAGCCGTTCGGATAACGGAATAGTTAAGGGCATCCGGTTATTTGGAATTATCGCGCAATGGCCCGGCTGCCGCCGCGTATCCGTATGGGCATGCGCAGTAAAAGCATTGGTATTTATAATTAGTATATCATAGAAGTATCTAAACAATCTCTAACGAATATTGGAAGAAGGGGCGCAGCATTGGAAGAAAAGGCGCAGCGCCAAAATAAGCAGAAGCTGCTTTTTTGTGTGCATTGCAAAGTCTGTTATTGTTCCGCGGAGTGAATTCTAATTAGCAGTTATGTTGTCAGAACAGCTGCGGTTTTAGAGAAAGCTTAGAGGAATTTCTGGTATGATGAAACCAGACTGCAGGAGATATGCAGTGTTGAACTGACAATTGTCAGACACCCCGCTGCAAGCAACGAAGCATCTGGTTTGCAGCGCTGCCGGGCAGCGGGGCATTTGACTTTCGCGGCAGTCGCCAAATATCCGTGAAAGCATGGATGCCTGGCTCATTGCCCGCGGAAATAAAAAAGATTTGCCGATCTGGGAAGGAAGCTGTGAAAAAGGATCTGATTGACCTGCGCATTTGCCGGGAAATGAACGAAGATGCAGCACAGGCGGGCATCCGGCCCAACGCGCAGCGATAATAAAAGACAGGATAAGCATGGGTTGATTCCGGAGGACGGCAGAAAGAGGTTTATATGCTGAAACATAAAAAAATAAGAAAAAGAATTCCGGCACTGTTGATTTGTATTGTGTACACTATGACTGTGCTGCTGAGTATGACCGGATGCGGGACAAAGAAAACGGGCTCAGGGGGAACGACTTCGGAGGAGTCCGGGGCGGCATCGGAGGAAAACGGCAGGGATACGCAGGCGGAGAGCGGCAGTGTGGCGGCCATGGGCCGATATATGGAAAGTACGGCGCCGCTGCCGGAAGGGGCATCGGTAGAAGGACGTACCATGACTATGCTGACTGACGGAAGGCTGGCGTACTTTGACGCAAAGTCAGGACTTCATCTGTCATCGGATGAGGGAAAAAGCTGGATACCGGCGGAACATAATGAGGAGCTTAAAAAAAATATTTCCGAGGATGGTTATGTGTCCGGCGCTTCCATTGCGCCTGACGGGAGTATATTGCTGAGCTATCTGATGTTTGAAGGCGAAGGGGCTTCGCTGAAGGCAGATTCATCAGTTATCCGAATCAGCGTGGATGGGAATATGTCTGAAGTCCCGGCAAACATGGAGGACGGCGATTATGTGGGCAAGGTGTTCGCCAAATCGGAATCGGAAAGCATCGCGCTCAGTATAAGGGGCCGGGTTTTTATGGCAGACTGGGAAAAAGGAGAACTGGAGCAGCTTTTTACGCTGCCGGAACAGCCTGAAATGGTAATTTTTGTGGACGACAGGATGCTGTGCCTGGGCAACAGCGGTGTTACGTCCTATGATATGGCACAGGGAATCACCCTGGAAAAGGATGCGGTGCTGGATGAGTTTTGCAGGGAAAAAATGGGAGCAAAGCTTAATAACAGCTCCGACAGCTACGGCGGCATCCTTTTTCCCGGAGAAGACGGGGCCATCTATGTGGCATACAGCGGAGGGCTGTACCGTCATGTGGAAAACGGCAATGCCATGGAGCAGCTCATTGACGGAAGCTTCAGCAGCCTTGGAGATCCTGCGCTTGGACTGTGCGGCATGCTCCGGCTGGAAAGCGGGGAATTCCTTCTTTTGACTACCGGGGAGGAGATGGTACGTTTTACCTATGACCCGGATGAACCCACGGTTCCTGAAAAGCAGCTGAAGGTATACAGCCTGGTGGAAAATTATACAATCAGGCAGGCGATATCCATATTCCAGAAGGAAAACCCGGATGTATATATCAATTACGAATATATTTATGATTATGCCTATCTGTATGGAGATGACAGCGGCAGCGCCATAACGCCTCAGGATGCGTTGAAGAACCTCAATGTGGAACTGATGAGCGGGAACGGGCCGGATGTGCTTCTGCTGGATGATATGGATGCGGATATTTATGTGCGGAAGGGAATGCTGGCGGATTTGTCAGATATCCTGGACGAACTGACCGGAGAAAAAAAGGTATTTGAAAATATCGCATCCGCTTATAAAGAGGAAAACGGAACCTTCATCATTCCCGCTGCGTTTAAGCTTCCTATGATATGCGGTAAAAAGGAGGATGTGGAGTCGGTGAAGGATTTGTCCACTTATGCGCAGCTGGTGGAAAAGCTGCGTACAGAAAGGCCTGAAAGCAGTATTACGGGAGCTTTTAATGCAACACAGGAGCTGAAGCAGTTGCTGCTCGTGAACAGCAGCAGTCTGCTGGAGGACAGGAAACTGAATACGCAGGCACTGACAGAGCTTCTGACCCAGGCGGCCCGGATATACCAGGCGGACATGGAAGGAATCGGCAAGGAGGAGCTGGAGGTCTGGGGCGATAATAAGAACGCCTGGACGATTGGTTCGATAGCCACCCTGACTGCAGGGGATATGGTTGGGATTATGGCCGGAAATGCAGAAGGGATGCTGTCTGATATGGGCGCCGTCAGCAAGGTTTCGGAAGATAATGGCTATGTATTTGATTTATGGCCGGGCATGGATGGAACCGGTTTTATCCCGGCAAACAAGCTGGCCATAGCCGCAGGAAGCAGCCAGACGGAGCTTGCGAAGAGCTTTGTAAAAATGATGCTCAGTACGGAAATCCAGAAAACGAATTCAGGAGTCGGGTTACCGGTAAACACAGAAGCCTTTGGTATATTGGGTGATATGGACGATCAGATTTCCATGGGAAGCAGCTGGAAGGTCGGAGGCAGGGAAATCCATTTCTCCTATGGCGGTCCGTCCAGGGCTTCGGTGGAGAGGCTGAAGGAGCTTGTAGGGCAGGCGGATCATTCCCTGGAGGGAAACACATTTCTTGAGGACATTGTGGTGCAGTATGGTGTTTCTGCTTTGAACGGCTCCATGACTGTGGAAGCGGCCGTGAGGGAGATACAGCAGAAATCGGCCATTTATCTGGCAGAATAAGGAGTGTGCAGTGTGAAAGGAAAACCTCGTACACAACAAAAGCAGCACAGAAGCAGAAGGGCCTTCCTGGCCTTTCTGCTTCCCAGCTTTCTGGGGGTGGCGGTATTTGTGCTGGTTCCGTTTATCGATGTGTTCCGGCGTTCCTTTACAACGGCGGTTACAGGAGAATTTACGGGACTGGAGAACTACCGGACCGTATTTGAAAATGGACCTTTCCGGCTGGCGGTATATAATACTCTGCGGTTTACATGTATTTGTCTGCCTCTTCTGCTTATTCTGGGATTGGCGGCGGCGCTTATGCTTTCGCAGTTAAAACAGGTGCAGCTGTTCAAATCTTTTTTCCTGCTTCCCATGGCAATGCCGTCGGCTACCATCGTGCTTGTCTGGAAAATGACCTTTTCCGCTGACGGCTTTCTGAACCGGTTGCTGGAAACACATGTGGATTTTATGTGGACGGAGGATGCTTTCTGGGTTCTGGTTTTCAGTTATGTGTGGAAAAACCTGGGCTATACGGTGATATTGTGGCTGGCCGGGATCCTGGCAATTCCGGGGGATTTCATTGAGGCAGCCAGGGTGGACGGCGCGGGAAGCTTCCGGGTATTTTGGTCAGTCATGCTGCCGCAGCTGAAAGGGAGCATGTATACCATAACGGTGCTTTCCTTTTTAAATTCCTTCAAGGTTTTCAGGGAAAGCTATCTTGTGGCGGGGGCCTATCCTCATGAGAGTATGTACATGCTGCAGCATTTGTTCAACAACTGGTTTACCAACCTGGATCTTGATAAGATGGCTGCCGCCGCCGTATGTGTGGGAGGCGTTTTGTTAATCGTCATTCTGCTGCTGCAGAGGCTTTGGGACGGGGGTGATGAGCAGTGAAGGAACGGAGAAAACGGCGGGAAGGGCGGCTGCGCGGAAGGCTGAGGAAGCTGACAGGCATGGCGCGGCGGGGTTTTTTCTGCCTGCTCCTGACAGGACCGGTACTGCTGATGTGCGCGCCGGTGTTTCTGTTGCTGTCCGGTTCCATAATGAGCAGCCAGGAGCTGTCCGTTTATCTGCGGCCGCTGTTTCAGGGCGGAGAGGGTTACATCAGCTGGAGGGCGCTGCCATTTTATCCAACGCTGGAGCATTACCGCAGCCTTCTTTTGTATACGCCGCAGTTTTTTACGGTGTTCTGGAACTCGGCCAGGCTGGTGACGATTATCCTGGCGGGTCAGCTTCTGGTAGGTGTGCCTGCGGCCTGGGGCTTTGCCGTATACAGGTTCCGGGGAAAAAAGCTTTTTTTTACCATATATATTGTGCTTATGCTGCTGCCTTTCCAGGTGACCATGCTTTCCCAGTATCTGGTGCTGGACAGGGTGGGAGTGATGAATACGCATTGGGCGGTTATTTTACCGGCGGTTTTTTCCACGTTTCCGGTGTTTTTGATTTACAGGGGGTTCTGCACAATTCCGTCGGGGCTGCTGGAGGCTGGAAGAATTGACGGGGCGGGGGAGTGGCGGCTGTTCTGGCAGATCGGGCTCCCGCTGGCATCGGGCGGGATTTTGTCCGCCATGGTGCTGGGATTTCTGGAGTACTGGAACATGATTGAACAGCCGCTGGCTTTTCTTAAGGATAAGTCGCTTTGGCCGTTGTCCCTGTATCTGCCGGAAATCAGCCAGAACAGGGCCGGGTTCGCATTCGCGGCTTCGGTGGTGACGCTGGTGCCTTCGGTGTTTGTCTTTTTGCTGGGGCAGGATTATCTCGAGCAGGGCATCGTAGCCTCCGCTTTGAAGGAGTAGGGGCGGCTCTGCGGCTTTCCGCAGTCTTTCCTGGGATTGTCCCTCGTCCCGTCCTCCTGTCCGGAGGGGTTGCGGGGGTTTTGTCTGTGCGTATTCAAAAATGGGGCATTTCTAACTTCCCGGGTTTTCATGTCGCGGTCTAAATGGTGGAACTCCTCCGGAAGCGGCCTGCGTCGCCGGCGACTTGGCCGTTTCCGTCGTCGGACAGCACCATTTGGGCAGACCGCGGCATGAAAATCCGGGAAGTAAGAAATGTCTCCATTTTTTCATAACTTCCAGTCAAAATCCCCCGCAACCCCCTCCGGACAGGAGGACGGGACGAGGGGCAATCCGGGAAAGACTGCGGAAAGCCGCAGAGCCTGGGGGAGTGTGGGGCGTAGGGAGGGGCAAGGACAAGGGCAAGGACAAGGGCAAGGACAAGGGCAAGGACAAGGGCAAGGACAAGGGCAAGGATTAGAGTTGGAAATGGATAAAGTGAGGGTAGGAGGGGATTGGGGGATAGGTGGATTTTGGGAGTGGTGGGGTTGGGAGTTTGGGTGGAGTAGTTACGGAATATTGATAGGAGAGATGTGGGATGGGTGGATTGATTGAGAGCAGGAAGAGGATTTTGAAGTGGTTTGGGGGGTTTTTGGTGGGGATGTTGGTTTTGACGTTGGTTTCGAGGGGGATTTATGCGAATGGGCTGCCGCGGGTTTCTGTGGAGAATCCGGGGCAGATGGCGGTTGAGCATGTGGTGGAGAAGGCGGGGAATGTGAAGGGGAGCGGGGAGCTGGCTGTGAATGTGGCGGAGGGGCTTCGGGTGAGTGAGGTGTTTGTGGTTCCGGGGGAGCGGATAGAGGAGGGAACGGCGCTTTTTTCGTTGGATGGGGAGTATCTGATGGGGAGGGTGCGGGCTCAGGAGCGGAGTATTGCGAAGCTGGAGCTTCAGGTGGCAACGCTTGAGGGGAATCTGGAGCTGGCAGGGGCAGAAAAGAATATGGAGATGAGCAGGGCCGGGGAGGATGCGGTCCGGGTTGTGGAGCAGGCGCAGAAGGCGCTTGACAGGGCTTTGGAGGATGAGGCGGCTGCGCGGGCGCAGCTGCAGGAGCATCTGGATAAGAATTTGAAGTTGACTTCGGAGGAGGAGCGTAAGCGGCAGGAGGAGGCTTATCAGGAGTGGAAGGCAAGGCTTTCTCAGGGAACGCAGGAGGTGCAATCGGCTTCCGGCCGGGTGCGGGAGCTGCAGAGGCGGGCGGAGAGTCTGCAGGCTGAGGTGGATGAGCTGAAGAAAAAGATTGCGGATGCGCAGGGGAGCGGTTCGGGCCCGGATGGCGCAAAGAGCGGAGGAGATAAGAGTGAGGGGAACATATCGGATGGGGGAATGGCGGAAGGTACGGTTATAGAGAGGGCGCAGGATGGCGGTTCCGGTTCGGTCAGCGGGAATGGCATGGCTGGGGGGACACAGGAAGGTGAGTCGGGTCAGGATGGGGGCTCGGGTGATGGAGGAAGTGGCAGCGAAGGCTCGGGCGGAGTGGATAAGGATGAGGTGGAGGCCTTGAAGGCGGAGCTGGCGGAGAAGGAGGCGGAGCTTTCACAGGTAAAAAAGGAATTGGCGCAGGCGGGGTATGCGCAGGAGGATATTTCTGAAGAGGTGGGGGCGCTTCAGGGGAATGCGCCCGGGCAGCCTGACTTTACGTCTGAGGATGCGAAGTGGGAGAGCTGGAGAAGTACTAGGAAGAGTCTGGAGGATAAAATCATGGCGGCCCAACGGGCTGTGGAGGATGCGGAGGATGCTTTGGAAAAGGCGAAGCTGGAAGCGGATCGGGGGCTGGAGGACAGTATGCGTCCGGAGCTTTCGGACAGTTCGTTAGGGATTTACCGGCTGGATTTGGAGGCTGCGAGAGAAGAATTGGCAAAGCTTCAGGAGCTGGTGAAGGCAGAGGGGCTGATCAGTGCTGAACAGGCCGGGATTGTGACGCGTGTGGGAGTGGCGGCAGGAGAGAATACTCCGGCAGGTGCGGCGGTAGTGTTTGCTGATACTGAAAAACCGTTGCAGTTTGAGGTGATTCTGGATAAAGAGGATAAGAAATATGTGAATCAGGGAAGTAGTGCAAGTGTCAGCCTGGGCAGCGTGGAAACGGAGGTAACAGTGGATTATCTGACGGAGGAGGAGTCCAGTCCCGGCAGCTTCCGGGCGTTGATGAACCTGCCGGAGGGCGTGGGTACGATAGGGCAGAGCGGCAGTTTCCGGTTGTCCGTACAGTCTGAGCTGTATAACTGCTGTATTTCCATCGATGCGCTTCATACGGATGAAAACCAGCGTAATTTTGTGTATGTGCTGGGGGAACGGAGCGGGATTCTTGGAAAAGAGCTGACGGCGGAGAAGCTTATGGTAGAGGTTCTGGATAAGAATAACAGGTATGCTGCGCTGCAGTCAGGGGCACTGGATGGTAACACTAAGGTTATCAATGCGGCGGACAGGGATTTTGCAGAAGGAGATCCGGTGAGAATGAAGGAATGATGGTTGGGGAAATTTGTGAGGATGGCCGCAGGTATGGATAACTGTGAAAAAAGTGCTGAATTGTCGGAAAGAAAATTGTTTGAAATGCCTATAAAAGTGCGCTGGCGCTATAAAAACTTGTAAAAATATTCCAAAACACTTATAATAAAAGTATGATTCGAAGTAAAAGTGATTCCCTGACAGGTGCATTTTTCCGGTATGGTGGAGAAACAGGGATGCAGGAGAACCGGGTATGCAGTAGATGCGGATGGGCAGGAGAACCGGGTATGCAGTAGATGCGGATGGGCAGGAGAACCGGTTATACAGGAAGAGTGGATTGCCGCGGCAGCAGGGGGGTTATACTTCAAATTGTAAATCTGGTAGAGGTGCGTACGGCGCAGGGAAGGAGAAGGTATGGAAAATAAGGTGATGAAGTTCTATTCAAAGGCCGGAAGCAATATTATTCTCAGGGCAATACCGGGCCATTTTGCAACGAGTCACTCCCATATCAATTACTATGTGGATATGACGGGGCTGAAAACAAGGCGCAGTGAGGCTGCGGCAGTAGGTAAGGCCTTTGTGCAGAGACTGCCCATAGAGACGGTGGTGGATACCATAGTCTGCCTGGACGGCTGTGAAGTAATCGGGGCATATATGGCGGAGGAGCTGGAAAAAGGGAGTTTTCCTTCCATGAATATGCACAACACGGTTTATGTGGTAACGCCGGAGTTTAATGTGAATAACCAGATGATTTTCCGGGATAACCTGGTTGGGGAGATCCAGGGGAAAAACGTTCTGCTGCTGCTGGCTACTGCAACCACTGGCATGACGATGCGCAGGAGCCTTGAGTGTATTGAGTACTATGGCGGACAGGTACAGGGGATCTGTGCGGTATTCAGCGCTATTAAGTCTATTAATGGCATGAGGGTGGAGTCCATGTTTGATACCAGCGACATTCCCGGGTATCAGGCATATGAGGTACATAATTGTCCGTATTGCAAGGCAAAACAGAAGCTTGACGCCATGGTGAATGGGTATGGCTATTCCAAGTTGTAGAAGTTGGCTGGGCGGTTACACATTTTTTCCGAAAGTTCATAGATTAAGAGTAAGAGTTGTGCCGGCGGAACGTTGCTTCCGCCGGCTCTTTTAATCCTGTAATGCATTTTGCTTTTTGCCGGAAGGGGGAAATGGGATGAATTCACAGAAGCTGGAAAATATTCTGAATCTGAGCCTGGATTCCACGCAGGAGGAGCGGGAACTCTCCAGGACCCTTAACGTGGGCTTTGATGTTTCAGACAGGACCTGGGAGCTGATCGTTAAATTCCATGGGGATATCGGCAGGCTGGAAAATGAATATATCAAGGTGGAAATTCTGCTGGCCGGTTATGCCATAGTCACCATACCTGAAAGCCTGATTCCGGTGCTTGTGGCAGCGGAAGGGATCGAATATGTGGAAAAACCGAAGGAGCTTTTATACAGCGTTTATGATGCTAAACAGCAATCCTGTTTCCCTACAGGCAGTGGGAGTTTTACGGACGGACAGACGGGCAGAGGGGGGCTGACGGGAAGCGGCTGCATTGTGGCTGTGTTTGACACGGGAATTGATTATTCGTTGCCGGATTTCAGGGACAGTGCAGGCAGCCGGATTCTTTATCTGTGGGATCAGACACTGGCGCCGGATCCGGAAAGGGGATTTTTCCCGCCGGAAGGGTTTTCCGTCGGGGTGGAGTTTACGCAGGCGCAGATTACGGAAGCGCTGGAGGCTGGCGGGGAGGAAACCTTCCGCAGAGTGCCGAGTATGGATATTTCCGGGCATGGGACTGCGGTGGCCGCCATTGCTGCGGGCAGTAATCCCAATGCCCGGTATACGGGTGCGGCGCCCGGTGCGGCTCTGCTTATTGTAAAGCTGGGGCAGGCTGGTAGCGGTGCTTATCCGCGCACGACCCAGTTGATGCGGGCAATGACCTATGCGCTGGGCAAGGCGCAGGCTTTGGGTATGCCTATGGCCGTAAATTTAAGCTTCGGGAACAGCTACGGCGCGCATGACGGCAGTTCCCTTCTGGAGCGTTTTATGGATAATGCTTCTGAGATTTGGAAAAATGTGATTTGTGCGGGGAGCGGCAATGAGGGTGCTTCTGCCGGCCATGTTTCCGGGAGGCTTTCTGAAGGCGGGCCAGGGCAGCCTGCCGGCAGGCAGAGCGTGGAGCTGGCTGTGGGAAATTATGAGAGCACGACCAATGTCCAGCTGTGGAAAAACTTCGCGGACAGCTTTCGGGTGATTCTGCAGGCCCCTTCCGGGCAGAGGGAGGAGGTCCCGATGACCAGGCCGGGGCGGACGGAGCTTGTTATCGATCAGACGCGGATACTCATTTATGTGGGGGAGCCGTCGCCTTATTCAGTAAATCAGGAGATATATTTTGATTTTATCCCTGTGGAAACTTACATTAACGCTGGTATCTGGGTATTTCAGCTGGAGCCGGTCCTTCTGATAACAGGGGAATACCAGCTGTATCTGCCCGGGCAGGCGGTACGTTCGGCGGATACCCGTTTTTTTGCCCCGACGCCGGAGTTGACGCTTACGGTCCCGTCCACGGCCGGGAAGCTGATTACGGTGGGCGCTATTTATGGAGCCTACGATGCTTATGCGGATTTTTCAGGCAGAGGGGTTCGGGGAGAAGAGGAGCTGCCGGGGTTTCCCAACACCAAGCCGGATCTTGCCGCGCCCGGCGTGAATATCGTGGCCGCCCGGGCCGGGGGCGGTTATGAGGCGTATACAGGCACCTCTTTTTCCGCACCGCTTGTCACCGGGGCGGCGGCGCTGATGATGGAATGGGGGATTGTGAGGGGGAATGATCCGTATATGTTTGGGGAGAAGCTGAAAGCGCATCTGCGGCGGGGGGCCAGGAGCGTGCGGGGGGAGACGAGATATCCGAATGAAAGAACCGGTTATGGGGCTTTGTGTTTGGAGGATAGTCTGCCGGGGTAAAAGGCAAAAGAAGAGATTTGTTCCTGGCTTAGTGTATTCAATCCATAAACAGTAAAATAAAAAATATCCGATATTGTCAGGGGCAATAAATAACTATCATTGTCTGGCAATATAGGATATTTTTTATTTTATTGTTTTAATTTATTTTTCTTCTATCAATGTATCCTGTGGAGAATCAAATTTTAAAAGAAGCTTAGCCTGTTCAATTAACAGTGATTTCATTTCAGGACTCAGGCACTGATAAAAGTAAAGAAGACGCTGTACATCATGATTGCCTGCAATATCCGACATTATAGGAACTGTGGATATCCCAAGCAAATAATCAGCTGAGACATTAAAGTAATTAGCAAGCAAAGAAAGAGTTAAAAAATCAGGCTCCCTGTAGTCGTTGGCATAACCGTTTAATGTTGTAACAGCAATATTGAGTTCTTTTGATATCTGTCGCTGGGTAATATTCCTATCATCCATTAACTGTTTTAAACGTTCTCCGAAGGTCATCCTTGTACCTCTATTAATGAATTGGCTTTATTTTAACTTACATAAATTCTGTAGTCTTTAATAATACGCGAATCGAATTTATAATATGCCATACGCGAAAATGAGTATATGAGTTTTTAACGTATTTTAATCAGGAATATATTGCCTAACTGAATTATAATAAAAAAATACTCGATTTGAATTGACAATACTCGTTATGCGTACTAATATAATAAAAAAGCATGAAATTTAGTATAAACAGCGGTCTGTGTCGGAGGAGATTATGAAAATCAAATTAGTTGTCTTTTCAGAGGATATGCAGTATGTAGAGCATTTGGTTAATTATCTCAATATTCATTACAGTGATACGGTCGAATTGAATGTTTTTGATGAAGAAGAAGCTTTGGAGGAATATCTGGATCGTTATAAAGCAGATATTATTCTTTTAGATGACGGAAATAACAGCGCGTTTAAGAGTAATGCCATAATAGTATATTTAACGGATGAAGCTGATGCAAAAAAAGAACAGTTAAGTGTTTTTAAGTACCAAAAAGGGGAATTGATTTATAAAACCATTTTAAATATATATGCATCAGGAACAGATAAGAATTTACATAATTTTAAGGAAAAAGGAGAGGGCGAAACAGGAATACATATGTTTCTCTCAGTAAATGGCGGCGCTGGCGCATCAACAGTAGCAAAAGCATATGGTGTAAGGCTGGCAGCAGAGAAAAGAATTTTATATCTTAACCTTGAAATGTTCGGTGATTGTGAAATGGTTCTGAAAGCAGATGGAAAATTCACTTTGGATGATATTTTGTATACATTAAAAAGCAGGAGAGGAAGTCTTCCTTTGAAGTTGGAGAGTTCTGTGAAGAAAAGCCCGGAGGGAATTTACTTTTATGCGCCATCAGCCAATCCGATTAATCTTATGGATTTCACTGGAGAAGAGTTTCTTCGGCTTTTGGAAGAAGTAAAAAGCAGCGGACTGTTCGATGAAATTGTGCTGGATACGGATATTTTTCCTTCGGTTTGGATGCTTGAAGGATTAAAGGAAGCGGATGATATATGGCTTGTAGCAGACGGGACAGCAGCTTCTGCCGAAAAGTATGGAAAATTTCAGGAGTTTATAACTGCTCTTGAAAAGAAATATCAGTTGAGAATCTTTCCGAAAATGAAAATTTTTTATAACAAATATAGTAGTAAGACAGGGATTCCGATTGAAAACTGTGGGTTGGAGATAGGAGGAGGATGCCCACGTTATGAGGGGATGGATGAGAAAACCATCATGAAGAAAATGGCTAATTCGAATGCTTTTACAAAAGGATTCCTGTAAAGGGCAGAAAGTGAAATGTGTGGAGTAAATTAAAAGGAATAGCGGAAATGAAAAAGGAATGGGTAGAAAAAATTCGCTCCTCCGTATTGACGAATGCGGATTTTGCAGGAATGTCGGATGAAGAACTTGACAGATGGATTGTCAGTGAAACAGAACGGCTATTGGCTGATGAGCAGCTGACAATTGGCGAAAAAGCGGAGCTTGTGGATCAGGTATACAGTTCTATCCGTGGCTTTGGGCTTTTGGACAGTATTTTAAAAGATGATGATATCACGGAAGTAATGATAAATGGTCCGAAAGAGATTTTTATTGAAAAATCTGGCCGGTTAAGGAAACTGGATGAAAAATTTGAAAGTGAAGAAAAACTGGTTGATATCATTAGAAAAATTGTAGGAATGGCGGGGAGGGAAGTCAGTGAAGCAAATCCTATTGTAGATACACGTCTGCCGGACGGCTCCCGCGTAAACGTAGTGATGCCGCCTATTTCTTTAAAAGGGCCGATTGTGACAATCAGAAAATTTTCCAAAAATCCGATGACAATCGAAAAACTGTTGGAATATGGCTCCATAACTCAGGAGGTGGCTGATTTCCTGGAGCTTTTGGTCAGGGCAAAATACAATATCTTCATTTGCGGCGGTACCGGCAGCGGCAAGACCACATTCCTTAACGCTGTGACGAATTTTATTCCGAAGGATGAAAGAATTATTACGATTGAGGACTCGGCAGAGCTTCAGATAGCTGGAATTGAAAACCTGGTGAGCCTGGAAACCAGAAATGCAAATACAGCCGGTGTGGGAAGAATTACAATACAGGATTTGATTAAATCCGCGTTAAGAATGAGACCGGAGAGAATTGTTGTGGGCGAAGTGAGAGGGGCGGAAGCGTTGGATATGTTGCAAGCCATGAATACAGGGCATGATGGATCTCTTTCAACCGGCCATGCAAATTCTAACAAAGATATGTTGAGCAGATTGGAAACAATGGTTTTACAGGGAGCGGAAGGGCTCCCTCTGGCGGCAGTCAGGCAGCAGATTGCATCCGCGTTGGATATTCTGGTGCACTTATCCAGACTGAGGGATAAAAGCAGGAGAACCATGGAGATTTCTGAAGTGCTGGGCTATGAAGGCGGAGAGATTTTATTGAATCCTCTTTATAAATTTGTGGAGGATGAAAAAAGCTCCCTGGAAAAAGTCAGCGGAAGTCTGCTGCGGACGGAAAATCCTTTCAGGAATGACTATAAGCTCAGGCTGATGGGATACAAAGGTACGATTTAACGGGGGTGGATATGAAAAAAAAGAAAGAAAAAAGGGTCAGGGAAGTTTATGAACCTAAAAAAGGCTTAACAGGGCAGGGAGACGATTACCATATCTATACGATGAACGGCAAAGAGAAAGTCACCGCTTTTTTATTGGGAATGGCAGGCACATTTGTGGTAGTTTATCTTTTTTTTAAGAGCATGCTGTTGGGGCTGGCGGCAGGAATTGCAGTGGGAATTCTAATTCAGAAATATTATGCGCTCCATCTTTGTGAGAAAAGAAAAAATACGCTGCTGATGCAGTTCAGGGATATGCTGGAAGCCCTGACCTCATCTTATTCATCAGGGAAAAATACCAATGGCGCTTTTTCAGATGCCTATGGGGACATGATACAGATTTACGGAGAAAATGCGGACATTGTTCAGGAATTGAAGATTATATTAATGGGAATTAACAGCAATATCAATATAGAAACTATGCTGGCTGATTTTGCAGACCGAAGTGAGCTTAACGACATCAAGAGTTTTGCAGATGTGTTTGAAGTGAGCGTGAAGCAGGGCGGTAATATTAAAGATATTATTTCAGCTACCAGGGATATTATCAATGACAAAATAGAGATTGAAATGGAAATAGGAACGCTGCTTTCAGGTAATAAGAATGAATTGAATATTATGATGATTATGCCTCTAATCATTATTGTGAGCATGGAAGGCCTGGGAAGTGAGATGACGGTTACCGGAAATTCTCCGTTGAATATTCTGATTAAGATTGTGGCATTGGGCATGTTTGCAGCGGCGTATGTCCTGGGAAAGAAAATTACAACGATAAAGGTATAACGGGGAGGAAAACGTGAGCAGTACATTTCAATTAACAATGCTGGTTCCGGCAACAATCCTTGTTCTGCTGTGGATATGGATGGCGGCCAGATATGAAGGAAAGTTTGAATCCATAACGAAAACGCTGAAGGAAAGCGGATATCCGATGTATGAGCTTTTTTACATAGGCTTTCAATTACTGGATTGGGTGCATTTTGATACTAAATCGGACTATGCCAGAAAAAAAGTGAAGGAAATGTCTGAGGTGTATGGGCGTAGATATGCTGAATATTATTATTATGTTCAGGTTGGAGGAGAGGTTACCTATGTGGTAACGGTGGTACCACTGATATTTGTCTTTGCAGTGTTGGGAAACAGTCCTATGGCTCTTGTGTTCGGAATCGTTCTGGCGGGTCTGTTAGTGTGGTATCTGGATGAAATGTTTAAGGACAAGCTGACGGCCAGAAGAGAAGAATTATTGGCGGAGTTTCCCCAGGTCCTATCTAAACTGACGCTTTTGGTTAACTCCGGCATGATGCTTCGCAATGCATGGAACAGGATCGCAAAGGATGGCAGCGGGATTCTTTATCAGGAAATGTCAGCCGCGACAGCAGAGATGCAGAATGGTATTTCCGAACCGGATGCCTACCGGAACTTTGCCGAAAGATGCGGACTGAAAGAGATGCGGAAATTTTCTTCTCTGGTTACACAGAGTCTGGCAAAGGGAAGCGGTGATTTAAGTTACTTTTTAAAGGATATGTCCGATGAAATGTGGGAAATAAAAAAAAATCTGGTGAAGCAGAAGAGTGAGCAGGCCAATTCCAAGCTTCTAGCGCCTATAGTGATGATTTTCCTTGGTATATTAGTCATGATTATGGCTCCCATTTTAGGGGGTTTATAATAACAAAAAGAAAGGTGGAAAAGAATATGAGGGATTTTTTAGACGGTAAACTGATTGGAATGCAGCTGAGGGCGAGACGGTTTTTATCGCAGATGATGGAAGAAGAGAGAGGGGATACGAATTTTGTGGCAATTATTATTATTATTGTAATATTAATTGCTATTGCTGGAGTTTTTAAAGAACAATTAGAGGGAGCAATTGAAAAGGTATTTGGAAGTCTTACTGATTTTATTGATAACGGTTTTTAAATGTATCTGGCAGTGGTACTGCCGGGAGTATTTCCCAATAAAGAAATTTAATAGAGGAATGGGAATGAAAAAACAAAATAGCGAAAGCGGTTCCATCATGGTAGAAGCAGCCATCATTTTCCCGATGGCCCTGCTTGCCGTGATGGCGATGCTTTATTTGGGACTGTTTAAACTTCAGGAAACAGCCATGCTTTATCAGGTACAGCGAGTAGCATCGGAAGGCAGCCTGCTGGCATCCAGTCCGGGCTATGCAAGCATGGCTGGAAACGGAACAATGTTGGACGGTAAAAATATAGACTGGTACTATTTCCCGGAAGGAAATGAGATTGCAGAATACTACAAGGCATATCATAGTGATTTTGCAGTATTATACCGGGAAATTTTCGGATGTACCTGGATCGACAGCCGGGAGGTGGAGAGCTTTGGAGAAAAGGTTCTGAATACCGTATCCGTTCTTGCGGCAGGCAGACTGTTTCAGACAAAGGTGGAAATTAATCGTGATTTCTGGGGGGCCAGTGTGGTTGCGGAAGTAAAGTATGAGGTAAGGACTCCGGGAGTGCTGCGTTTTTTTGATTTCCCCGACACCATTTCCATAAAGCAGGGTGCCTACCGCAGAGCGGCAAATCCGGCAGGCTTTATGAGAAATACCGATTTGGCCGCAGATGCCCTTGTTTTCATCAGCAAAAAACTGGGGCTTGATGAACAACTTGGAAAAATAACAGAAAGCCTTGGGAAAATCAGGGATATTCTGTTTTAAGGGATAAAAAGACATGTTGAAATTTTGCAGAAAACATGATGGCGCGATTTCCATATTCCTGTCGCTGATACTCATACCTACCCTGCTGTTTGCCGGAGTGGTAGTAGACGGTGCCAGAATTTACGGAAGCAAAAATATGATATCAGGCGCGGGAGATCTGGCAATGAACGGGGCACTTGCAGGCTATGACGGCAGTTTAAATGATGCCTATGGCCTGATTGCCATGTCTAAAACACCGGAGGAGCTTAGCAGTAATCTGCAAGATTATTTTGAAGCCACCCTGACAGCCAATGGCCTGACACCACGGGATTTTAAAAAAGCTCTCATTAATCTGGAACTTTTGGAAGGTTCTTTTCAGGCATCCGGAGTGGAGGGAACTCAGATTTATCAGACCGAAGTAATGAAACAGGAAATTCTGGAATACATGAAATACAGGGCGCCGGTAACCTTTGTAAACCGGGCGATTTTGGGCAAACTTGATCAGTTTAAAGGAATTGATAAAGAAAAGAATGCTGTTGAAGATCAGATAACATTTGAATCAGAGCTGGCTGAATTGCAGGAGGATTTCGATGAACTTCTGGAATTGGTGGAACAGCATACAGATGTTTACAAAAATATCCCCTCTTCCTCACAAATAAGCCAGCAAATACAGAAAACGAAAGATAACTATCTTAGAATGTGTCTGCTGGCAATTGGATATGAAAGGCTGGTTACTTGTGTTGAGGCAAAAACTGGTGATCTGCGCAGCCTTTTAGAAGAATATAACGATGTGGCGGGACACTGTGAAGGAGGTATTCAGGGATTCGAAAAGCTTCTTCTTATGGAGAAAATAGACTGTGGTATGGATGCTCCCTATTCTCTTCTGGATGGGCTGGATACAGATTCAGACGAATATAGGGAAATTCAAAAAGAATTATCCGATTATGAATCTAACCTGGAAATGTGGGGAAACCAGTTGGAGATAATCAATGATGAATATAAGGAATTATGCTCTGCAACCAGTATACAAATAAAAAGAATTTATAACTATGCATTGTCAGGTTATAGTACTGCACAGAATATCGAAATAAAAATGGCTGAGATGAAGCAAAAGCTGGAAGAATGCAGTGACCTTTATGGTGATTGGCAGGAATCAATTTCTGCTCTGGATAGTTCTGATACCAAACAGGAGATGTCTGAGCAGTCAAAAAAATATGCCCCTTTTTTTGCAAAAGACAACACAGACGAATTTATGCAAATAATTGAAAATAACAAGCAGTATTATGGTGAAGTCAAAGAAACGCTTGAGGGGATGGAATTTGCGGGAAAACAGGTAGTTGCAGAAGATATGGATCCGAAGATGGTGATAGATCCCCTGGCAGCGCAGGCCGCAGCTGCTGTCAATACGCAGAAGGAGCTCACGAATCAGGCAATAGCAATAAACGACTGGAAGGGACCATATCAGTTTTCAACGGCAATAAATAAAAAGGACATTGAGACAACAGAATTTGTCAAATATCTGCGGGAAGAACTTTGCAAGCCTGATGACAGTTCGGATAAAAAGAAGAGTAAGGAAAAAGCAAAAGAATGGGATGATAATCTTGCAGAAAAGCTGAAAGAGTATGTAACCCTCTTTACTACAATGGATATTGACGATGTAAACCTTCAGGAAATCAGCAAAGGAGACCTGCCGACTAATTGGCTGAATGCTAAGCTGGATTCCCAGGATCCTTCTTCTGCAAATATTAAAGGCGGTATGTCTGATAAGAATGCGAGAAAAAATATAAGCGGCAGTGCTACGAAGGCCATGAATACAGATGATTCCACACTGAATGCTCTGAGTGGGCTGGCTGATGCAATTCACCAAGGGGCAGAGTCAGTATATATGACGGAATATGTCATGGGAATGCTTTCCTATTATACAGTTAACCAGGACGGAAAAGGGAATACCATAGAGAATCCATTGTCTTTAAGCAATGACAGTCTGAAAAGTCATGAGATATACCGGGCGGAAGTGGAATATGTAATCTGGGGAGATCCGGATGCCAGAGATAATGTTACGAAAACAAAAGCCATGATATTCGCTATTCAGTTTGTATGCAATACCATTTTTGCATTTACAAACGGAACATTGATTGGTGATGCTACAAAGATTGCCAACTTTTTCCCGGTAGGGGTATTGGGCAGGGCGGCGATTAAGGCGGCACTTCTGGCAGTGGTTTCCATTATAGAAACTACAGAGGATTTGAATCAGCTGGTTAAGGGTGAAGCGGTCGATTTACGAAAAAATGATAATAATTGGGAAACCTGGATTATAAAAAAGGGAGGCAGCGGTGATAAGGAACATGGGATGACGGCTGTAAAGTATGAAGATTATCTGTGGATTATAATCTGTGCGCAGCTGACAATTTCATCAACACAAGCAGGCATCCTGGCCAGAACCGCCGACTGCATTGAACTGAATCAGACCAATGGAAAGAAAAATGCGGAAAATACTCTAAGGACCAGATTTACCATGGTGAAGCTTTCGGCTGATGTCAGAACGGATACATTTTTTTTACAGAAGGTCGGGGAACAGAACGGAACGCCTGTGGACGGCAATACTTTCATCATACATTATAAGGGAATCCAGGGGTATTAAGTATGAAAAAAGAAAAAGGAAGCATTACGCTGGAAGCGGCAATTTTTCTGTCTATGTTTCTGATCGCTTATCTGGCATTTATGGATTTGGTTCAGGTTGCCAGGGCTCAGATGATTCTGCAGTATACACTGGATGAAACGACAAAGGAACTGGCGCAGAACAGCTACATACTGACAAAAACAGGCATTGTGGGCCAAAGCATCCAGACCGGGCAGAAAAGTCAGCAATTTAAGGGAAAAACAGAAGAGATGCTTAATTCCGTAGTTGATTTTGGAAATGCACTTTCCGGAAAAGGAAATGTGATTCAGTCCGCCAATGTTGCCTATAGCAATCTGGAAGACTATTTTTCCAACAGCGATGATATTGTACAGGGATTAATCGCAGTTGCAAAAAATCAGGCTGGATCCATGGCGAAGGAATACGCTGTGGGGCAGGTGTGCAGAGGCAGTCTGAAGAAACAGCTGAGTTATATTACATCGGAGGATCCGGATGCATATCTGAAAAAGCTGGGAATTCAGGGTGGGCTTGGAAGCATTTCCTTTCAAGGAACAAAATGGTTTGACACAAGCAGAGAGCTGGATATTGTAATGACCTATAAGATAACCTATAACTTCGGCATCCTGGGAAAGCAGGAGAGAATTTTTAAAGTGAGGGCAAAAACGGCGATATGGTAGAAAAATATCTGATTTCTGCATTTGCAGCGGTATTGACCGCCATTGTAATGGCAGTGATTTCTTTCTGGGTTCTGAAGCGGGAAGGCATAACTGCAGAAAAGAAAAATACCTTCTTGTGGATAGCCGGAGCAGTTATCTATATCGCGGCGGCGTTCCTGTTTGAATATTATGGATATTCGCTGTGGAAAAAAGTACGTTATGATGTCCTTTTCTGTGCTTTGCCGGTATTGTCGTTGACTGACAGGAAGGACAGAAGAATTCCCAATCGTTTTCTGGTGATACTGGTAATACTGCGTTTGTTTATTTTGGCAGGGGAGATTATTTCCTACCCGCTGCTGTGGACCGATTTTTTGGCTCATGCCTTAGGCGGAGCGGCCGGAAGTTTTCTTTTGATGATGGCGGCCTGGTTTTTATCCCGGAAAAAGATTGGGCTTGGTGATGTGAAGCTTCTGACAGTTATGGGATTCTATCTGGGATTTTCTTTGAACTATATTATTCTTTTCCTTTCATTAATTTTTGCCGCGTTATGGGGCGTGTGGAATGTATGGAGAAAAAAGATGGATGTGAAGGATACAGTTGCGTTTGCTCCGTTTATTACGGCAGGACTTTTTACCGCTCTGATTTTGGGCCTGTAGTTAATCGGCAGGTGGAATTCTGGAATAGCTTTTGTTAATGCGGGGAGAAAATAATGAAGAAGAATATGATTCTGCTTATGGCTGTTTTACTTGGTCTGTGCTGGTATACAACAGTGGGAAGCTTATTGAGCAGCGAAAACAAATATCAGGAATATATGAAAAATGCGGAAAGCTTTGAAGAACGGGAATTATATCTGGATGCCATTGCGGAATACCAATCCGCTATGCAGTACAGGAAGGATACATCAGAGCTGCTGCTGAAAATCGCATATGATTACCGGGCTTTGGGTGATATGGATTCTTACATAACCCAGTTAAAAAGCATTGTTTCACAGTATGGCCCAAGACAGGAAGCAGTAAAGAATATTTATGATTACTATTCTGAAAAAAAACGGGAAGACGACGCCATAGAATACATAGCAGGTTTGAAGGAGAAATATCCGGAGGATGCTGTAGTGGAACAATATTACACACAGATCCGGAAAAATTATTACGCATTATATCATTCCTTCCAACATTTGAATGCATTTCTTGGTGAATATGCCGTTTATGAATATGAAGGGAAAAAAGGGATTGTTGATTCGGCAGGAGAAATTATACTTGAGGCGGCTTATGACGAAATACAGGTCCCTCTAAAAGTGACAGATGGGTTCCCGGTAAAAGTGGGAAATCAGGTTTATATGATTTCAGAAAAAGGTTATAAAATCGCACAGCCGGAAGATTTTTATGAAGAACTTGGAATTCTGTCAGGCAGCAGAATCGTTGCCCGCAAAAATGGAAAATATGGTTATCTGGATAAAAATCTGGAAGAGAAGACAGATTTTGTCTGGGATGATGCAACCAATTTCTCCAATAAAATTGCTGCTGTCAAAAGCAATGATAAGTGGGCGTTGATAAATACAAAAGGAGAATTCCTGACGGATTATATTTATTCGGATGTAAAGCGTGACAGCAATAACTTCTGTAGCCGTTACGGGCTGTTATGGGTGAATGAAGGGAACGGCTACAAGCTGATTAATACGGAACTGGAAATAGTCTGTGAAGAGGTTTATGAAAATGCCAGATGTTTTTATGAGGAAGGGCCGGGGGCAGTCTGCCAGAACGGCCGGTGGGGATTCGTTGACAGGCAGGGACAAGAGATAATCTCACCGGTATTTGAAGATGCGGATTCTTTCCAGAGAGGCTATGCGCCTGTTAAAAAGAACGGGCTTTGGGGATATACAGGAGAAGATGGAGAAATACTGATCGATTTTGCATTTGAGGAAGCCCTTGGCTTTAATGAAGACGGAAGCGCACCGGTAAAACGGGGAGAGGCCTGGGAACTGATAAAACTGGGGATATACAAATAGGAGGAAGTCCAAAATGGAATTTACCTTTGAGGCAATCGGGACAAATACTTTTTTGACCTATATGGCGGATATTGAAGAATTTGACGAATTTTCCATGAAAATGCTGGAGCATAACGAGATTGAAGGAATACTTCCTTTTTCATACCTACAGGAGAATCGGAAAAAGAAAATACGCTATGCCATAACGTCATATGAAACTTTGGAATCGTATATCCGCCGTCCTTTGTCATTGCCTAAAATTCTTAATATTTTGGAGAGTATTGCGAGAACAGCACTGGAATTGGAAGAGTATATGCTTTATATGAATGGGATTGTCCTGGAACCTTCCTATATGTATACGGAGATTGGAACCGGAAAAACCCGATTGGTATACCTGCCGGTAAAGAATACCGGAAATATTGATGTATTCGGATTTTTAAGGAACCTGCTGGGAACGATTCAATATGAAGCGCCGGAAAACGCAGTATGCATACTGAGAATATCTAATGATATAAACAGCGGAAAGATTACCGGGCTGGAACAGCTTTTGACGGCTATCAGAGATGCGGAGGGTGACAGAGGAAAGATAAAGATTCCACAAACGGACAGTCCTGTTATACATCAGAAGACCGATGAAAAACCGGAGCCTGTTTGGGAACCGGAGCCGGTTCAATACATGCCGGTTATGCAGCAGCCAATTAAAGCGGAAGAAGAAAAAACTAAAGAAGAAAAACCTAAAGAAAAGGGGAAAAAATCCTTTGGATTATTTGGCGGTGAAAAGAAAGAAAAGGAAAAGGCAAAACCAAAAAAGAAAAAGCAGGATGCGAAAATGATATCTCCGGGTTTTGCAATCCCTGGAATGGGTCCGGAAATAACAACTCCCCCGGTAGCTGACGCAGCAGAAATTCCAGTTTCTTCCGAAATACAGGGTGGGAAAAAAGGTTTTTCCGGATTTAAGAAAAAGGCTAAAACTGAATCCGCTCCTGCGGTGCGTAAGGGAGCGTTTCCTATGGAAGCTCCGTTGATGAATATTCCTGCCTATCCGTTGAATGAAGAAAAAAAGCTTGATTTTGGAAAAACAATAATCTCACAGCCTGATGATGAGGTAACAGTAGTGGAAGGCTGCGGGGAGAATCCGGGTCAGCATATTTCTTATATTCTTCGCCGTGCAAACGGACAGAAGATGTATCTGGAACAGAATATTACCAAAATTGGGAGAGAAAGCGCATATGTGGATTTTTATATTGGAGACAACCTGCAGATAGGAAGAAGCCATGCTGAAATTATCCGCAGAGGACAGGATTTCTTTATCAAAGATAATAATTCCAAAAACCATACGTATGTTAACGGCAGGATGGTGGTCGGGGAAGAACTGGTACAGCTTAAGGCAGGGGATACGATTACCCTGGCAAATGAAGTGTTTGAATACCATGAAATCTGATTGCTGTAATCATGGAAGAAACAATAATGTCTGATTAAGGAGCCAGGTATGAATTTTATTGCCTGTTGTGGAACGGATATCGGAACGAGCAGAAAAGTCAATCAGGATGCGGTGTCAATAAAAACCCGGCAAATTCATGGAATAGACTGTTATATGGCGATTGTATGTGACGGGGTGGGAGGGCTTGCCCAGGGAGAATATGCCAGCAGTTGTATGAGAGAACGGCTGGAACGATGGTTCCTTTATGAATATCCTCAGATTGACGGAAATGAGGAGGCGGACAAAATCGTACTGGAACGGCTTCGGAAAACAGTAGAACTTCAGAATAAGGTGTTGTATGAATACGGTCTTAGCCGTGGAATTCGCTGTGCAACAACTGTCAGCGCTTTGCTTTTGGCTGGGAGGAGTTACTTTATTGTTCACGTAGGAGATTCCAGAATATATCTGCTTGATGGGAAGGTAAATCGGTTGACAGAAGATCAGACGTTGGTTGCACGGGAAGTAAAAATGGGAATTCTGTCCAAAGAAGATGCGCAACGCGATGGGCGGCAAAATGTGATACTGCAGAGCGTGGGTGCGGATAAAAAGGTGGATATTTTAACCTATTGCGGCCTTGCTGCAGGAAATTTCAGTTTTCTGTTATGTTCAGACGGTTTTTATCACCATGCGGCCGAACGGGAACTTTTGGAGCTTTTTTTTGAAAAAAAATATGACAATTCAGAACAATTGGGAAAATCGATTGAAAGTATGATCGGATATTTAAAAGACCGTGGTGAACAGGATAATATTTCGGCAGCAGTAATACAGTACAGAGAAAATATATAAATTCTACAACCGGATACATATGAATTATAGGAAATGACGGGGAAACGAGGGAAAAATGTAATGAATACAGTTATTTTTGGATTATCCGTCAGTAATTTTTTATTCTATGGAGGACTTGCAATAATGGCGGCTGCAGCCGCAGCTATGGTGATATGCGCAGTAATATTTACAGTTACCGGACGGAAACTGAAAAGAAAGCTTGAGCAGGAGTACGGAAAACCACAGCGATAGTATTTACGCAGGAACGAGGGGGATAAGATATGTCTCAGATAATTGCAGGCATATATGAAATACAAAGGCAAATTGGTTCGGGGGGAGGCGGAATTGTCTACCTGGGACGTCACTTGCGTTTGGAAAAACAGGTGGTGCTTAAAGCGGACAGGCGTACGTTGGACACCAGGCCTGAAGTACTGCGTCGTGAAGTGGATATGCTCAAGGGCTTAAGCCACAGGTATATCCCGCAGGTTTATGATTTTGTGCAGGAAGATGGTGTCGTATACACCGTCATGGATTTTATTGAAGGGGAAAGCTTTGATAAGCTTCTGGGCAGAGGACTGCTTCCTTCTCAGCCGCAGATAATAAAGTGGGCCTGCCAGCTTTTGGAAGCATTGAGTTATCTTCACAGCCGGCCGCCCTATGGCATTCTTCATGGGGATATTAAGCCGGCCAATATTATGCTTCGGCCGGATGGTGATATCTGCCTCATAGATTATAATATCGCCCTTGCATTAGGGGAAAACGGCGCGGTAAAGGCTGGTTTCAGCAGAGGTTATGCTTCGCCGGAGCATTATGGAGCCGATGAAAATAATCAAAGCCGAAATCCGGCAGTCCGGATATCAAACCGGAAAACTCCGCAGGTCAGCATGACGGAGACAATAAAGGCTGCGGAAACTACGCAGACACTGGGAAAGAAAGTACCGGAGACAGAATGCGCTGCCGGGCATTTCAGTTCCTCCGGCGTGAGCAGTAAAAATGGCGGATATGCGGTAATGCTTGATGTGCGATCCGATATTTACAGTCTTGGCGCCACACTATACCATCTGCTGTCGGGACACCGTCCGGCACAAAATGCTAAGGATGTAACACCCCTGGGAGCGGATGTCTGCAGCCCGGAGGTAGCCGCAATAATACGGAAGGCAATGGAACCTGCCCCGGATATGCGTTTTCAGTCGGCTGAAGAGATGATCAATGCCTTTTTACAGCTTCACAGAAGTGACAGGAGGGTAATCCGGCATAGAAGACGAATGGCTGTTTCAGCGGTTTTGTTGACAATGGTATTCCTGATTGGAGGCATATGCTGCTTCACTGGTCTGAAACAGATGGAACAGCGGCAGGCTGCACTGACGCTGGCTGAATATTCCGCAGATTCCCTGGCTGTGGGAAATGTAACGGATGCAGTAAATAAAGCTTTGCAGGCAATTCCTTCTGGAAGGAGTATATTTGAAGCTCCTGTTACATCCCAGGCGCAAAGGGCGCTGACAGAGGCCTTGGGAGTTTATGATTTGTCAGATGGATTCAAAGCCCTTAAGACCATTGATTTACCTTCCGCACCGCTGAAAATTGAAATCTCTCCCCAAGGTTCCTGTTTGGCCGCAGTATATGCTTATGAAGTAGCACTTTTTGATTTGGATAATCAAAAAAGGTTAGTAACGCTGCCGATACAGAAATCAGCGTTGGCCGATGTGCTTTTTCTAAATGAAAATGAAATCCTTTACGCTGGTGTGGATGGTGTGACGGCCTTTGATTTGGAAACGCTGTCTGTACGATGGACCGGTGAGGTGGCTGCAACGCTGGCGGTTTCCGGTAATCGTGCTATAGCGGCTGCCGTGAACACAGATAGGGATTGTGCGGTTTTATATCGTGTATCGGACGGATGCATAATAGGTGAAAAAGATTTTAAGGGACGGTATTTGCCGGCGGCGGCGAATGATATATTTGCGGATCCGGGAGGCGTCGTTTTTTCGTTGAATGAGGATGGCAGTATGCTTGCAGCCAGCTTTTCAGATGGAGGACTAACGCTTTTTAACCTGGAAAATCCTGAGGAGGATTTGATTATTTATGAAGAATCCGATTATATCCATTTTGAAGGAGGTTTTTGCGGACAATATTTTGCCTTTGCCGCGGATAAAAGCGGCGAATCCATATTCGGTCTGGTTGACATTGCAGAATCCGTTTATATGAACGGATACAGTTCACGTAATAATTTATTGCTTCACGCAGACGAACAGGGAATATATCTTTCCGATGGAAATCTGCTGGTCAGGTTTGATGCACAGACTTTGGAAGAAACAGAAATGGCATATACAGAAAACGTAAATATTACCGCTTTTTCTGTGGATAACGGTTATGTACTTGCAGCCACAGAGGATAATTGCTTTTCTTTTTATGACAGCGGGGCGAATTTAATGTCAACAGAGTCTTGTAATGAAAACTGTGATTTTGTTGTCCTGGCTGGAAATTATGCAGTTGTGGGCAACAGAAATGAGCCTGCGCTGCGTCTTTTGAAACTGGAAAATCACAGTGCGGCGCAGCTGCTTTCCTATGATGCCCGTTATCCTCATGATGAGGCCCGTATCAGTCAGAATGGGCAGACCGCAATGCTTTTCAGTTATCAGGGATTTCGTATCTATAATATGGATGGGGAACTTTTAGCAGAAGCTGAACTACCTGATAAAGAACAGATTTATGATCAGCAGTTTATAAAAAATACGGATGGTTCATGGCTGGAAGTCACTTGGTATGATGGAGCAAAACGCTGTTATAGTGCAGCGGACGGTTTCCTGATATCAGAGGAGGCAGGGGAAGCACCGTCAAAAGATTTATACGAGGAGTTTTATACACAGCAATATAGAATTGCATCGTCCCTTCACGGGGCGCCTGAAGTATATGATTTGGAATCCGGCAGATTGGTGGCTGTCCTGGAGGAAGATGCGTATCTTACGTACGTAACGCAGGTGGAAAATTATATAATTACGGAATATATCAGTGCAGCAGGGGAAAGGTACGGACTTTTGCTGAATGATAATTTTGAGGTACTGGCATATCTGCCCGGACTTTGTGATGTAAAGGAAGGGATGCTTGTATTCGATTATGAATCCGGGAATTTGCGGCAGTGCCGCTTATATTCCCTCGGAGAGCTGTTAGCTCTTGGAGAGACATTGAAATAGAAAAAGAAGGGAAAGGAGAGTTTGCTGACATGAAATTCAACAAACGAGCGCTGGCAGTACTCATGGCGGTACTGCTTATGGTTCCGTCCATGCCGGTCACTGCAACCGGACAAACAGGTTTGGAGACTGTTGTGCAGGAGGAATCATTGGAGGAAGAGGTTGTTCCTGAAAAAGAGGAAGTATCCACGCAGGAAACTGCTTCTGTAGAGGAGGGAACAGGAAATGGAGAAGGAGCCTCGGAAGAGGACTCCGCAGAAAGTAAGGAGGAAAATAGTGCCATAGAAAGTGGCTCTTCTGAAAGTACTTCTACAGAAAGCAACTCTGCAGAAAATAATTCCACAGAAAGCGAAACGGGACATGAAACTTCAACAGAAGAAACAACAGAAGTGACATCAGAAGACAATACCGAAGAGCTTACGGAAGAAACGACAGAAGAGACAACGGAAGAAACCACCGAAGAAGAAACAACGGAAGAAGAGCTGGTAACAGAACCTTCTGAAGAAGTTTTATTTAATACTGGGAATTGTGTATACAGTGTGGTAGGCAGAAAAGACTTTTTGGATTATAAATTGGGAAATGCCTGTTTTGAAGAGGATGGAAGTTATACAATCAATATTCCTGAGGATAATCCATTTTTCCCGTATGAGGTGCAGTTTACTTATAATGGCGAGACAACAAATCAATGGTTCATGTCTCCGGAGGACAGCGTGGAGATAGGAGGCCATACCTTTTATGTATCAGCCTATTTTGATAATACGGCAATAACGCAGATGAGCCTTAAGGTATCGGATCGTACAATCGTAGTGTACCCTGAGAGAAAAGAATTTGTGGACGGGGACGGGGCAATGCCGGCTTCCCTGCTGCCTTTGGAAGAAGAGTGGCTGAATGTTGATTTGTCTGCATATACGCCTGCGGAATTGACAATGGTGTCTGTAGATTCGATTTTTGCAGGAGATAAAGCGCTTAAGGATAGCGATAAGATAGTATGGACTTATAATTATGATGATGACTATACAGTGAGTTCATCGGGAGATTTTCTTGATTTAAGTTACCATACCTACTATTCTTCCTCAAATATGTGGGAAATGATAGTCGGTGATGCCGATCAGTTGGCGGCAGGTAATAAGAGGTATTTTGTAAATGTAAAGGTTAAGGAGTCCAGATCCTGGCTTACACCCACAGTATATATTCAGGATGCGGACGGAAAACGTACCAATATCAGAGTAACCAGAAATGATTATGATGATTATGATGAAGAGGATGGCAGAAAATTGTATGTTTCAGTTCCTTCTGAAGAGATGGGAAGTGAACAGAAGGCATATTTAGGGCTTAATATTAATTCTTCTGTTTTTGCAGACGTAAATTTCTCGTATGCTAAAGTTTACGAGGGAAAGTTTACGAGCGCTGCGGAAGCTGCGTCCGGGACGGATATTACAGATGAAGTATGGAACCAGGATATGTCTAAGGCGGACGCCGGTTATACGGTGACGCGTTATAAGAATCAGTGGTTTACCATAGTTACATATGACGGCAGCGGAAATGTCACAGGCTGCCTGCCGGTGTATATGCGTTTTTCAGCAAGCGGCGATTATTTTAGCAACAGTATGTATGAAAGATCTGAAAGCGGCAGCAATTGGGTTAATGAAACTTCTACAGGCAGTTTTAAGAATGGCTGCTATGAAATAACAACTACTTTGAGGAGCGGATATGCTGCAAATCAGAAATATTATCTGACATTACAGTATTATGAAGGGGGAGCAGAAAGTTCTTCTGCTGTAACCGCAGCCTATGCAGGAAAGTATTCATCAATAGCCGAGGCTTCAGCTGCTGGTGCGGAGGATATTAAAGAGGCTTTGTTTAATGGCAGCTACAATACCGGAGGGTATCTCGAAGACTACAGCGAAGGGGTTTACTTTACTGTTTTTATAGGAAATGATAATGATAGTAAACAAAAGGTTTATCCCTGTCTCATAAAAGCAAAAGAGGGAATAAAAGAAAATGTCGGTCCAAGCAGTGGGACACTCGTTAGTTTTGATGGATTTTATGATAAGAATGGAGAATATGTTAAATCTTATCAGGTTGATGCCAGGGAAGATTCTTATGCTGAATATAACTATCTGACAATTCTGGTCGGAAAGAATGTGGATTTATCCGAGCTGGCACCGATTTTTTATACAGATAAAGGGATACATTTATATACACCAGGGAGTAGTTCTCCAGAAATCAGCGGTAAGAGCGTACATGATTTCTCAAATGGGCCTGTCCAGTATACGGCAGCTGCCGAGGATGGCACCAATTCAAAAAATTATTGGGTACAAGTTGTGAAAACAACAGATGGAGCCGGCTGGCTTTATATGAATAGTTTGGCAGACGAAGATTCGGATACGAAAACTGAGAATGGAATTATATATTCTACCCGCGAAATACTTTTGGATGGATATCATAATAACGTTCATGATATTTTGCTGGCCAATATGGGGACGGAAGCTATTTCTGCATTATCAGTTGATTTAGTATCTGATTCCGTAGAATTAGACAAATATTGGACACTGAGCGGAGATTATGACTTATCAGGCTGTACCACACTTAAAACAACGGCTTCTCATGGAGAATTGCCGAATCTGGCCAAAATCCGTATTAAGGCTAAGGACGGTATAACAGGCACAGCGGATGGCGTATTAACAATTAAATCTGGGAATAAAACATTAATGATACTTACCCTGACTGGTTCTGTAGGAGATCCTTCCATCATTACAAAAGAAATTCCTCAGGCAGTCAAATATGTTCCATATGGAACCATGATACAAAACAGCAATAAATATAGCTGGAATACTGTAAGTTACAGGCTTGTAAGCGGTAAGCTGCCGGCTGGTATGGAAATAAAAGCAAATGGCGAGATATATGGCGTGCCTCGTGAGACTGGAGAATTTACATTTACTGTAATGATGGAAAATGGGTATAATAATTTTGCTTCCAGCACGATGACATATACATTAACGGTATTAGAAAACACGGATCCCAATGTAGAATCTGCGACAGATACAGGATATGATCTGACGGAAAGAATTCAGAATGTAACACCGGATTCCACGTCCGATCAGACACTTGTTTCGCAGGGCATTTATGCAGAATTCGTAGATGTGTATCTTGATGGTGTGAAGTTGGTAAAAGATGTTGATTATACTGCCGAATCGGGCAGCACCAGGATTACAATCAGAAGCCAGACTTTGAAAGCATCCAATAAATCAGGAACACATACCCTGGGTATCGAATTCAGGACGCAGGATACGGATACCTTAAAACGCGCTGCACAGAACTATCAGGTTGAAGGCGGAAATAATCCCGATCAGGGAGGAAATGAAGGTGGAAACAATAATAATGGAAATGGAGGCAGCAGCTCCGACAGCGGAAGCGGAAGTTCTGGTAATAGTACCAACAATCAGGTGAATAATGGAATTGCCGGCAGCGGTACTGTAACTGGTGAAGGTGATGCCGGTAATACAGGCAGCGATTCTTCAGCAGTTGACAGCACTATGGAAAGCATATCCTACACAGTACAGGAAGGCGATACTTTATGGAAGATTGCCGAAAAGTATTATGGTTCCGGAGCATATTGGGAGAAGATTTATCAGGATAATTCAGGCGTAATCAGTAATCCTGATAAAATTTATGCGGGGCAGGTGCTTGTTATACATTTGACGGCAATCAGTAACCCTATGCAAGAACAGGATCCGAATCTGACATATTATACTGTGAAATCAGGCGACAGTCTGTGGAAGATTGCACAGCAGTTTTATGGTCATGGCTGGCATTGGAGAAAAATTTTTATGGCGAATGACTCAATTCCAAATTCCAAGTTTATTTACGAGGGGCAGGTAATCGTCATCCCAGATGTGTAAAGCTGTTGAATAACTATTAGGAAACCGGGCACAGGAAGAGACCCATTTTCCTGTGCCCCTTTTCCATATCCACACCAAATAATATTGACTCTGCCCCCGGGGCACCCCCTATACTCAGTCCTATAAACACCCGGGAGAAAAACAAATGCATCTGTTAAAAACCCTGCTCCATAAAAGAAAATACCTCATATCAACAGCCGTCCTCCTGAACATCCTGTCCGTACTGTGGACCCTGCTCTGGAATATCCAGCTTCGCCATATCATCGATTCAGTGAGCAAAGGGCAGGTAATCCCGGGGAATATGGTGGTAAGGGCGCTTATGCTGATAGCAGCTATCAGCATATTTTCTTTATTGTCCGAAAGCATTTCCGGCCTCTCCTGTGAGGTGATGACACATGATTTACGCATGGGATTTGCCGGCAGACTGGCGGAAATGAGCCTGCCGGAGCTGGAACAGATAAATGCAGGAGAGGAGGTATCCGGATTTCAGAATGAAATCGGGGAAGTATCGGATTACATGACTGAAAATATGGTAAAGCTGGCAGGAGATGCGGTCAGGTTTGCCGGTACCTTAATCCTTCTTTTGTCCGTCTGTCCCCTATTGACGGCCGGAGCCTACCTGCCTGTGGCAGGCATTGTGGCCTATGTATTTTATTCCAGCAAAATAATAGGCCGCCTTACGCAGCAGGAGCAGGAGGCGAGAAAGAAAATGGACGGATATGTGGATATTATTTTAACTCTTTTTCCTATAATACGCATCTATGATGCCGCCGGGCTTCTGTGGGAGAGGTTCCGTGAGGAAAACAGGATATGGGGGCAGGCGGCGGAAAAACGGGAAAAAACAGCAGCGGAATTGATGTCTCTGTCCGCCCTTTTATCCAGCATCCCTGTCCTTTTACTTCTTCTATTGGGCGGATATCTTACACAAAAACAGGTTATAACAACAGGAACACTGTATTTGTTCCTGAATTTATCGGGAAATGTAACTGGTATTATGATGAACATGCCGGGGCATATCGCAGCCTTCCGGAAATTTAAAGCGCATATGGAACGGCTGGAGCCTCATATATCTATGGATCCGGACATCTTCAATAATTTATGAAAATACAGGGGGAAAGCGATATGGAAGCTGCAGCAATCCGGTTGGAAAACGTATCCTTTGGATACCATGGCAGCCAGGTGCTCAGGGAGATAAATTTTTCAGTACAAAAAGGAGAACATATCGGCATCGTTGGTACGAGCGGCTGTGGTAAGAGTACGCTGCTTAAACTGATTTCAGGCCTTTACCGGGTGCAGCAGGGAAAGCTTATGGTGGAGGGGGAAACTGAGGCGGATCAAATCCGAACCAGGGTATCCGTTGTTATGCAGAATCCCGGCCTGTTTCCGGCAACGGTCCGTGAAAATATTTCCTGCGGGCATGAAATGAGCGAGGATAAAATACGTTCCGCCTGTGAAGCGGCCAGGCTTACGGAATGGCTTAAGACTATGCCGGAGGGCCTGGATACTTTTGTGGGTGAACGGGGCCTGGGCGTATCAGGGGGACAGGCCCAGCGGATTGCCATCGCAAGAGCCATTGCCAGGGACGTCCCGGTTTTTCTGCTGGATGAGGCAACCTCGGCATTGGACGGGGATACATCCGGGGATCTGCTTTCTAATCTGGAGGAAATCACGAGAGGAAAAACCGTGGTTCATGTAGCCCACAGGCCGGAGGTTTTAAAGGCCTGTTCTAAAATATGGAGGCTGGAGGGAGGCAGGCTTTATGATCAGACAAATGCGTAAATTGCTTGCGGCTGTCGGAGGCACGGGGGTATTTGCAGTGCTTGTTATTTTAAGAAGCCCCTTTGATACGGTATATATGCTGGTGCAGGCGATATTTTTTGAACGTGCGTTCCGGGCGGTTTCCTGCAGCGATATGGCAATGCTGTCCGATGCCTGTATTCGTTTTGGGATTGCGGCCTGTCTGCTGTTTCTCTATAATGGAACCGTATGGAGCCGGTATGCGGGTTTTTCAGTGCGGACGGAGGCCAGGGTCAGGGAAAAACTGTTTCATAGCATGCTTCAGCTTTCCATGGAAAAGATGGAAGCATTGAGCTATGGAGAGTGGCAGACCAGAATTAACGGTGATGTCAGGCTGGGACTGCACAAGCCGATGCAGTTTCCACATGCCGCCAACGCTTTGGTAAGCATAACGGTTTCTTTTTTTCTTCTGCTGTATGTGAACTGGAATGCGGCGCTTCTTGTGGTGCTGTCCGTATTGCCTCATGTATGGCTGAATCAAATGCTTGTCGCCCGTAAGGCGGCAGCACTCAGAAAACGGTCGCAGGAGGCGGCAGCGGAGAATTTATCGGATATGAATCTGTTCATTGTCTGTGCGGATACTGCCAAATTATATGATGCCTGTGGTTTTTTAGGGAGGCGTTTTCAGAAGAGCAGCAGGGCGCTGATGAGGAATAATTTCAAAATACATTTCAGAAAAGCGCTGGGAAATGCGATGGTTCCCCTTTTCAGCCTTGGCGGATACCTGCTGTTATTGTATGTGGGTTCCGGCCTGATTGCCGCCGGGCGGCTGGATTTCGGAGGGCTGACCGCGCTCATGCAGTACCGGGGAGGCTTTTTGAAGGGAATTTTTATGCTGATTGCCTGCATTGTTTCGATGAAGGAAGGAATGGCAGGAATACGGCGGGTGAATGAAACCATAGATATGGGAAATAGCTCGAAGGAGAATTGACAAAGGAGAGACGGATGGAAGAGCATTTAATGAAAATCGGCGAAATCGCGGCATTTTTTAATGTATCGGTGAAGGCTGTCCGCATTTATGAGAAAAAGGGGATCATTCGGCCTGCGAGGATAGATAAGCAGACCGGCTATCGCTATTACACTGCGGATCAGGTGCAGCAGCTGAATGCATTAATTGAACTGAAGGGGCTTGGTTTTTCTCTGAATGAGATCCGGGAAATTATGCAGGGGAAAGGGATGGATAGCAGGAGGCTGGCAGAATGCCTGCTGCAGAAAAAAATGCGCTGGAAGGAGAGCATCAGTGCTGCGGAAAATAAAATTTCAGAGCTTGACAGCATAATACAAAGGCTGTCCGGCAGCCGGGATACCGCAGAAATGTCTGAGATGACGGAGGAGGAACGCGCCTGGTATCTGGTGAAAATGGTCTGTGTGGAGGATACGGCCGCACAGAGCGCTATAAGTGAGGCAATCTGGCTTTAGTGACCGGAATGGGAAAAACAACATTCACAGGCATCATGTGACAGGCGGTGAATTCTGCCTGCCGGATGGAAAAGGAATTTTACAATAAACGGCCGTGATATATGGTATGCCCGGAAGAACTGCCAGCCATAATCCGGATTTGCGAAAGTCCGTCAAATAAGGTATGATAACCCTGTAACAGAAGCTGTCACTACTCATCTTAAAGGAGGTTCCGATACAAAATGAATATCGAACTCAAAGAAAACACCCTGACCCCGGAAGAATTCATCCGTCTCCGCGTTGACGCGGGCTTCATGGAGGTCCCATATGCGCAGGCGGAAAAAGCCCTGGAAAACGGACTTTTTACAGTATCAGCCTATCATGAGGAAAAGCTGATAGGCATGGGGCGTCTCGTAGGAGACGGCAGCATGTACTGGTATATCCAGGATGTGGCCGTGCTTCCCGAATACCAGAGAAAAGGCATTGGCAGCGCCATTGTGGAAAGGCTCATCAGCCATGTGCAGGGCAGCCTGACCGCTCCCTGGGCTTCCATTGGCCTGACAGCCCGCAAGGGCAAAGAACCTTTTTATGAAAAACTGGGATTTACAAGACTTCCCAACGATGGATGCGGCGCAGGTATGAGAAAAGGAATCACAGCTTCTGAATAACCCGCTGCGGAAAGGCTTTTACGGAAGGAGTCTGTATGAACCGGTTTTATCAAATGTATCAGCCCCATACAGCGGCGCCATACAGAAGTGGCGAAGGCTACAGGGAAATTCCGCCCTGCGGTGGGCTTCAACCCTACGTAAAATGCTTCTGGGGAACAGACAGTCCTCTGGCAGACACTGGGATAATACAGGAAGGGCTGATTGTTCCCGACACCTGCATGGATATTATTTTTCAGGTAAGCCACACCAACAATAATATATCCGGCAAATTCGTTGGCATTAATAATGAAGCTTTTTATTCTGCAGGACTGCCGAAGGAGAGCGGTAGACCGGAAATCCGCTCCACCTTCGGCATCCGTTTTTTCGCCTGGAGCGCGGTCCTTTTTTCCGGGGACTCCATGGTGGAGGTGAAGAATAACGTGTTTGACGTCCGCCGGCATTATGCCGGGATCCAAAAGGCCGTTGAACCGCTTCTGTTCGATATCCCAACCCTGGAGGGGCGTTCCAGGGCGGCGGAAAAAATCCTTCTTAAGCAGCTGAATGAAAAGCGGCACAATACCTATCTGGAGACGGCGGTTTACCATACCCTGAAGCAGAAAGGAAATCTGAAAACTGCCGGACTTGCGGATCAGGTATTTATCAGCAATCGGCAGCTGGAACGGGTGTTCCGGGAATATATGGGGATCTCTCCCAAACAGTTTGCCTCGCTGGTGCGCTACCAGAACCTGTGGAATGAACTGTTGACCGCTCCGGCCTTTGATGTGATGGAGGCTGTCCGGCGTTACGGCTTTTCCGATCAGTCCCACCTTCTTCATGAATTTAAAAAATATCACACCATGCGGCCGGAGGAGGCCAGGCGGTATGCGCGCAGTCAGTTCACCGGGGGAAAATGAGGGTGCCGCCATGCCGCAAATTTACAATACCGGCTGACATGTCGTAAATTTACAATACCTGCCGCGATGTCCATGGTATAATAGCCGAAAAAAGCAGGAGGATACCCCTTTGATAGCATTGAATAAACTGACGGAAATTAAGTACTGGATGCACAGAAACGCCAGGGAGGTGGAGCTGAGTCTCTGGAATTATTTTTTTGAAAACGGGAGCCGCCGGGACGTGGCGGACGCCCTTTCCTGGTACCAGAATGAGGACGGCGGCTTTGGATATGCCCTGGATGCCGATAACTGGAACCCTGATTCCAACCCTTATCAGACCTCCATGGCGATCCGTATATTGAGGAATATAGGTTTTACGGATATGGAACACCCCGTCTGCCAGGGGATTTTCAGGTATCTGTACAGCGAAAAGGATCTGATGGATTACGGCTGGCGCTTCTGCATTCCCACAAATGATAATTTCCCCCATGCGCCCTGGTGGCAGTATGATGAAGAGAGGAATCTTGTGGAAAGCATCGGCCCCACCTGCGACATTGCGACGTTTATCCTGAAATATATGGATCCCGGATCCGAACTGTACAGGAAGACGGAAAAAATAACAAATCAGCTGCTTACCGGCTTTCAGGACTGTGAGAATTTCGGGGATATGGGCATCGCCGGATTTATGGGGATGGTTGAAACGCTGAAGGAGCTTAAGTATGGAGACTATGATTACGATGCCTTTTGGGAAAAAATAAAAATCCTGGTGAAAAATTCCATAGAAACAGATGTCTCCAAATGGGCTTACTACGGTGTCCGCCCCTCCAACTACATCATCGGGCCGCAGAGCGCCTGCTATGAGGATAACAAAGAAATCGTTGAAAAGGAGCTGGACTACCTGGAGCAGACCCTGCCGGAGAACGGTGTCTGGGGAATTACATGGACCTGGTTTGATAACAATGAAAAATATGCGAAGGAATTTGCCATCAGTGAAAACTGGTGGAAGGCGGCCGCCGCAGTGGACAAGCTTGTGCTGCTGAAAAACTTCGGCCGCCTGGAAACGGGACAGGGCAGATAACATATAAACAGGCGGTACAGGGCGGCAAAGTGATGCATGGGAGATATGTATATATCACTTTGCCGCCCTGTCTGTCACAGTAATCCGAATGCCTCTGCCATAGAGAGCAGCAGATTCCCGACTCCGTGAACCATCCATCCGGGAAGGATGGAGCCGCCTGCTGCTTTTTCTGCCATCCATCCGAGAAGCCAGCCGCTGAAGCCAGTAATCAGCGTAATTATGAGCGCTTTCAGCGGTGTGGTCACCAGAAAAAACATGGCTCCGTGCAGGAGGCCGAATACCAGTCCCTGCAGCAGATTGCCCGTGGCAAAGCCGAAGCGGCTGATAAGCCTTTTGGCGAGGAAGCCGCGGAAGAGAATTTCCTCGGAGAGTCCGGTCTGGATGATTCCGAAAAGAAAAGCAGAGGGAAATGCGCTCCAGCCCATTCCGGCGTAGGAGCTTTGTACTGTTGCCCCGGCAGGCAGCAGGTGAGGGATCCACCAAAGCTGTGAAACCAGGCAGAGAAGGAAAAAGAAGAGGATGCCGCCGATAACCTTCGGCCAGCTTCCTTTGACTGCCTTTAACCCAATCCATGAAAAGAAGCTCTCCTTTCTGCGGGCCGTGAAAAACCACCAGAGGAAGGGAAGGAGAGAAAAAATAATGACCTGGAAAATAACCTCGGACAGCATGGATAAAAGCTTCATTCATTTTGCCCGATCTACAGAATACAGAAAAAATTCCATTTCTGTATTCCTGAAATTCTTAGTAGTTTTATCAATAATTTTCATCCCATTCCGGACAGCGACATTTTGAGAAGCTATATGTGTGTCCCGAATCATAGAGCAGACGCTGTCCGCATTAAGGACTGTGAACGCATATTCCCTGCACGCGATTGCCGCTTCCGTTGCATAACCTTTATGCCAGTACGCCTTCTGAAACAAATACCCTATTTCTAAAAGTTCTTTGCCTTTCCAGGGCTGTAGTGTCAGGCCGCACTGCCCAATCATCGCATTTGTTTCTTTTAATACAACAGCCCAAAGCCCAAAACCATAATCTTCATATCTTTTTAAATGTCTGTTCAACCAATTTTGTGCTTCCTCCGGGCTGAATGCACTTTCATAAGCAGCACTCATCACCTCTTCATCACATAATATCCTGCACAATGCATCATAATCGGATTGCTGCATTTCCCTGATGATAAGACGTTTTGTTTCTATTAAAAATTGGGGGTTTACCATATGACACCTCCGCAAATTCAACTATAAAACAACAGCAGCCCTGCCTTTCCCGGCTTGCAGGGAAAACCTGACCTGCTGAACAGTTACCTTATTTTTTCATAAGGCTCTCAGCTTTTCCATTCGTTTCCGGAAAAAACAGCATGGCTGATGCCGTAAACCTTCCTTCTGATACCTCGCAATGAAAAGTCCCTTCGTATTTTCGGACAGCCGCCTCCACACTTTTCAGCCCCCAGCCATGTAAAAGCTTATTTTTCTTGGAAGTAGGAAAAAAGCCCTTTCTTTTTATCCGGATATCGGGACAGGGATTGCTGGCCTGAATCAGGATAAAATGATTAATCCGCCTCAGGGTGAGCTGAATTGCGCCCTCCGGAGGCTGTTCCCCGCGCTGTCTGCGTTTCCGGTCCATGGCTTCCAGACAGTTGTCCAGCAGATTGGAGAGGATGGTGCAGAAATCGTCGGAAGCGATTCCTGTATTATAAGGAAGCTGGGCGTTGATATCCATTGTATATCCTTTTTCCTCGGCCAGCTGTTTTTTCTGGTTAATAATAGCGTCCACAATATCCACGCCGGTCCAGACGCAGCCGGACAGCTCCTGTACCGGGCGCGCCGCATGGGCGATATAAGCCCGGATTTTTTCGTTTTCCCCTCTTTCCGCCAGGTGGTAGATAACCTGCAGATGATGGTTCATGTCGTGAAAAAGCTGGGCGTTCGCCGCATAATTTTTCTGAAGTATTTCATATTGCCGGTGCAGAAGCCGGTTCTTTTCCTCCGCTTCCTTCAGCAGTTCCGTTTTTCTCATTTTCATTCTTTTCCGCCGTCCTTATGCTGTGTCTGTGGATTCGTGCGTTAAATGTGCTGTTTCCAGAAGCTGAGCAGATGCTCTTTCAGCACGGGCATCCTCGCCTGGCTGACCGGAAGCCTGGTGCCGTCCCTGAGGATGCAGCCGCCGGCCTTTACGCTCATGACATGGGAGAGATTGACGATGAAGCCTCTGTCGATAAACAGGAAATCATCAGGATTTAATTCCTCGTAGATTTCCTGGAGGGTTTTCCTTACCTTGAATTCCGTGTGCTCCGCGCCGCCGCTTTTCCCGGTATTTTCCGGGGCTGGCAGATCCGTGACAAGCAGGGAATTCTTTTCCACATGTTGGATATAGAGAAGATTTTTCAGCGGGATGCGTTCCAGCCTGTTCTGATTGCTGATAATATAGGACTGGGACTGCTGAAGCTGTATGGCGGCGGCCGCGTCCAGAAGCGCGTGCTCCAGGCGGCCATCCATATTATTTTTAGGTATATAGCGGAAGGTGGACAGCTCATAGGCGTCCAGCGCAAATTCCACATGGGAGGTAATGAAGATCAGGAGGGCGTCCGGAAGCAGCTGCCTGAGGCGGGAGGCCAGCTCAAGGCCGTCCATGCCGGGCATTTCAATATCCAGAAGGAGGAGATCGAACCTTTTCCCGTCCTCCGCTTCATACAGAAGGTTTTGGCCGCCGGTAAATGCCTGTATTTCAGCAAAAATTAAGTTTTCCGAAAAACACCTGCGCACCTTTTCCTCCAGCGTATCCAGCAGTACCGGTTCATCGTCGCAAAGTCCTACCTGAAGCATGAAAATGGCTCCTTTCTGATTTCCTGTGTTTATTATAGGTCATCTGCGCAGCTTCCGGCAAGGACAGTTTAAGGACAAAGTGCCCCTGTTCGGGGAAACTGCATCCGCAGCAGGAAAGAATCAGATATAATAGCCTTACCATATAACAAAGCGGCGAAGGAGGATGTACCGTTGAAAATCCCAAATAAAAAATACAACATAAAAACAGCGGTAAAAAACAATTTTTATATGCTCAAGCTTGCCATGGAGCTGTGTCCCGGCCGGGTTCTGTGTTCCGGGCTGGTCTGTCTTTCAGGCTATTTTTCCTGGCTGTTTTTCAGCGGCTTTTTTTTGAAAAAGCTTGTTTCCATGCTGGAGGAAAACAGAAGCTACCCGGAGATTTTAGGATTCCTGGCAGGGACGATAGGCCTGTTCTTTTTCCTGAGCCTGTTTGAAAACTGGTATGAGGAACGTCTGAAGCCGCTGGCTGACGTGGATGTCTATCAGGGGCTGTACCGGAGGCTGTATGAAAAGGTCTGCAATATGGAGCTGGCCTGTTTTGAGGACAGTGAATTTTACAACCGTTATCTTCTGGCTATGGAGGATACGGATAAAAGGCTACTGCAGATGGTGGACAATATCTGGCAGATCGTGTTTGGGACGGCTGCGGTTGCGGTGTCCTGGGTGATGCTGTTTTCTTTGGACAAATGGGCAATTTTATTCGTGCTCGGCCCTGTTATCGGGAATTTTGTGTTTGCGGCGGCGTTGAACCGTATTTCCTACCGGATGTATGAGGAATCAGCTATTTTCAAAAGGATTGCAGATTATGTCAACCGGGTGGTCCACCTGTCCGACTATGCGAAGGAAATCCGCCTTACCGGTATTTTTCATGTCATGCAGAAAAAACACCGGGAGTCTGTGGAAGGAATGACAAAGGTTATTGATAAATATGCCCTGCGCAGTATTTTAAATGGATGGGGTTATCTGTATTTTACTTTTACCATCATGTTTGAGGGAGTTATTTTTTACGGCGCATACCGGACAATGGTGGCGGGAACCATGAAGCTTTCGGAATATTCCGTACTGAGCAGCCTTATGGTGGCGGTCAGCTGGATTCTGATCGGCTATTCCAATTCCCTCACCGACAGCTTTAAACAGGGGATGTACATAGCCAATCTGCGCGCCTTCATGGAATACGAGCCGGGAATGCCGGAGGATTCGGACGGCGTGCCCGCGCCGGAAAGGGTGGAACGGATTGAATTTCAGAATGTGAGCTTTTCCTATCGTACCGGCGGACCGGTGCTCAAGCGGGTGAGCTTTACGATTCAGGCAGGGGTAACCTGTGCCATTGCAGGCTATAACGGCGCCGGGAAAACTACGCTGATCAAGCTGCTTTTACGCCTGTATGACCCGACGGAGGGCAGGATACTGGTCAATGGCCGGGATATCCGGGAATACAACCTGCGTTCCTACCGCCGCCTGTTTGCCATCGCGTTTCAGGATGGGAAAATCCTGGCGCGATCTGTGAGAGACAACGTCAGCATGGGGGAAAAAATTTCGGAGGAAAGGATTTGGCAGGCGCTTAAGCTGGCCGGAACCGACAAAACAATAGAAGCGCTTACCTGTGGGCTAGATACAGTGCTGACAAAGGAATTTACGGAGGACGGCGCCGTGCTGTCCGGCGGGCAGGCCCAGAAAATCATTGCAGCAAGAGCGTTCGTACAGGACTCCCCGGTTATGGTGTTTGACGAACCCTCCAGCGCCCTTGACCCGATTGCGGAATATGAGCTGTTTCAAAGCATCAGCAGGGCAAAGCAGGATAAGCTGCTCGTATTTATATCCCACAGGCTTTCCTCCGTTCAGAATGCGGATCAGATACTGCTTCTTGGCGGCGGGCATCTGATGGAGGAGGGAAGCCATCTGGAGCTGATGCGCAGAAACGGGGAATATGCCGCCCTGTACCGTATGCAGGCCAGAAATTACCAGGCGGTCTGGGAAGAAGAGGATTGGGCTGGGGGGAGTATTTTTACAGAGCATCTCAGTGGAGGAAAGGAGGCGGCAGAAGGTGGAAGATAAAAAAATTACCATGAAGGAAGCCCTTGAAAGGCAGCTTTATTTTTTCCGGTTCTGCTTCAAAGCATCGCCGGGACATTTCCTCATACATGTATTGGGCTCAATCAAAGTGGAAGCCTTTATTTTTCTGGAGCATACCTGGTGGATTGGCTATAACCTGCGGGCGGTGGAGGAAGGGATGCCCTTTTCAAAGCTGGCGGTATCAACGTTGCTTATATTTATTCTGTTCATTTTCCATCAGCTGACGGATGCGGTTTATAATCAGTGGTCTTCCGTAAAGCTGAAGCCGCTGCTGTATCAGAAGCTCAGGGAAGAAATTTATGAAAAGGCCAGGCAGATGGATCTTGCCTGCTATGATAACCCGGCTTTCTATAACGAATTTATTTTATCAACCACGGAAGCAGACCGCTGCGTAGATCGGTTCCTGGAGGATGTCTATACCTTTTTCCGGCGGATGACGGGGGCTGTGATATTCTTCCTTTTCCTCTGCGGCAACAGCGGCGAAGGGCTTCTGATAGCCGGGGCCGGGCTGGCAATTACGTTGTTGTCAGGAAAACTGTATTATGCCCTGCAGGCCAGGCTGCGGCTGGAAATAAATCCGGCGGAGCGCAGAAGAGCCTACAGCCACAGAGTTTTTTACCTCCTGGATTACGCAAAAGAACTGCGGCTGCATGAAAGGGTGAAGGATTTATTATTGAAGGATTTTTATGAATGCAGCAGGGATATCCGTCAGACCAGCATGAAATATGGCAGACGGCTCTGGCTTTTGGGCTTCCTCAAGGACTTTATCGCAGGAGAGTTTCTGGTTTATGGGGTGTATGCCGCATGGCTTCTGTGGAAGATGACTGTGGAAAAGCGTGTCTCCGTCAGTGAAATGGTCATTCTGTTCTATGCGGTCAGAAGCCTTAGCAGCTGCTGCAGCCAGCTGGCGGGAATGTATCCCAAAATGAGACTGAACAGTGTATTTATAGAAAAAATAAGGAAGTTTCTGGAGTACCGCCCGCAGATAAAAAGCGGCAGTATTCCCGTGAAGGATGCCTGGGAGAGCCTGCGGCTGTCACATGTTGATTTTTCCTATTCCCAGGGAGGAGGGCAGGTGCTTAAGGACATTAACATGGAGATCCGGAGGGGACAGAAAATCGCGCTGGTGGGATACAACGGAGCCGGAAAATCCACATTGATCAAGCTGATTATGCGGCTGTACGATCCGGACAGCGGCGAAATTACTCGCAACAACGAGGATATCCGCAGTCTTGATTTAGCCGGTTACCGATCACAGATCGGCGCAGTTTTTCAGGATTATAAAATCTATGCGGCATCGCTTCGGGAGAATGTGGTGATGGACCTGTGTGCCATGGATAAAAAGGAAACCTATGAGGTGGAAAAATCGTTATATGACGCACGTTTTACCCTCACCGACAGAAAATTAAAGTACCAGACGGAGACGCCGCTTACTACGGAATTTGAAAAGGACGGTGTGAACCTGTCCGGCGGCGAGAGCCAGAAGGTGGCGATTGCCAGGGCCTTATACCGGAAAAATGATCTTATCATTATGGATGAACCCTCCAGCGCCCTGGACCCTATGGCGGAATACCAGTTAAATAAGGCGCTGCGTGAAATCGCCGCGGATAAAACGGTAGTTTTCATCTCCCACCGTCTGTCCACCACCAGGGATGCCGACTGCATTTATATGATGGAGGACGGAAGGATTGTGGAGCAGGGCACTCACAGCCAGCTGCTGGCCGGAAACGGCAAGTATGCACAAATGTGGAATGCGCAGGCCGGCCGGTACTGCTGAACGGAAAATACGTGCCGGCTGCAGGAAAATTTTTAAATCGGAAATACATTCCCGATAATTCATGCTGCTTACGGACAGTTTATTTCAGCCTTGCATAATGAGAACGTATGTGCTATATTATGGTAATAGAACAAATGTTCGATGGAGGCGGCAGGATGCATGAGAAGAAGACCGGCAGGAAGATAGACAGGGAATTTATTGGGTTTACACTTATTTCAGGGCTGATTTCTTTCGGCTACAATGTGGTGATGACGGTGATTCCGCTGAGAATGTCGGATCATGGGCAAAGCTACGGCAGGATAGGAAGCGCTATGTCCGCCGTGGCCATAGGCCTGATGGTAATCAAGCTTGTCATCGGCCATCTTTCCGATATCCTGGGAACGAAGAAATTCATTCTTTCCTCACTTGCCGGCCTTGCAGTGGTATCCGCGCTTCTGGCAAGGGCGGACGAGCTTGCGGCTTTTACCATATTGATGGCGGCTCTGGGCATTTTCCGGGGGATTTTCCTGGCGGTAAGCGGCTCCTATGTGATGGAAATGGCTGACGGAGGCGGCTATGGGAAGATATACGGCGCCGTACAGAGCGTATCCTCCCTGCTTGCCAGCGTAGGCGGCATGATCTCCGGCCTGCTCTATCAGTTCCGGGAAGGGGAATATGCGCTGTATATATGCAGTTTTTTGCTGATGGCCTCCTCTGTCTGGGCCGCCGCGGGGCTGAAAGGCAGCGAAACGGTCAGTAAAGAACGACTGCCTGTCTGGCAGATATTCAAGTCAATCAATAAAAGGATACTGGTTTTCTGCCTTCTGGTATTCATCCAGTCCTTTGTGGCAGGGCCTATGTGGAGCTTTATCATACCGATGTACTGCTACAATGTGCTGCTCTTTTCTCCTGCCAAGGTGGGGATTCTCATGTCCATGGACGAGCTTGTCAGCGCCCCTACCTATATGCTGGCAGGGCGGATAGTGGATAAAGTGAACGTGGTGAGGTTCAATGTCATATTTCTGCTGATAACGGCAGCGGGCGGCCTTTTTCTTGTGAAAGCACCTTCCCCTTTTATTTTCATGCTGGTATTCCTGATATGCAGCGTGTCCATTTCCTGTACCTTCGTAGGACTGCCCAAGGAGAGAATCGGATATATCAGGAAGGAACAAAAGGGTCTTGAGCTGGCGCTGCTTTCCGTATGCGGAAGCCTGGGGGATTCCCTGGGGAGCAATGTGCTGGGAAGGGTGGCGGAGATATATACGATTGATCAGTGTATGTATATACTTACCGCATCTTACATAATTATGGCGTTCCTGGCGGCAGCGCCGGTACTGTTCCCCTCTCTGCGTGCTGCACTGCAGAAACGGAAATAAGAAAATAAGGATATAAGGAAATAAGGAAAAAGTGGCACAGGTGCCGGGCTTCCTGCCGCGGATCCGCCTGCGGCCGCCCTGTAACCTGGCGGTTCAGTATCTTTGAATACTAGCTTTGCAGCTGTTATTCGATTAGTATCTTCTCTTCACAGTGTTACTGTTCACTCCGTGACCAGTAACTGCATAAATCCATTAAAAATCGCCTGCGGCGATGGGATTTATGTACTCTTGAATCACTTTCTTACGTACTGTGCAGTAAATGCACAGTACTGAGTGAACAGTAACTTCACAGTTACTATTTGACATCCTGTTTTCCTGCTTTTATAATGAGGGTGAAACCGATTTCACTTTAAACTCTGATAAGGGGGTCAAATCATGAATTATGACAGCAGGAACGCCGGAGAAGGGGAAATCCGGCATACACTGGAATGGAACCAGTCCAGGCTGTACAGGGGAAGCATGAACTGGCAGGAGGATGGAAGAGCCTGTTTTACCTGTCCGGAGGAGGGGCTTGATTATCTGTTGTATTCCAGAGCGGAGGACAGGTCTGTCCGGCTGGAGGACTTTGCGTATCTCTGCCTGAAGCCGGAGGTATGTGAAGAGCATTCCATGTGCTTCCAGCTTTCTTTTTATGAGAATCCGGCGGAAGAAGGGCATCAACCGCCGGCTCAGGAGCCTCAGATGCGCATTATTTTCGGGCTGCTTCCTCAGGTGGAAACGATGGTGCCCTTTGATTTCCGGATACTGGACAGCCAGGTGATATTTCCGGAGCGTACGCCGGGGCGCCTGAAGATGAGCATTTTCGGGAAGCCGGTAAGGCTGTGCGATATCGGACAGATCCGGCTGCAGACGGCGCCCGGCTTTGAGGCCTTCCATTTCGCTGCGGATAAATGCTTTTTCACAGATGCCTTTCCTGACTGCAGCCTGCAGAAGAAGCAGCTGATTGACGAGCTGGGGCAGTGGACGCAGAAGGACTGGGAGGGAAAGCTGTCCGGCCGGGAGGAATGTACAAGGCGGCTTCGGGCATTGCTGGAGGAGGCGGAAACCAGTGGGGATCATTTCCCGTTCCCGGACTGGGACGAATTCGGCGGCTGGAAGGGAAAGACCTTCCAAAAGACGGGATGGTTCCATACGGAAAGGGAAAACGGCAGATTCTGGCTGGTAGATCCGCAAGGAAATGCTTTCCTCTCTTCAGGACTGGACTGTATTAATCCCGGTGTGGAAACCCGGGTGGGGCCGGTGCGGGATTTCATTGGGGAACAGGCTGCAAAGGGCTGCAAAGAAATCGCAGAATACAGGCCTGGAACGATTGCCATGTCCCATGATAAAAAGGATTTCTTAAATTTCGGAACGGAGAATCTGAAGGCGGCCTTCGGTGAGGGCTGGAAGGAAAGCTGGATGAAGATTGTAAAGCATTATCTGCTTTCCTGGGGTGTCAATACCATTGGAAACTGGTCCAACAGAGAGTTTATCCGTTTTGCACGCATGCCTTATGTAATCCCTATGGATGCTTTCTGCGAAGAGGGGTTCCCGCATACGCCGGAAGCTATTTTCCGGGATTTCCCGGATGTCTTTTCACCTGCCTATGAGGAATCGGCGGTCAGATATGCGAAAGGGCTGGAGGCCTTTGCACAGGATCCGTATCTGATCGGATATTTTATGAGAAATGAGCCTGCCTGGGCTTTCGTTTACGGATTGAATATCGCGGAGGAAATGCTGGCCAATCCGGCGCAGACAGTGAGCAAGGATGTTTTTGTGGAACGTTTGGAGCGCCGTTATGGGGAGGTTTCCGCCTTTAATGAGGCATGGGGGCTGGAACTGGACAGCTTTGAGAAACTGAAAAAGGGAATCTATAAGGCGGCTTCGCTCTCAGAACGGGCGGCAGCGGATCTGCAGGCATTTTCTGAAGAGATGATAACCAGATATGTGGAGATTCCGGCAAGGGAGCTTCGCAAGGTGGACAAGAACCATCTTAATCTGGGAATGCGTTATGCATATATTACGGATAAAAGCCTGCTATGCGGTTCGGAGAATTTTGACGTGTTTTCCATCAACAGCTATCAGATTACCCCGCTGGAGCCTGTGGAGCAGGTGTCAGGCTGGCTGGATAAGCCGGTTATGGTGGGAGAATTCCATCAGGGGGCGCTGGATAAAGGGCTGACAGCCCATGGTATCCGCGGTGTTACCACACAGAAGGAGAGAGGCTGCGCTTACAGATATTATGTGGAGCAGGGACTGACAAATCCGTATTTCCTGGGAGCCCATTATTTCCAGCTCAACGATCAGAGCTGCCTGGGCCGTTTTGACGGGGAAAACTATCAGATCGGCCTGGTAGACGTATGCATGCAGGAATATGCGGATATGACACAGGCCATGCGGGAATGCCACGAAGGAATGTACCGGGTGGCTGCCGGAGAACAGGCTGCGTGGGACAGGGTTCCTGAGGATATCGAACCGATACATTATTAAGGGGCCTGCCAGCTCCGGGCGTAAAAATGTAACAGTATTTTAACGGGCGCTTTCAGCGCAGAAGGGAGCAGAATATGGAATATCAGGAAATAAGCAAAGAAGAGGTTAAGCAGGCGCTGGACTTTTCAGCAGCACAGATCCTGAAATATCTGCCGGAGTTTACGGATAAATTCCAGAATGCCTACAGTGTGGACAATTTTTATGAACCGGTTGAAAATAACGACTGGACTGACGGCTTCTGGACAGGTGAAATCTGGCTTGCCTATGAGCATACGGGGAATGAGGCATTCCGCGAGGCAGCGGAGGTTCAGGTGAAGGACTTCCTTCACCGCATTGATAACAAGATTTGTGTGGATCATCACGACATGGGCTTCCTTTATACACCCTCCTGCGTGGCGGCCTGGAAGCTGACGGGAAATGAACTGGGAAAAGAAGCGGCGGTCAAGGCGGCAGACCAGCTCATCAGCCGTTTCCATGAAAAAGGGGAATTCATTCAGGCCTGGGGAGCCATGAACGCGCCTGAAAACTACCGTCTGATCATCGACTGCCTGCTGAACCTGCCCCTTCTTTACTGGGCGTCGGAGGAAACAGGGGACAGCAAATACAGGGACATTGCCGAGAAGCATATCCATACCGCCCTTGCCAATGTAATCCGTGAGGATGGCTCTACCTGGCATACCTTCTTCTTCAATATGGAAACCGGGGAACCGGATCATGGCGCTACCTGCCAGGGCTACCGCGACGGCTCCGCATGGGCGAGGGGACAGGCCTGGGGCGTATACGGAACGGCGCTGGGTTACCGTTATACCAAAGAAGAGAAATATATTGATGCCTTCCGCACCGTGACGGAGTACTTCCTGTCACATCTGCCGGAGGATCTGGTGCCTTACTGGGATTTTGAATTTACGGACGGCTCCGATCAGCCCAGGGATTCCTCGGCAGCTGTTATTGCAGCCTGCGGTATGCTGGAAATGGCTAAATACCTGCCTGAGGAGGATGCCGCTTTTTACAGCCGGAAGGCATCTGAGATTATGAAGTCGATATATGACAATTATGCCGTGAAGGATCATGAAAGCTCCAACGGCCTGGTGCTTCACAGCACCTACTCCAATCATTCACCCTACAATACCTGCAATCACTGCGGCGTGGATGAATGCAATTCCTGGGGAGACTATTTCTACATGGAGGCTCTGACCAGGCTGGCGAAGGACTGGGAGCAGTACTGGTAAAGAAAATAGGTTTATAAGAGCATAGGTTTGTAAATGCTAAACTTAAAAAATGTAGTTTGTAAAAGTATAAAGAACATTACATAAAAAAATAGAAAGAACTCAAAATGATAGAGAAAAACCGGCAATTCAAATTTTGGAATGCCGGTTTTTTGTATTGTATTCAAATGATTTCATTTAATATGTCGTTGATAACCTGGTGTAATAAATAATTATATTTGTAGCTAAATCGGTGAAAGCGGTTTCTAAATATGAACTGTATATAGATTAATATTAAACTTAAATAAAAAACGATAATAAAAAATACACAAAAATAGGTTGCGTAAAACAATGATAAAAATAGAAAATTATACTGAATGCACAAAAATAGTGCTTTTTTTTTTTTTTTTTGTGTGAAAAGTGTTGACGCGCGGGAAAAAGTTGCATATAATCTAGTTATGAAATGGGTTTCAAAATAATAGGCTCCGATTTTTGGGCAGTATTTTAGGAGCAACAGGAGGGAAAAAGAGTGAAAAAATCTAAAAAAAATGCAGCCGCAGTTAAGGCGGTAGGAAAGAAGAGAACTGTATGGCAGAATATCATACGTTACAGAGTCTTAATTCTGATGTGTCTTCCGGCAATTTTATTCTTTCTGGCATTTAACTACATTCCGCTGCCGGGTATCTATGTTGCCTTTGTTAATTACAATTATCGTGGAGGTATTTTTGGTAGTCCTTTTGTTGGACTGGACAATTTCAAGTTCCTGCAGACATCGGGTAAATTATTTGAATTAACCAGAAATACGGTTCTTTATAATCTGGCATTCATTATCCTGGGCAACCTGGTAGCAGTTTTCCTTGCTATCCTGTTGAATGAAATGAGGAGCAAATGGTTTAAGAAGGTTTCCCAGACAATGATGTTCCTGCCTTACTTTATTTCTCAGGTTCTTGTAGGTCTGCTCGTTTACAACATGCTCAACTACGACTACGGTTTTGTGAACTCTGTACTGAGCAGCCTGGGCATGGAGAAATGGGGACCCTACTCCAATCCTAAAGTTTGGCCGTTCCTCATTGTACTGGTAAATCTGTGGCAGAACACAGGATATAACTCGGTAGTATACTTCGCCGCAATCATGGGCATCGATGCTGAAATCATTGAGGCGGCCAGGGTAGATGGAGCAAATGCCTTCCAGAAAATCCGCTACATAATTATCCCTGGTTTACGTCCTACTATCGTAATCCTTCTCCTGTTTGCACTGGGCGGCATTGTAAGAGGCAACTTCGGTTTGTTCTACAACATAATCGGACAGAACTCCATCCTTTATCCGACCACCGACATTATTGAAACTTACGTATATCGTGCGACAATTACCGACTTTAATTTCTCTACCGCATCCGCAGTTGGTTTTTATCAGTCGATCATAGGATTTGCACTGGTTATGCTTTGTAACTTTGTGGTTAAGAAAATTGAACCGGATTATTCATTATTCTAATACGGGAGGAGAATTAGAATGTCAAACACGAACACGAAATCAATGAACGGGACGAAAATTAAATTGGATATTTCCGATAAGATTATTCGTACGTTAGGATACATATTAGTTACCATCTATGCAATTGCCTGTGTTTTTCCCTTTTTGATTATTCTGGGAACTTCATTTACCTCAGAAGCGATTGTGCGTGTGGAAGGGGTGCAGTTAATTCCCAAGGAATTTACCACCTATGCTTATGAACTTATTTTAAAAGCCGGAACAATCGGCGGATCTTATATCGTAACAATTTTAATGACGGTATGCGGTACGGCCGTTGGCTTAAGCATCATTGCCATGACGGGCTATGCGCTGCAGAGAAAGGATTTCCCTTACAGGAATGCTATTTCTTTCTACATTTATTTTACAAGCCTTTTCCAGGCGGGACTTGCACCCTATTACCTGGTAATGACACAGTTTTATCATCTGAAGGACAGCTATCTGGCAGTATTTCTTCCTCTGCTGATGTCACCCTGGCTGATTATCCTGATGAAGAACTTTGTTAAGGCAATCCCTCACGAAATCACCGAATCCGGCAAGATAGACGGCGCAGGCGATATGAGAATCTTCGTTTCCCTGATTCTTCCTATGTTGAAGCCGGCGTTGGCAACCATTGGTCTGTTCCTGGCATTGGGCTACTGGAACGAGTGGTATCAGTCTTCACTGTTCTTAAGCTCCAAGGTAACCTATAAGCCACTGCAGTACAATCTTTACGAAGTTGTAAATAAAGTACAGAGTCTGAAGAATTCTGTGGCCGGAACCTATGTAACCCTGACGGATCTTCCGTCCGAAACACTGAAAATGGCAACTGCAATGGTATCCTGCGGACCTATTATTTTCCTGTATCCGTTCGTTCAGAAGTATTTTATCGGCGGTATTACCGTAGGTGCAGTAAAGGGCTGATTTATCCAAGGTGACAATTCCACACAGAAGGAATTCACATATAAAAATTATTTAAATTTTAAGGGAGGATGTAAGCATGAGCAGACTCAGTAAAAAAATGATGGCACTCCTGTTAACCGGTGTCATGACAATGTCTCTTGCAGCGTGCGGAAGCAGCGGCAGCACAGAAACCGGAAGCAGCAGCGGCAGCACAACCACTCCGGCAGCTTCTACAGAAGCGTCAGAAGGAGGAAGCGAAGCGGCAGATGCAGAGGTGGATCCCAATAACCCGTATGCAGGAATCGATACCTCTGAGCATGTAACAATTACCTATATGACAGTAGGTGATGCCAAGACAAATGGTGAGCAGGAAGCGGCTCTGGCAGAAATCAATAAGATTCTGGAATCAGAAATCAATACCACGCTGGAAGTTTACAATATTGGATGGACAGACTATCTTTCCAACTACAACCTGACACTGGCACAGATGGACGGTAGTGTTGACCTGGTAGGTACAGGTACTGACTGGCTGGATGCATGGCCTAACGCACAGCAGGGCGCATTCCTTGAACTTTCTGAGGATATGCTGAAAACCTATGCACCTTTAACCTATGCGCAGGTTCCGGCAGAGAACTGGGATAAATGTAAATACAACGGAGAAATTTATTTCCTCCCTGAAGATCACTTTACTCAGTGGACCAACCACGGCTTTATGTACCGTATGGACTGGGCAAAAGAAGCAGGTCTGGAAAACGGCGTACATAGCTGGGAAGATCTGACAACCTACTTCAAGAGCGTAAAAGAGAAACATCCTGATGTCCTTCCTTGGGACAGTGACGGAACACACAACGTTCAGCTTGTAGGCGGATGGATGGCATCCCACACAGACTTCATCTCCATTGACGGTATCTGTGCAGGCGCATTATACGGAGGCCGCACCAATGATCCTTATACTCTCTGGTCTCCTTTCTATGAAGGCGATGAACTGGTAGAATTCGCTAAGATGATGAAGGAATGGGATACCCTCGGTGTTTGGAAGACAGACGTTCTGAACAATACCGGTGTTGATAACAGAGAAGAAATGTTACAGGGACAGACTTCCGTAGATCAGCACCATACAGAGACCTGGTATGGTACTGTAAGACCCAGAATGGACAAAGAACAGCCTGGTTCTGATGTTGGCTTCTTCTGGTTCGGCGAAGAAACTGGCAACCTGGTAGCTCTTAACATTACCCATGGCGCAATGGCTATTTCTGCAGCAAGCAAGAATCCTGAAAGAGCGCTGATGGTAGCTGATTATCTGAGAAACAATGAAGAAGTTTATCACCTGATCTGCTACGGCAGGGAAGGCGAGCAGTATGTTTATGATGAAGCAACAGGCACAAGACAGCAGCCTGAAGGCTATACAGATGAAGGAAAAGGTATTGCTTTCAACTACTGGTGGGGCAGAAACGACGATCTGGAAATCCCGGACGGCAAGAGAGACCTGGTAAGCTATGAAGCTCTGTGTGCGGAATATGATAAGGTAAAGATTGACTATCCTTATGGTAAACTGGTACCGGATCTGTCAGCTATCCAGTCCAATATCAATAACATCAATGAAATTCATGATAACTACATGAAGAAGATTTCTTATGGTAAATATGATGGCAGCGCAGAAGATATCGTTGCTGAATACAGAGCAGCATTACAGAGTGCAGGCTTTGAAACAGTTCTTGAAGAATTACAGAAACAGGTAGATGCGGTTTATAAGTAGGATATAAGATTTAATACCTGAAAAACTTTGCCGGCTGTATATCGGGTATGCAGCCGGCAAAATTTGTATCATCCCATCAATTATTCAGATAATATTTATTTTAATATACATATAATTAAAAATTTATGTATAATGGAGTGGAAAATTCAATAACCGATGTTATTCTCAGATAGATTGAAAAATATTGACTTTTGGAAAAGGAGTAGGAGAGGGAATGAAGGAGAGTATTTTTGAAATCAGGGATGATTTTTATTTGGACGGAAAACCGTTCAAAATCATATCGGGAGCTATTCATTATTTCAGAATTGTTCCTGAGTACTGGCGTGACAGACTGGAAAAACTGAAAGCAATGGGGGCTAATACAGTGGAAACCTATGTGCCATGGAATATGCATGAGCCCCAAAAAGGACAGTTCAGGTTCGATGGTATGCTGGATATAAAAAAGTTTATCCTGCTCGCTCAGGAACTGGGGCTTTATGTCATCGTGCGCCCTTCTCCGTATATATGCGCGGAATGGGAGTTTGGCGGACTTCCGGCATGGCTGCTGAAAGAAGATGGGATGCGTCTGAGAGCCTGCTATGAGCCTTTTTTAAATGCTGTTCGTGAATATTACAAGGTGCTGTTCCCCGTGCTTACACCTCTTCAGATTACAAACGGCGGTCCAATAATACTGATGCAGGTGGAAAATGAATATGGCTACTACGGTGACGATACCAATTATATGGAAGCTATGAAACAGATTATGTTGGAAAATGGTGTAACGGTACCCCTTGTAACCTCTGATGGCCCCATGGATGAATCCCTTTCCTGCGGCAGGCTGCAGGGCGTGCTTCCCACCGGCAATTTCGGTTCAAAAACAGAGGAGCGCTTTGATGTGCTGAAAAAGTATACGGACGGCGGCCCTCTGATGTGTACGGAATTCTGGGTGGGGTGGTTTGATCATTGGGGCAATGGTGGCCATATGCGCGGTCATCTGGAAGAAAGTACGAAGGATCTGGACAGGATGCTGGAGCTGGGGCATGTGAACATTTACATGTTTGAAGGCGGAACCAACTTTGGTTTTATGAATGGCTCAAACTATTATGATGAACTGACGCCGGATGTTACCAGTTATGATTATGACGCAGTGCTTACGGAAGCCGGCGATTTCACCCTGAAATATGAAAAATACAGGGAAATCATTGGAAAACATACGCAGCTTCCGACAGTTGCTTTTACTACGGACATTAAAAAGAAGGATTATGGAATTCTGAAAGTACAGGAGAAGGTCGGATTGTTCCAGGTACTTGAAGATATTTCTGTTCCCGTAAAGAGTACTTTTCCGATTCCTATGGAAAAGCTGGATCAAAGCTACGGTTATATCCTTTACCATACAGCTTTGGAAAGAGAACAGAATCTGGAAAAAATCCGTCTATGGGGAGCGAATGACAGGGCGAATATATTTGTGGATAATAAACCGGTGATTACGTTATATGATAGAGAATTACTGGCAGAAGCCCAGGTAAATGTGGATTTTGAATCCGGAGCTCCACTGGATATTCTGATAGAAAATATGGGCCGTGTCAATTTCGGGCCTCGTATGGAGTATCAGAGAAAGGGAATTGAAGGTTGCGTACAGTTAAACGGGCATATGCATTATAACTGGGATATGTATACATTGCCTTTGGATAATCTGGATAAGCTTGATTTTACTAAGGGATATAAGGAAGGAACTCCGGGATTTTATCGTTTTACCTTTGAAGTGGAGGAAGCGGGAGATACATTTTTGGATTTTGCAGGCTGGGGAAAGGGTTGTGCATTCCTTAATGGTTTCAATTTGGGCCGGTTCTGGGAGATAGGGCCTCAGAAACGCCTCTATATACCAGCGCCGCTATTGAAAAAAGGAGTTAATGAAATTATTCTTTTTGAAACAGATGGCAGGGCTGCGGATGAAATCAGTCTGAAGGCCGAACCGGATGTAGGTTAGAAATTATAATGACACTCCACTCATGAGCTTATCCTAAATCGTACTGATTGGCTGTGAAAGTGCAAATTTTGTATAAAATTTGCACAAAACCGATTTTTGGTAAAAAAAGATTGGTTTATTCCGCGGTATGTATTATAATAAAATATAATGATACCGGTTTCATTGACATAGTTACTATATGCGGGGGGAAGAAGCGGGGGAGGCGTGTTATGGAAAAAGAGACTATAAGTATCTATACAATTGCAAAGGAAGCGGGGGTATCCCCCGCTACGGTTTCCAGAGTCCTGACAGGGAACGCGAAGGTAAGCGAGGATAAGAAATCCAAAGTTCAGGCATTAATACGTAAATACGATTTCAGGCCCAATGCTTTGGCCAGGGGATTAAGCAGTGTGGAAACCAAAATCATCGGCCTGATGGTTTCTGATATCAGAAATCCTTTCTATGCTACGATGGCTGTGGAATGTGAAAAGGAGGCCAATAAGAATGGGTACCTGCTTATGTTGTGTAATTCCCTGGGAAGTAATGAGATGGAAGTATCTTATTTGGAAAAGTTTTCAGGACAAAGGGTGGATGCGATTATTCAAATCGGAGGAAAAGTTGATGAACTGGTATCGGATACCAGATATGTGGAGAATATCAATCGAATTGCCAATACAACACCGGTTTTGATTACTGGAAAACTGGACGGTGCTGACTGTTATCAGGTGAATCTTGATGAAGGTCAGTCCATGGAACTTATGATGCAATTTCTGATTGAAAACGGCCACAGGGATATTGCGTTGATTGGCGGCCGTGATAATGTAAAATCAACTTTGGATAAGCGTCTTCGTTACCGCCAGATACTGCGTAAATACGGGATTCCTGTGCGGGAAGAATATATTGTGGATGGTATCAGTTATGACATAGAAAGTGGGAATGCAGCAATGTATCACTTTATCAGGGAAGATCATCCCATGCCCAGTGCGATTATCGCCATCAATGACTTTACGGCTGTGGGGATTGTCCGCGCGCTGCGGGAGCAGGGCTACAGCATTCCGGACGATATTTCCGTGGTGAGCTTTGATAATACTTATATTGCAGAGACCTGTATGCCAAGGCTGACCTGTGTCGGCTACGATTATAAGCTGTTCGGGAAGACTCTGATCGAAACTGCCATACAGGCTATCCACAATGAGGAGCCGCCGCGGGTACAGATGGTGAAATCCAGGCTGGTGATTCGGGATTCCTGTAAGCAGGTGCGTTAAGTATTGGATTTCCGGTTCCGGGCTGGCCGGCGGTATGCCCGGAGGGGTGAGAGGAAGGGAGACAGCAGGGAATGTTTTACCGGATGAATCCCCGGATTCTGCCATCGGTCAGGCTGGCGGATTCGGTGGTGATTGAACCGCCTTACGTGCACCGGAGAAGAAAGGCGGACGAATACATAGTTTATCTCATTAAGAAGGGCGTCATGTATCTGGAGGAGGACGGACGGGCGGTTACCCTTCAGCCGGGGGATGTATTTGTACTGGATCCCCGGTTTACACATGTGGGAGTGAAAGCCTCCTGGTGCGAGTATTTTTACGTACATTTCAGGCATCCTGAAATAGAACCCTTTGAAGAAGAAAAGGGATTCCAGAAGCTTCTGCTGGAGAACAGGCAGGAGTCGATCCAGAGTGATATTTTCAGCTATGAAAAGTGCGAAGGCCAGAGCCTGTATCTTCCGAAGCATTACCACATGGCCGATTACAGCAGTCTTGTTAAGGTGACAGAGCTTTTGAATGAGGCGGTGGAAAATAACACGACACAGCTGGAGAATTATAAAACCATGCTGGCCTGTAAGATACTGGAGGCTTTTGTGGAAATTGGCAGAAGCTATGTATCCACGGAGACGGTTGCCTATGTGGAGGAGCAGCCCCGCTCCTACCGGAATGTACAGGAAATGCTGAATTACCTGAACAGGGAATATGCCGGGGATATCACGGGTCAGCTTCTGGAAAAGGAATTCGGCGGCAATTTTGATTATATGAACCGTACCTTTAAGAAGGTGACGGGGCAGACGATTTTCAGGTATCTGAACCGGGTGCGGATTAACCATGCCAAGGCTCTGATCCTCAATTCCCCCTGGAAAATGTCCAAAATCGGGGAGAGCGTTGGGTTCCCGGATGAATACTATTTCAGCAGGGTCTTTAAAAAGTATACGGGAAAATCGCCCACAGAATATGCCAGGGAAGGCCTGAACGGGAGAAAAAGCGGGAAATGACAGAATGCGTCATTTCCCGTTTTTGATTCCGTTGGCACAGCTTATGGCCAGCAAATGAAATTCCAGACAGCGGTTATCCCTGTAAAATTTTTTCATAAGCTGGGAGAGCGGATGGCCCTCCAGGCCGCCGCCCGGATCATGATGGTGCAGGTATTTCTGGAACTGTGCCGTATTATTGTGCGGCAGATGGAGAAAATAAGGCTCCGTATTCTGAAAAACAGCGTCACAGAGAAGACATATGAGAAGCTGCTGCTCTCTTTTGGTCACAATCCGTTCCGACTGGTAAAGCACCTTCCCGGAAGGGGAGAGGAAACGGATGATGTAAAACCCCAGGCCCCTCAGGGCGGGTCCGGCCGATGGGGAGGGAAAGCCGCGGGGAGACGGGAAGCCTATGGATTCATAGGCCTCCAGCCAGATGGAGCGGCCGGTTTTCAGCCGGCAGCAAAAGGCGATGTTCTGGGCAAAATTTTCTGTCTCCGAGCCATCAAATTCCACACCCATTTCAGTCATAAAGCAGATGGGATCGTATTCCGCCACTTCCCAGCTAATCGTCCCTTTCCGGGTGCGTTCCGTAAGCGCGGCCAGCAGCCTGCGGATTTCTACCGATTCAAATTCCATGATTATTCCTTTCATCGGAGAAAAAAGATCCCCGTTTATTATGTTATGTAAATTTGTAAGCAGCGCGCATCTATATAAGCATTCCCGGAAAACAATCTTTTATTACGGATTAAATAATTATACTATAATAATAAATTAATTATATAGTTTATTATAATATACTATATCTAAGGTTACAATGAGTCATATAAGACGTAATGCAGGAGGCTGGTCTTTGTGACGGTGAATACGAAAGCGCTTGGTGAAAGAATAAAAGCAGCAAGAAACAGGATGGAAATTGGTCAGGAAAAGCTGGCGTCATTGGCTGTGGTGGAACCGTCCCGCATATCGAATTTGGAATCGGGAAATGAGAGGCCCAGCCTGGCTGTTTTATGCAGTATTTCCAAGGCTCTTTCTGTCCGGAATGATGAGCTTCTGTGTGACAGTGTATTGAAATCCGGCAGAGTGTTCAGGTGGGAAATAATGGATACGCTGAAGGACTGCAGTGCTAACGAACAGCGTCAGCTGCTTTATATTTTAAAATGGTATAAAGCAACGCTGCGGATGGACGAGGACTATACGGAAGCTATAAAGCTGTTGGAGAGGAAGAAATGGAATGGGAAGAAGGAAAGGGGAAAAGAAGCAGCTGACGCAGGCGGAGAAGAAAGAGATGGGAAAACGGATCAAGATAGCCAGAATCAGGGCGGACATGACTCAGGAAATGCTGGCTGATGCAGTCGGTATTGTTCCGGTATATGTCAGCCGGATTGAATCAGGACTCGGAAATCCCAGTCTGGAGATCATTGTAAATATAGCCAATGCGCTGTATGTATCTGTGGATGAACTTCTCTATGACGAGCCAGACAGAAAGGAACCCCAGCTGCCGGGAGGATATATAGAGCTGCTTAAGGATTGCGATGAGTATGAGACCAGAATTCTCTCTTACGTATTGAAAATGAGTAAGAAAACGCTGAGGGACAGTTCAGATTTCAGAAAAATGATAGAAGAAATGGAAGCTAAGAAAATAAAAGGTAAACAAAGAAAAATACAAAAGAAGCCTCTGCCGTAATGGAAAACGACAGAGGCTTTTCAACATCAAAATGCCTGATCCGGTTACGACGATTCGGTTATACCTTCCGCAGTGTCCAACGCCGCGACCGCCAGCGGAAGAAGAAGGTGATTCCACGGAACAGTTCATCCATCATAAAGGCAATCCAGCAGCCTGTCAACCCCAGTCCCAGCCGGATTCCCAGAATATAGGAAAAGAGGATGCTCATGGTCCAGCAGGAAATAATGGAAACGATCATGGAGAATATCACATCCCCGGCGCCGCGCAGGGAGTTATCCTCGATATGGTTGAAGGCCCTGCCGATTTCCACAAAAATATCGATAAACAGGATGGGACGTGCCAGAGCCATGATTTCCGCACTGTCCGTAAACAGGCCCATCAACGGTCCGCCGAAAAGGAAAATCAGGGTGGAGCCGGCGGCGTTTAACAGCACGGCAATGCGCAGGTTCTGCATGTTCAGCCGGTAAGCCTTATCATATTCCCCTGCTCCGGTCATCCAGCCGATGATGAGGGAGGTTGCCATGCCAAGGGACATACCGATCACATAGACATAAAAGAATATGGTGGACAGGTATATTTTGGTAGAGATGGCCGCCGTCCCCAGAACCGCGAGGATGGAGGTGGATACCACCTGGGAAGTGGAATAGGAAAGTGAACTGATTCCGCCGGGAAGACCGATATGCAGGATATTTCCGATGCATTTCAGCGTTTTCAGGTTCTTCTTACGGAAGTTTAGCTCCAGGGAGCTTTTCAGAAGGCATACCACAATCAGTACAAAGGCAGCTCCGCGGCTGATTACGTTGGTAATCGCAATGCCGCTGACCCCATGAAGCGGAGTTTCAAACGGCCGGAAAATAACGATTACATTCAGCACGGCGTTCAGAAAATTCATGAACAGTGATACCCAGACCGCTATTTTCGGCAGGCCGTAGCTCCGGAAGATGGCGGAAATGGAGGATATCAGCGCCTGGAAAAAGGAGAAGGAGATGCAGATCCGGAAATAAACCGCCGCATCCTCCAGCACCTGGCCGCTTAGCTGCATCATTTCCATCAGCCTGTGGGCAAAGAGGGAAAGCACGGTCCCCACCACGAGGCTGAGCGCCAGCCCGCAGAATATGGAGGTGAAGGCGGCGTCTGAAGCCGCCTCCTTCTGCTTTGCCCCCAGCCGGTGGCTGATAAAAATGCTGGCGCCGGTGCTGATAACCGTATAAAAGGTAAATATCATGCCCATCAGCTGGTTGGCTGCGCCTACGGATGCCACGGCCTCATCGGAATAGTGGCTGAGCACCAGCGTGTTGACGGTTCCCATGGAGTTGGTAAGCAGCATTTCCACAAAGAAGGGGAGAAACACCGATACCAGCGTCAGCGTCCCCTGAGGCGTTTCAATCCGGCTCAGGGATTTGTCATACAATTGAAAGATCTTTTTTTGCCCGGTCAAAGTATCCATATTCTGTCATTTCCTCGATTCCGTCAGCTTCAGGCATTTTCTTCTATAATAAGTTTTTCTTCGGGCAGGTTTTCCGCGTGGGCGCGCAGAGTGATGGTTCCGTCTCCCGTGCGGCGTATGTAAGCGATGAGGCGGCCTTCGTACGCCCTTCTGGAAGAAGCGGAATAAGGCGTGTTGTCAGCCAGGTCACCGTTTTCCAGCCCCAGGAGAACGCCGCTGCCGGTAACCTGCGCCTCTACAAGGCAGTCCGCATTGCCGATACGGCATCCCTCGCTGTCAGCAACCGTGATCTCCACCTGATAAACAGGGTGAAGGCCATCCGCGTTTTCTCCTTTTTCCCGTGCGGAGCGCCAGCGGGAAAGCAGCAGCTTCGCCGCATCCCCTGTGGTATGGAGGGTAAAGCTTACGCAGCCTTCACTGGAGGCTGCGGAAAGCTTCCCGGCCACGGCCTTCAGTTCGCCTGGCTCATAATCCACGATCCATTCCATGCAGCCGTCCCCGTCCAGTTCCTTCCGGGCGCCCAGGGATTTCCCGTTCAGGAAAAGCTCCGCTTCAGGCTGGTTGGTGAACAGGCGGACCAGAACCTTATCGCCGGATTCATAGTTCCAGGATTCATATAAAGGCATCCATTCCTCGTGGTTTCCTTCGTATTTTACCGTGGCAAGATATACCATGGGACTTTCTGACCAGAAGGACTTTCTGCGGTAATAGCGTGCTTTTGGGAAGCCGGCAAGCGTCAGGAGCCCGGCGGAGGAGCCGTGGATAGGCCAGCCGTGCGCTTCTCCCAGGTAATCAATGCCGGTCCAGAGGAACTGGCCGCTGATATAATCGTTATCCCTTACAGCCTTCCAGGCCTGATAGCTGTGTCCGTTTTCACTGCCCAGGAAAGGCAGGGTGGGAAAACGGCGGTGATCCTCTTCATACAGATGCTCTTTATAGTTGTAGCCCACCACATCCAGCGCGTCGAAATAATGCAGCCTGGAGGAAAGCTCCGGGAATGCTGCGGCCAGCGTTACCGGGCGTGTGGAATCGTACTGTCTTACAATGCCGGCCAGCTCTGCCGCGATGGGCGAAAGCCTTTCCATGTTCGGCTTATCAGGATTGTACATCCGCTCCGCGGCGGGCTTATTTTTGTCATTGTTGCCCGTCATTTCTCCAAATAAAGGATGGCAGTAGGGATCATTGGGGTAGTCGATTTCATTTCCGATGCTCCACATGATAATGGAAGGATGGTTCCTGTCCCTTAAAACCATGGCCGCCAGATCCTTTTCATGCCATTCCGGGAAATCCTCAAAGTAACCCTGATGCTTGGGCGGGTACACATTATGTCCTGTGGACCATTTGTTTTTCGGGTTTTCCCACTCGTCGAAGGCCTCATCCATCATCAGGAAGCCCATTTCATCACACAGATCGTACAGCTCCGGCATATGGGGATTATGGCTGGTGCGGATGGCGTCGCAGCCCATTTCCTTCAGCGCGGTCAGTCTGCGCTCCCAGACTTCTTTTGTCATGGCGGCTCCCAGGCAGCCTCCGTCATGGTGGACGCAGACGCCCTTCAGCTTCCGGTTTTTCCCGCTCAGGAAAAATCCCTTATCCGCATCAAAACGGAAGGTACGGATGCCCACCTTACCTGAAAATACTTCGTAACCCTCTTCCCCGTTTACGGAGAGCACCGTATTGAGGCGGTACAGATAAGGGGATTCCGGGGACCAGAGGCTGGGGTGTTTCACACATCCGTTTAAAGCGATGGTCTTTTTCTCTCCCGGGGCAAACTCCGTACAGGAAGATACCTCCAGCACTTTTTTCCCCTCTGCGTCCCAAAGGGAGCTGATCAGGGAAACGCTGGCCTTATCCGTCCCCTCGTTCACGATTTCATGGGAAACCTCCACCTGGGCTGATTTTCCGTCATCACCGTAAAGCGTGGAAAAGAAGATCCCGTTCTGTACGGGATGCACCGCCTCTTCCACAAGGACACACACCTTCCGTGTGATGCCGGTTCCTGTAAACCATCTGGAATCCGCCACATCCGTGTGGGTTACCTTCACGCTTACCTCATTGTCCATATCCCCGAAAAAGGCCTTTTCGCTGATGTCATAAGCAAAAGGGACATAACCGTTGGGACGTTTTCCCAGGTAATAGCTGTTGCACCATACCTGGCTGTTTTTATATACTCCGTCGAACAGCAGTGAGATTTTCTTCCCCCGGTATTCCTCCGGCAGTGTAAAACGAACCCGGTACCAGCCGGTCCCGCCTGCCAGGTATCCCGTACCGCTGGAATATTCCTGGCTGAAGGGCTGTTCCACCGACCAGTCGTGGGGAATTACCACGTCGCGCCAGCTGCTGTCATCGTAGCCCTTATACCAGGCGTCTTCCGCCTCGCCAAGGTGAAATTTCCAATTTTCTTCAAGCCTCATCGTCAAACTGTCCATAGATCTGTCCTCCGTTTTTTTCATGCCCGTCCGCTGCTGATAACTGGCAGCTGCCTTTCTGCGGCCAGGCCTTATTTGGTGCCGGCGGCAGTGTTTTTATCCGCCGTTTTCCCACGTAATTTTTAATCACGCTCTAACCAAGTATAAATAAAATCTGCCGGAAAACAATGGAGATAAGATGCTTCTTTTTATCTTTTAGCGACTTCCGTTTCTGTGCGGCATAAAAAACAGGCATTGCAGGGAGGATGTGTGACGCCCGCAGCCGGTCAGCCCCCATAGCGCCGCCGGTATTCGGCAGGCGTGCAGCCGGATGCCCTGCGGAACACCTTACAGAAATAATTCCCGCAGGAGAAACCGCAGTCCCGGGCCACTGCTTCCACGGGCATGGTGGTGTTCAGAAGCAGGGACAGCGCATGGGAAAGCCGCAGCCCGGTCAGATATCTGACCGGGGACTGCCCGGTTTCCCTGGTAAAAAGCCGGGTGAAATAGGCGGAGGAAAGCCCCTTGTACGCCGCCAGCTCCTCTATGGAAAAATGCTCCGGGAAATGCTCCTTCATGTAGCGGATGCTTTCCTCCACACAGGGCGTCAGCGCAGGCCGCTGCGGTTCCTCCAGGGTCCGCAGCAGCGAAGACAGAAAGCGGTAAACCAGATCTCCACCCTCATACCGCCGCAGCTGACGGCCATTTGTCATATCCTCGTGCAGGTTCAGCCACAGCTGTATTGGAAAGCTGTCCGCGGGAACCGTAACCACCGGGCCGAAGCTGTCTCTTATTTTCCGGAAAAAAGGAACGGCTGCCGGGCCCTGAAAATGCACATACAGATATTCCCACCGGTTTTCCGGTTCTCCCGCAGGCAGATAGTACCTGCTTTTTTCCGGGATACAGGAGAAAAAGGCGGTGCCGGCGGAAAGCCTGCGGCTGCCCTCCTCCGTCTCAAAAACCCCCTCCCCCTGAAAGGTATACTGAAACAGAAAGCCGTCATAATCCCGGTCGTCATTATAGAAATCATACTTCTCGGACTGCCTTTTTTCGATACCGAAATCCAGAAGCATAAGCGGTTCCTCCGCCAATTGCCCCGGATTGAGGAAGCCGAAGGTTCCATAAGTTTGTAAGGTCAAAAAATTACCCTCCGTTATCGTTTTTTTATTCTTGTGCTGTCAATATGGGAATATTATAATCAAGTCAGACAGGAAAGACAATGAAAACAGAACAATAATTTCCGGTGTCAAAAAAATACCATGCAGGAGAAAATTCCTCTGCTTGCCAGAGGACTCGCATTTTGCTCCGCAAAACTTAGGAGGAAAATCCTCTGCTCGCCAGAGGGTTCGCATTTTGCTCCGCAAAACTTAGGAGGATTTGATAATGGATAAAAACAGGTTTGCCATGACGCCGCCCATGGGCTGGAACAGCTATGACTACTATGATACCACGGTGAATGAAGAACAGGTGAAGGCCAATGCCGACTATATGGCGGCTCATTTGAAGCAGTACGGCTGGGAGTACATCGTTGTGGACATCCAGTGGTATGCCTATGGGGCGGGAAGCATGCGCGATAAGCATCAGTATATCCCCTTCAGCAAGCTGGAAATGGATGAATACGGAAGGCTCCTTCCCTGCCCGGAGCGTTTCCCTTCCGCTGCGGACGGGGCGGGCTTTAAGCCTCTGGCGGATTACATACACGGCCTGGGCCTGAAATTCGGCATTCATATTATGAGGGGGATTCCCCGTGCGGCCGCACAGAACCATCTGCCGGTGCTGGGAAGCAGCCAGACAGCGGACGAGGTTGCCAATCCTTCTTCCATCTGCGGCTGGAATCCGGATATGTACGGCCTGAGAAAGGATATGGAGGGCAGCCAGGCTTACTACGATTCCCTGCTTGCGCTGTATGCCCAGTGGGGAGTGGATTATATCAAATGTGACGACATCTGCAACACCAGTATTTATCGGGAAAACCAGTATTCGGCCGCCCATGAGATCGAAATGCTCCACAAGGCCATTGAAAAATGCGGCCGTTCCATCGTTCTCAGTCTTTCTCCCGGCCCTGCGCTGATTGAGAAGGCATGGCATTATGAGAAGTATGCCAATATGTGGCGTATTACCGATGATTTCTGGGATAAATGGGAACTTCTCCTGAACATGTTCTACCGCTGCGAGCTGTGGCAGAACCACGTGACACAGGGCTGCTATCCGGACTGCGACATGCTGCCGTTGGGCTGGCTGGGCAAGGGCTTCGGTGAAGAAAGGCAGACCAATTTTACAAAGGAAGAGCAGGTGACCATGATGACCCTGTGGTGCATCTTCCGTTCGCCCCTGATGCTGGGCGCGGAAATGCCCAAGCTGGACGAATGGACGCTTTCCCTGCTCACCAATGAAAGGGTGCTGGCGCTTATGGGATCGGAGTACCATGGCGTACAGGTGGAACGGGACGGCGTGCATGCGGTATGGGCCAGCAGGAAAAACGGAGAGGATGCCGTTTATGCCGCGCTGTTTAATTTCAACGATGAAGAAAAGGAAGTCGGCGTAAAGACGGAGGATGTGTATGCCGCCGTATCCGCGGAGGTTCCTGATTTGGATCAGGAGCTTGTGATGGAGGAGCTTTGGACCGGAGAAGTGCAGCAAAGCAGGGGAAGCGTGATTTCCAGCGTTGTGAAGGCACATGGCGCGAAGCTTTTCTGTATCCGCAGAGCCTGAAAATAAGGGAATAAGGCAATTGCCCGGCAGGTGAACGCCTGCCGGACCGGCTGTAAAAACAGCGCAGGGAGGAAGGAACCCGTTATTTTATGTGGTTCATCCGGATTCCTGTTTTTGCACATGAACAGCGATACTGCTGACATCAGGAAAGGGGAAGTATTATGAGCTTTAAAATTGCAGTGATTGGGGCGGGAAGCCTGGTTTTTGCCAGGACATTATTTACGGATATCATGTCCGTACCGGAATTTCATGACATTGAGGTGGCCTTTACGGATATCAATCCGGACAATCTGGATAAGGTAACCCGTCTGTGCCAGCGGGATTTGGACAGCAACAATATCCCGATTACCATTCAGGCCACAACAGACAGAAGGGAAGCCTTCCGCGGCGCCAGATATATTATCAACTGCGTCCGCATCGGGGGCCTGCCCGCTTTTGAAATGGATGTGGACATTCCGTTGAAATACGGTGTGGATCAGTGTGTGGGCGATACCCTCTGCACCGGCGGCATCATGTACGGACAGCGCGTTATCGCTGAAATGCTGAATTTCTGTAAGGATATCAGGGAAGTGGCGGAGCCGGGGGCAATTATGCTTAATTACTCCAATCCCAACGCCATGGCCACCTGGGCATGCAATAAATACGGCGGGGTCAAAACCATCGGCCTGTGCCACGGTGAGATTCACGGCGAGAGCCAGATTGCCGAGGTTCTGGGAATCCCCAGGGAGGAGCTGGACATCACCTGCGCCGGCATCAACCATCAGACCTGGTATGTGAGCGTAAAGCATAAAGGCGTGGAGCTGAAAGATAAGCTGCTTGCCGGTTTTGAGGCCCATGAACGCTTCAGCGAAGAGGAGAAGGTCAGAATTGATATCCTGAAACGTTTCGGCTATTATTCCACCGAATCCAACGGCCATTTATCCGAATATGTGGCATGGTACCGGAAGCGTCCGGATGAAATCAAGGACTGGATCAATACGGACAGCTGGATCAATGGAGAAACCGGCGGCTATCTGCGCGTTACCAGAGAGGAACGCAACTGGTTTGAAACGGAATACCCCAAGATTGCAGCAGAGCCTCCCAAAAAATACGACGGCAGCCAGAGGGGAAAGGAGCACTGCTCCTACATCATGGAGTCCCTGGAAACCGGCAGAAAATACAGGGGCCATTTTAATATCATGAATGAAGGCTGCATTACCAACCTGCCTTATGAGTGTGTGGTTGAAGTTCCCTGCTATGTGGACGGCAACGGAATCTCCGTTCCCAAGCTGGGGGATCTGCCCCTGGGCTGTGCCGCCGTTTGTTCCCAGTCCATATGGGTACAGCGTCTGGCCGTAGAAGCAGCGGTGGCGGGCGATGTGAAGCTTCTGAAGCAGGCCGCCCTCATGGATCCTCTGACCGGAGCCGTGTGCAACCCTCCGGAAATCTGGCAGATGATAGATGAAATGCTGATCGCGGAAGCGGAGTGGCTGCCCCAGTATACCCAGGCCATCGCAGAGGCCAAGGAACGCTTTGCCAAAGGCGATCTGATTCCTACAAAAGTTGGATATCAGGGAGCTGTAAGAATCCGTGAAAAAACCGTGGAAGAAATTTCAGCGGAAAGGGAAAGCAGGACGATTACGGCGGAGTAAACAATCAAAATTTACGGCAGGGAGCAGAACCGTCAGTTATGCTCCCTGCCGCTTTCAGGGTTGCAGTTGACATCCTGCTTCGAAACAGTTAAAAATAAGTAAAAAAGCTTGAAAAAACTTGCCCTCTCCCACAAATTTTGTTATTCTATATCATAAACGAAATTAAGTGAGTTAATCTTGAAAAATCCCGAGAGCTCTCTCAGGTGTTTCCCCAGGCATAAGCCAGTCAAAAGAAATCATTTTTTTGATGCGGTTACAGGGCGGCCAGGCTGAACTGTAACAGTTCGGTCCGGTTTGTAACCTCTGGATCACAACTGAAAAATGATTGATATTTCACGCACAAAAGTTTATAATATGTAGGAGAAACGAATGGGGAAAAAAGACATTACCCTGAATGAATTTCTGGGAGATCCGCATATCTTTGCAGATCTGCTCAATGGCTGCTTTTTCCGGGGAAGACAGGAAATCCGCCCGGAGGAGCTTCTGCCCATGGACAGCGTGCAGGGCACCGAAAGCAGGAGCGGAAAGCCGGGAAAAAGGATTCGGGATACAAAGAAGCTGTTTTACAGACACCGTCCGGCCGCAGTGCTGGCTGTAGAAAACCAGGAGAACCCGGACTGCCGGATGCCTGTACGCTGTATGCGTTATGATGCGGATGAATACGAGCGGCAGATAAAGGCAATTGCCGCAGTACATAAAGAAAAGGCAGGGCTTTCCCGTTTTGGGAAAGAGGACCGTCTGATTCCGGTTTTTACGCTCGTCCTGTATTATGGCGCCGCCGAATGGGATTATCCGGACAGGCTGCATGATCTGCTGGAATTCGGAGGCGCCGCCCAATGGCTGTTGGATATGGTGCCGGATTACCCGTTGCGGCGGCTCTCGATAAGAAAGGATTTGGATATCGAACTGTTCCGTACGGAGCTGCGGGAGGTGATGGGTATTTTGCAGAGAGTGGATGATAAAGCTGCCATGTGCGCTTTTGTGAATTCCAACAGGGATGCCTTCACACGCATGACAGAAAGGGGATTCGCGGTGATAGTAAACTGCACCAATTCCCGGAGGCTGGAGAAATATATCAGGGAAAACAGGGAAGGAGGACGCATCGATATGTGCAGAGCTTTTGACGAATGGATGGACGACTGCCGTAAGGAAGGAATTAAAATCGGTGAGGAACGCGGAGAAAGACGCGGAGAAAGACGAGGAGAAAGGCGTGGGATGAAAAAAGGGGAAAACCGCCTGGCGCAGCTGATACAGCGGCTGGGAGAGGAAGAACGCTTTACGGACATCCTGCGTGTGGCTGAGGACGCATCCCTGCGGAGCCGGCTGTACAGAAAATACGGGCTGTAACGGCCTGTACCTATATTAATAAAAAGTATAAACAGCAACAGCCGCTTTGACGGCATGAGAGAAAGGAAGAATTATGGCAGCATACACAGGATATTTGTTCGTACATTTTACAGGAGAGGAAAAGCTGGGAGAGCAGATTTATTTTGCGCTGAGCAGGGACGGGCTGCACTGGATGGACTTGAATGAAGGGAAACCGGTCCTGGTTTCGGATATCGGAGAGGCGGGCGTGAGAGATCCCTTTATCCTCAGGAATCCTCTGAACGGAAAATACGTGATTATCGCTACGGATCTTCGGATCGAAGCAGGAAAAGGCTGGACGGCTGCACAGGAAGAAGGCAGCAGGAACCTGATTGTGTGGGAGTCGGAGGATATGGTGAACTGGGACGGCCCGTTCTGCGCGGAGGTTGGAATCCCGGAGGCCGGCTGCGTCTGGGCGCCGGAAGCAATTTTTGATGAAAAGAAACAGGCCTTCCTTGTATTCTGGGCTTCCAAGGTGAAGGAACCGGGCGACACGGAATCAAAGCAGCGTATTTACGCTTCCTATACGACGGATTTTCATACCTTCACGGAGCCTGTCAAATATCAGGAGGGTGAAAACCATATCATTGACACCACGATATTAAAAGCCGGGGATTATTATTACAGATTCTCAAAAGATGAAACCGAGAAAAATATCCGCCTGGAAAAAAGCAGAAGCCTGGATAAGGACAGCTTTACGGAGGTGTACGCGCCGGTACTGAACGCGCTGGCCGGCGTGGAAGGACCCGCATCCTTCCGGTTTAACGACAGAGAGGAATGGTGTGTCCTTGTGGATCGCTTTGCGGAGGGAAAAGGCTATCTTCCCCTGTTCAGCCCGGATTTCGGGAGCGGCGAATTCAGAATCCCGGAGGAATCGGAATACGATTTGGGAAAGAGCAAAAAGAGACATGGCAGCGTGCTTAACCTGACGGAAGAGGAATTTCAGGCGCTGGAAGGCAAGTGGGGAAAATAAAAAGCCTTCAGGCGTGTTGCTTCAAAGATAAAAAGACCTTGCTTTCCAGCCTTTTACCGGCTGCAAAGCAAGGCCTTGATTTATCGGGAAAGCACATCATGACTGGATGACCTACGGGCGGGAGCCTGCAAGGGCAGCCGCTCAGGCATCCAGCATTTTTAAAACATCCTTTTTGGAACGAAGGCCTACGCTGGCCGCTTTTTTCCTTCCATTCTGCACGAGGACAAGAGTGGGGATGCTGGCCACACCGAATTGGTTTGCCAGCTCGATATTTTCATCAATATTGATTTTCCCGACCTTGATATCCTCACGCTCCTCGGCCACAGAATCCACCGTGGGCGAAAACATGCGGCAGGGGCCGCACCAGGGCGCCCAGAAATCCAGCAGCACGGGCTTTTCGGACTCAAGTACCTCTTTATGAAAATTGTCTGATGTGATGTTTGTTACTGACATATCATTCACTCCTTTTACGCTTATAATTGTTAATGTGCCCATAACTGTTCCGAACCTCAACAGTTACGGGTGTTTTTACTTCATGGTCTTATTTTAACTGTTATATGCGTAAACTTCCGTGACGATGTCACATAACGGATAAAATGGGAGAGATAACAAAATTATCCCTTTCATTCCCGTTCCGTAATCACAACATGTACCGTATCTCCCGGCTGTTTTCCAATCAGGCTCCGGATATCCTTCCTGAGTCCAATAATATGTCCCGGCGTCTGCATGCGCACCAGACTGCCATCATAGGCCGCCCCGTCAAAAAGGGCATGAACCTTGACACGCCCCCTTCCAAACTCCTGCCGTACATCAAAGGGAAATTCCACATAAGCGCCGTCTATGTCAGGGACCTTTTTAATTACCGCATCAAATTCATATTTCTTTTCATTCATAAAACTCTCCTTTTCCCATCTTTTCACCCCAAACCGGGCTGGTATAAGTAAGTATTCCCGCCTGTTTCTGCCGGAATACCGATCCGCCGGCGTAACAGCCGTCAAGAGCAGTGTCCGGAAAAAAACGCATAACAGGAAAAAAACGAAAAAGAAATCTGATTTCTTCTTTTCACCAATGCAGAATGGCGTTATACTTAATAGTAATCTGAAATCCTTTAGATAAATCAAAACAAAACAGGCATAACAGATAAAGGGGGAAAAATATCAATGAAAATGCTATGGAAGCTGACAAAGGAAGCGGCGAGATACAAGGGACTCTATATTTTGGCTATCGTGTCCACGCTCTGCCTGACCGCGGTGAATCTGGCGGCGCCCAAGGTACTGTCAACCATGACCGGCGTAGTGGAAAAGGGGCTGGAAAATACGTCCTTCTCCATAATTACGAAGCTGACGCTGATTTTGCTGGGACTCTATCTGCTGCGGATAGCTTTCCGGTTTTTAAGCAATTATCTGGCGCATAAAGCTGCCTGGTACCTGGTAGGGGACCTGCGCAGCAGGATGTATGACAAGCTGCAGCATCTGGATCTGGGCTTCTTCCATGATAAGCAGACCGGAGATCTGATGAGCAGGGTAGTAAATGACACCAGGGATTTTGAACTGCTTTATGCGCATATGATACCCGAAATGATCACCAACCTGGTGACCTTTGCGGGCGTCCTCATCATTCTTCTTATGATAAACTGGAAGCTGGCGCTGATTACCTGCTGCCCGATTCCGCTGATTCTCTTTTCCGGCGTAATTTTTGCCAAGAAAGTGCGCCCTTTCTTCAAGGCTTCCCAGAAATGCATGGGTGAACTGAATGCCAAGCTCCAGGATAACCTTTCCGGCCTGCACGAAATCCAATCCTTCGGCCAGGAAGAATTCGAAGATGAACAGGTAAAAAAGAAAAATTTTGAACAGGTACGCGCCATGCTCCGCGCGCTGCGCGCCAGCGCCGTATTCCACCCCAGCGTGGAATTCCTGTCCTCTGTAGGTACTGTGCTCGTGGTATTTTTCGGAGGCGTGCTGGCGTACCGGGGGCAGCTTTCCGTGGAAGACATTGTTGCCTTCATGCTGTACCTCTCCCTGTTTTACGCGCCGGTTTCCGGACTTGCCAATCTGCTGGAAAACCTGCAGCAGTCGCTGGCCGGAGCGGAACGTGTCACCCTGATTCTGGATACGCCCTCAGCCATTCAGGACGCACCGGAGGCAGAGGATCTGGGAAAGGCCCAGGGAAGCATTACCTTCGAAGATGTGAGCTTTCACTATGCCAATAAAATACCGGTGCTCAAAAAAGTATCTTTTTCCTGCGAACCCGGCATGATGGTGGCATTGGTCGGCCCCACCGGCGTGGGAAAAACAACCATGACACAGCTTCTGTCCCGGTTTTATGATCCGGTGGGAGGCCGGATTCTCATAGACGGCAAGGATATTAAAAACGTCACTCTCCAAAGCCTCCGCCGCAACATTTCCCCCGTGCTCCAGGACACGTTCCTCTTCAACGGCACCATCGCCGATAATATCGGCTATGCAAAACCGGACGCCACCCGGGAGGAGATCGAAGAAGCCGCAAAAGCCGCCAACATCCATGAAGACATCATGCACATGCCCGACCGTTATGAAACAAAAGTAGGAGAAAGAGGTCTGCGCCTCTCCGGCGGACAAAAACAACGCGTGGCCATAGCAAGAGCTATCCTGCGCCAGTCCCCCATTATCATCCTCGATGAAGCGACTGCCTCAGTAGACGTGGAAACCGAACGCCAGATCCAGAAAGCCATCAACCGCATCACAGGCAAACGCACCATCATAGCCATAGCCCACCGCCTCTCCACCATCCGCAATGCCGACTTAATACTCGTAATTCAGGAAGGTGAAATAATAGAACGCGGCACCCACGACCAGCTGATGGCTCAAAAAGGCACCTACTACCGCATGCAGAACACCCAATAAGCCCATCAGCTGGCCGAACACTGAGCATACTTTTTGGGTGAAATCCCCACAGCCTTTGTAAAGGCCTTAAGAAAATTGCTGTAATCGTTAAAGCCGCACCTCTCGCACGTTTCCGTGACGGAATAACCGGTGCTGAGCAGGGATTTGGCCACCGTAATACGTTTGGCGGTAATATATTTGTTGATGGTAGTGCCTGTGGCAGCTTTGAAAATACGGCACAGATAGGAGCTGCTCAGGTAAAAATGGGAGGACAGATCGTCTATGCTCAGCTGGGAATCAATGTTCTGGTTGATAAAGGTAAGAATGTCGTCCACCTGTGTATGGTATGCCGCTGCATCAAGCGGCAGCTCACCGGATTTGCTTTTGCTGTAGAAAATACGGTTCAGGAACACCATGAGCTCTGTAAAAACGGCCCTTTCCTCCAGATCGGAGCCAAAGCCGGAAAAGCCCGTAAGCTTATGTATAAAATAACGGAAACGGTTCTGCTCCTCTTCGGAAAGATGGAGCTTGTGGGAAACCTCGCTGCCGCGGTAGTGGAAGCAGGTATTCAGATCTGTTGCCTGGGAGGAAATGCTTTTAACGAAATCAGGATAAATCGACAGGACAATCCGTTCATGGACAGCCTGATCAATCTGGGACAGGTAATGGCTTTCATATTGGTTAATAAAAAAAATATCCCCAGGCTGAATATCGTAGAAGCGGTTGTCAATGAGAAACTGCTTGCCTCCTGAGATGGAATAATAGATCTCATAGCAGTCATGGATATGCATATCCATAGGTCTCTCATCATTATACAGGTGGGCTACCGCAAAACTTTTGTTCTCTATGCAGGACTGAATGGCTGATTTGCAGGAGCTGTATTCTTTCATAATGTGTTCGCTTTATCCTTTCTCTGATTTAGTAAAAGAACCCTTGTTTTTCCTGAAAAACAGCCGCGCTATGGTAAATCTGCGGCATATAGTTACAGGAAAAATATCCTTTTTGTACAGTATACGACATAAGTTCAGAATAAGCAAGATTTTAAAGAAAATAACACAAGAACCGGAATATAAAGCATGATATGATAAATGCAGTTAAGGCAGTTGGAAATGACGGAACAGGGCAAAAATGGCTGAAGGTGCAAGCGGTAATGGCGGCATCCGGCCTTTTGCCTGCAGGCGGCGCAGCCGCATGCCCGTTGAAGCGGGCGGAAGGGAGCAGAAATGGAATTAAGAACGGCATCATCACCCAGAGACGTAAAGCATTACACAACAGAAAGACTGCGTGAGGAGTTCCTGATTCAGGGGCTTTTCCCGGCAGATGAAATCAAGCTGGTATACAGCCACATTGACCGTATTATTACGGGAACGGCAACTCCGGTTGCAAAGAAGCTGGAGCTTACGGCAGGAGACGAGCTTCGTGCGGAATATTTCCTGCAGAGAAGAGAGCTGGGCGTTATCAATATCGGCGGCGCAGGAAGAATTACCGTTGACGGCAGAGTTTATGAAGTGGCTTCCAGAGAAGGCATGTACATAGGCATGGGTTCCAGGGACATCAGCTTTGAAAGCGTAGATGCAGGAAATCCTGCAAAATTTTATTTAAACAGCGCTCCCGCGCATACAACCTACCCCACCGTGCTGATTAAGCGGGAAGGCACACCGGAAGACGGCGTGGTCATCATTAAGGATGAAAATAAGGTGGAACTGGGCAGTCTGGAGGAATCCAATCACAGAGTTATCTGCAAATACATTCTTCCCGGCCAGGTGGAGAGCTGTCAGCTGGTAATGGGAATGACCTCCCTGAAACCGGGCAGCGTATGGAATACCATGCCCTGCCATACCCATGACAGAAGGATGGAGGTTTACCTCTATTTTGATCTTCCCGAGGATGCTTTCGTGATGCATTACATGGGAGAGCCCACAGAAACAAGACATATTGTGGTAAGAAATGAAGAAGCGGTGATTTCACCCAGCTGGTCCATCCATTCCGGCAGCGGCTCCAGAGCTTATACCTTTATCTGGGGCATGGTCGGGGAAAATCAGGATTTCGACGACATGGACGGCGTTAAAATGACGGAACTGATGTAATTTTATTTCATATAAGGAGGAAACAAAAATGGGAATTTTGAATGATTTTTCACTGGAAGGCAAGGTAGCTCTCGTTACAGGCGCATCCTACGGCATCGGTTTTGCGATTGCAACCGCTTATGCCCAGGCCGGCGCGACCATCGTTTTCAACGATATCAAGCAGGAGCTGGTGGACAAGGGAGTGGCCGCTTACAAGGAAGAGGGAATCGAAGCACACGGCTATGTGTGCGATGTTACCAATGAAGAAGCGGTAACGGAAATGGTTAAGAAGATTGAAGAAGAAGTGGGCGTAATCGATATCCTGGTAAACAATGCAGGTATCATCAAACGTATCCCTATGCTGGAGATGTCCGCTGATCAGTTCCGTCAGGTAATCGACGTGGACTTAAATGCTCCTTTCATCGTATCCAAGGCCGTAATTCCCGGCATGATTAAGAAGGGCCACGGCAAGATTATCAACATCTGCTCCATGATGAGCGAGCTGGGCCGTGAAACCGTTTCCGCTTATGCGGCTGCCAAGGGCGGTCTGAAGATGCTCACCAGAAATATTGCATCCGAATATGGCGAATACAACATTCAGTGCAACGGCATCGGGCCCGGCTATATTGCCACACCCCAGACTGCCCCCCTGCGTGAAATCCAGCCTGATGGAAGCAGACATCCCTTCGATCAGTTCATTATTGCAAAGACTCCTGCCGCACGTTGGGGAGACACCGCAGATCTGCAGGGACCTGCTGTATTCCTGGCATCCGATGCTTCCAACTTCGTAAACGGACATGTACTTTACGTAGACGGCGGTATCCTGGCTTACATCGGAAAACAGCCCCAGTAAGCACCCTATAGCCCCGGCAGACAGTCCCGGCAAGAAGCCACAGCAAGCATCAGGGTAAGCTGCGGGACAGTTAAGCGTATCGTATGAAAACATGGCGGCAGCAAGCATCCGGCCTATCGCGCAGCGATTTTGAAATGGCCGGATATCCGCAACAGTCCGGTTATCCGGATCGTTGCGGCTTCTGCCGTTTTTCTTGATTTAGGAGGGAAAAATCTTGCTGACATTAAAAGTGATCGATAAAGACCGGCAGGTAAAATGCATGAGCAGCGGAGAAGAGGAAACCAGCCTGGCCGTGCTGAGTGCATATGAGGAGGGGGATAAAATCCTGGTGGAGACCACGGAGAAAAACTGCTTCCTCTGGCTTCAGGTGGATGATGCGCTGGGGAAATCCCTGGTTTACCTGACGGATACTTATGAATATACCATCCCCTTCGGTGAAAAAAGAATCTGCTATTCCCCCAAGGTGTTTTCCGGGGACAGGCACCTTCTGTGTGTGAAAAAGGCCAGGGCTTATGAAATCGGCGCCTACCGCAATCTGGCGCTGAATGTAAATGACCAGCACGGCAATGAGGTCTGCTATCCCAGGGCTTCTGCCAATGTGGAAACAAGGGGAGAGTCCGTTTTTGCGGCGATGAATGCCATTGACGGTGTGACGGAAAACCGTTCCCATGGGGCGTGGCCCTATGCCTCCTGGGGAATTAACCGCCAGGATGACGCCAGGATCCGTCTGGATTTCGGCCGTCCGGTTGAGGTGGATACCATTGTTTTGTATACCAGGGCAGATTTCCCCCACGACAACTGGTGGGTGGACGGGAAAATCACATTTTCAGACGGAAGCGAAATGCAGCTTCCCATGGAAAAATCGGTACTTCCCCATACCTTTACTTTTGAAAAGAAAACCATTACCTGGCTGGAAATGGGCGACTTAATCAAAGCGGAGGATCCGTCTCCCTTCCCGGCTCTGACACAGATCGAGGTGTACGGCAAAGAGGCCGCAGGCAACTGACGCGCGCCTGATACAGAGGGAAAGCCGGAAAAAGAACCTTCGGATGCTGAATGAAAGCCGTCCGGCTGGCGGAAAAAAAGCCGGCTGCCGGATGCAACCTTGCGGAGGCCTGACTGGCGGGCGGTTTTAGTTATATGCGCGCTGCGGTGCGCAGATGGGAGCAGAAATGACGGAGCAGAAACAGGTGCGGACAGAAGAGATAAAGGCCTATCTGAAGGCCTATTGTGAATGTATGAGAGCGCATGCGGCTGAGATGATGGATCAGCCCATGCCGGTGGCCGGAGAGGAGCTGTTTGCCCTTTATGAGAAGACAGGGAACCGGCTGATTTATGAAGAAGTGTATTTTACCAGACGCAAGATGCTGGCGGTGTTCGGCTGCCTTTCCATATTGGAAGGAAAGCCGGAATACCTGCATAAGCTGGAAGAGGTTCTGGATGGGATCTGTGAAGAGGAATGCTGGGCGCTGCCCGCCCATGTGGAGAGGGACAGTGATCCGGACTGGCGTATCCGCGTGGATTTGTTCGCCTCCGAAACAGCCCAGGCTCTGGCTGAGATCATCAGCCTGGTGGGAGACCGGCTGCCGGAAAGCCTGCGGGTAAAGGTACGGGACAATGTTTTCCGCCGTATCCTGGAGCCTTTTATGAATTCCCGGCCGCCCTATAATTTCTGGGAAGGCGGCGACAATAACTGGAATGCGGTATGCTGCGGCAGCATCGGCTGCGCGGCGCTCTCCCTGATGCAGGAGGAGCCGGAACGGCTGCAGCCGCTGCTGGAGCGTCTGGAGCGTTCCCTTCGTTCCTATATCGGCGGTTTTTCCGATGACGGCGCATGTATGGAGGGATTGAGCTATTTCGTATATGGTATGACCTACTATACCGGTTTTGCCGATATGCTTTACCGGTATACGGAAGGAAAGACAGATCTGATGGAACAGGAAAAATGCAGGCAGATCGCCCTCTTCCAGCAGAAATGCTTTTTCCCGTCAGGCAGGACGCTCAGCTTTTCCGACGGCGACAGCAGGGACAAATATAAGATGGGACTGACATGCTTCCTTGCCATGCGTTATGCCGGGATGGAGATTCCTCCCGTGTCCTGTGCGGGCGGCTTCGACGGGGACAGCTGCTACCGTTTTATGGCCAACTTAAGGGATGTGCTCTGGACACAGCAGTATCTGGAGCGGGCGGAAAAGGGCACCCTTCCCCAGGCGGAGAAAAACGGGGAGGAGCGCGGCTGCGACGTGCTTGCCGATGCCCAGTGGAGTATCTGCAAAGGCGCTTCCGGCGGCGGTATGGCGGCCAAGGGCGGCAATAACGGAGAGCCTCACAACCACAATGACGTGGGAAGCTTTTTCTATCTTGTGGGAGATGAAATGCTGCTGACGGATCTGGGCGCAGGAGAGTATACGAAGGAATATTTTCATGAGGGCAGGTACCGGATCCTCTGCAATAATTCCTTTGGACACAGCGTTCCGGTGATTGACGGCGAAGGACAGAAGGAAGGCGGGGAATATTCCTGCAGCCGCTTTGAAGCGGACGGCAGGGGAGAAACCATCATTTCCTTTGCGGGCGCTTATGGAAATGATAAGGTGAAGGAGCTTACGCGTACGCTCCGTTATGACTGTGCGATGGAAACACTTTGCGTGGAGGACTGCCTCACGGCGGCAAAGCTGCCTGGGGGAGCGCCGGAGTCTTCGGAGCCGGTTCCCATGAGTGAGAACCTTGTAACGCAGTTTGTCCCCGTTGCAAAAGGCAATACCATACGGATCGAAGGTGAAAAATATGCATGCCTGATCACGGTGGAGGAGCTGGAAGGCAGCATCCGCTGGGAGCAGAAAAAGCACATGAACCACAAGGGCCTGGAGGAAAACGTGTACTGCATCAGCTGGGATGTGCCGGCAGATCCGGCCGCGGAAAAAAGAACATGCAGGTTCCGTGTGGAAAAAATCCTGAAGTAATATTTTGCAGGCAAGTTCCCTTTAAACTACTTATTAAGGCAGTATCGCAGGCAGGCCTGCGATATGCAGGAGGCATAAAAATGGTAAAAGGATTTAAAATGAAGCTGTATGAAGGACAGGAAGCGGAGTATGAAAGAAGGCATAACCTGCTCTGGCCGGAAATGAAGGACATGATTCATGAGCATGGCGGAAAGAACTATACAATATTCCTGGATAAGGAAACGCTGACGCTGTTTGGTTACATAGAGATAGAGGACGAGGAGCTTTGGGCCAAAGGCGCGGATACCGCCATCAACAGAAAATGGTGGGATTATATGGCTGATATCATGGAAACAAACCCTGACAACAGCCCGGTGAGCATTGACTTACAGACAGTGTTTCATCTGGACTGAGGAAACACCGGCTGTAAACTTGGAATGAAAAAAGACCGATTGCATTTCCTGACCGCATGGCGGCAGGAAACCGGCGCGCCGCCGTCTCCGGGACGGTGGATGCGCCGGTACAATACGGTCTTTTTTTATTCCCGCGAGCAACGAGCCAAGTATCCATGCTTGCATGGATATTTGGCGACTGCCGCGAGGGTCAAATCCCCCGCTGCTTGCCGGGGGATTTGATTGCCGCAGGCACCTTGATGCCGGCAGCGTTTTTAGGCCGGAAGAATAAGCCCGGCTTCATAGCTTCCGGCTTTAAAACGGCTTCCGGGATGTCTTCCCGAATGGCTTCCGGCTTAAAAATAGCTTCCAGGGGCAGCTCCCGTCATGGCTTTACTCCTCCGGGAAATCGCAGGGAACCGGATGGATATCGATCATCTGGTGGAAATATTCAAACTGTGTGGTATAAAGCCCCACGCCTTCAATCTCACATTCCCCTACCTGGTTATCATAGGGATCTGCCCGCAGCCCTTTCTTTTCGGGAAGCAGCGGCGCCTGAAACTCCGTATTGGCAACCATGCGGAAGGGATCCAGATTGCAGAAATAGAATTTCCTGCGTTCCTCATCCCCGGCGCGGAAGGCGCTTCCGCCAAAGGAGAGGTCGGCATGCAGCCAGCCGTAAGGGGCGATATAGAACTGTGCCCAGTCGTGGGGGCCAATGGATTCCGGCGTGGCGGACAGCCCGGACTGCCAGCGCGCAGGGATTCCTGCGATACGGCAGAGGGTGATGAAAAGCAGCGCCTGGACACCGCAGTCCCCCTTCCGGTTGATGGCGCAGTATTCCGGGATATCATCCAGCAGAAAATATTCTTTCATAAAGGAATATTTCACGTGGGTAGTGATGTAGTCATATATTTTTTCCGCCTTGCAAAGAGGATTGGTTTCATTGCCGGTGATTTCCTCTGCAAGAGAACGTAAAAAGGGCGTGAAGCGGATGTGGGGAAGCGCTTCGTCCGTATCAAAGTCCGGCTGCAGGGGGGATACCCCGTCGGGATCGGGCTTTTGATAACGTATCGTGCTGTCATATTCATATTCCACCCAGAAGGCGGCGTTTTCCGTAAGCGTGGTCCGGAAGGCGATGGTCCGGGACGGCGCATCTACGGGCGCGAGCGCGGTAGGATTATGGCTTGTCCGGAGAATGCGGATGTGGGAGGTAGGGCTGCTTTCCTTAGGGAAGGGAAGGTGGACAAGCATTTCCTTTCCGGGGGCAAAGAATTCGTCTTTGACCTGCAGTCCGGCCCGGAGATGGATGTGATACTGCAGTCCGCCGTCTTCCATGATTTTTTTCATGGTTTCCCGCCGGAACTGCGCTTTGCGGGCGGCTTCCAGGGTAAGCGAGGGATAGGAGCGTGCTGCGATGTCCGGGTGGGTGGCGGTGAGCGTTTCAAAGAAACGGGAAAAATATTTTTTCTCCCCCTCCACAAAAAGACAGTCAATCCGTCCGGCATCCTCCAGGGCGGCAAATTCTTCGTCGGTAAAATCAGGAATGGTTTCATGGATGAGCGCCATTGCCTGTGTATAGGTGTAGGGAAAATCCGCGGGCAGGTGGATAAGCCTGATTTTTTCCAGTTCCAGACGTCCCCGGAGGGCTTTGGGAATATCTTCAGCCAGATAGCCTTCGATGAGGGAAAGCGCCTTTGTAAAATATCCGGCCCTGCTAAAACGCAGAATATCTTCCGGGAGCGGGGTTGACAGATACGGGATTTTATCATTGATAGTCATGGCATGTCCTTTCTTTTGCTGGGGAGAGCACTGGTATCCGCCTGAGCCCGGCGGCAAATGGGCAGGTTTAATAACTGTTTGTTTTATATATAACAGTTATGTCTTTTCTACTGATTTTATCATACTTTACCGTTTCGGGCGACAAAAAAGTAAAATAAGGCGGCAGTTTTGCCATGTGGAAAGGAATGGACGGATTGGCCATGGAAAACGGAGCGCTGAAGGCAGTTGGGCAATCATTTTTGTAAGGCTGAACCGCAGCTTGAAAGGTGCTGGTTTAGCAGCACCCTTCTGCTGCCGGAAGGTCAGTCGTTTTCCGCCGTCGGCGTCTGCTTGCAGCCCTTGGAACCTGGTGTGGCGGCGCAGCAGGGGTCACAGGGAACGTCACAGGAGACATCGCAGGAATCCTTAAGAGTCTCTTCGTATTTGGGCGGGCCCAGCTCCAGCGGTTTGATGGCCAGGTCAAGAAGGTCGCCGCATACAAAATCAAGGCAGATAGTATCATCCGTAGGACGGGTACAGGCCTTGGGGACCACCGCTTTTCCATTGTGGGGAAGCTTATACTGGGAGAAATAAACGGATTTCAGGATAACGCTCAGCCCGATTGTGGCAATATCATCTTCTGTATCATAGTTAAGGACCTTGGGGATTGCAATCAGGTTCAGTCCCTGGGTCAGCGAGGTATTGCAGGCTCCGAAGCCGATAACGTGGACAATAGCCGGTAGATCGGCCGTATCGGCATGGGCTACGCCGTAAGGTGCATAAATTTCCAGTTCCACAGAGGAGGGATTGGTATCTTCATCCATGTATTCGTAGTCTGCGGAGGACTCGTCATAGGGCAGGTAGTTTGCGCATACGGTCTGTGTACAGAGTACCCGTTTTGCACAGTCGTAAAAAGTTACGAAAAAAACAACCTGCAGATTAGTCAGCGTCACAAGATAGCAGTTGGGCCTTCCGCTGATCGGGACAGCGGATACGGCTGCGTCGCCGCAGGTTTCAAATGTGATATCCATAACCTGTACGGAAATGCTTTCTACATTTGTGGAGGGCGGTTCCAGCGGGATATTCCGGCAGAGGTTGATACCAAGCTCATCATATACAACCGGGGTCAGGACCGTAAGGCAGTCCGGGTCACCGCAGATAGGATCCGTGCAGACATCCAGGCAGTTGCCTTTTTTGTCAATACCGCAGCTGACATATCTTTTTGAACAGCATTTGCAGTTTTTGGATTTGCAGTTAGGCATATGGAATGCTCCTTATAAAAATACTTACTATATCCTATGCATCCCGCTTCTTTTTGTTCAGTGTTGGAAATATATTTATTGTAAAGCCAGTGAACGCGAAGTGGATATAAAGGAGGAAACACCATGGCTTACCAGATTTTTGAAATGTCGGATGGACAGAGAGTGGCGCTGTATTCCCAGGGCAACTCCGTATTATACTGCCTGCTGCCCTTTGCAAGGGGGATGCTGCCAATAGAGGTAAAGAGAGATTATCTGGCGCATTTTGAGGCGCGGGTTTTTCGGGATACGGTGTGTTATGTGTATGAAAACCTGGAGCATACGATTATACTGGATACGCTGGGAAACGGCCCTGCGCGGATCATTCTTACGGACGGACCGCTTGGGTACGGATTCTGCAATCTGCATCTGGTAGTCAGGGACGGGGATTTGTATCTGTTCTACCAGGCCTTTTCCGGACGTGAAAAGGGGTATGGACTTTACGTATGCATGCCGTATCAGGAGAACTGCCGGGGAGTGGTCTTTGAAAAGGAAAGCCCTGTCGGGGACGGCGCCAGAAAGAGCGGCGGACAGGATGAGAACCAGGAGCAGAAGGGCAGGAGAAATGATCTGGCAGGGAAGAATGATCTTGTGGGAAAAAATGCGCTGGGTTTTCATGTGACGGCAACGGATGCGGGGACGGTAATTACCTGTGTGGACAAAATCAGCGGAGAGGTCCGGGTTTTTGAATGGAAGAGCGGGCTTATTTTTGAAGAAAGACGGCAGGTGGGAGAGGAAGAGCACGGCCGGAGGCTGAACAGCCTTCAGGCGGCCTGGCAGGAGGAAAAGGAAGGCTGGGAGCTTCAGAAAGAAGAAATACAGGCAGTGGCCTTGGCCAAAATGGGAGAACTTCAGCAGGAACGGGAAGAGCGCCTGATCCAGTGCCGGAAGGAATACGAAGGAAAGGTAAACCGCCTGCGGGGAGAATACGAGGAAAAGCTGGCCAAATGCAGGGAAGGCTATGAAAAACAGCTCCTGCAGGCAAAACGCCAGTATGACGAACTGGCGCAGACAGCAATCCGGCTGCAGCAGATTGGCCGGAAGTGGAGGGATAAGTATTTTGAGAAGGATGATGAATAGTGTTCTTTCAAAACGGCAAAGGTAACTGACGAAACCGGTGTGTTCAGCAATTTTGTATATCTTTTCTCCTGGATTTTCTTTCAGAAGCCGGGCCGCCTGTTCCATTCGAATGCGAAGCAGATAGCGGGAACAGGGCTCCCCCATATATTTATGGAAGATATCACTCAGATAGCAGCTGTTGACGCCGATTTCTTCTGCTATCTGTGAAAGACTTATCTGCTCCTGATAATGGGACAGGATGTATTTACGGGCATTTTCCGCTATTTGCTGGGACTCGGAAATACGGGCTGGTTTGTCAGGGGAAAGTAATGCACAGATGGATCCATGAAGTGCATCTGTAAGGAGGGGCTCGGTAAAATTTTCGGTAGGCAGCCGGCAGAATCTGGACAATTATTCGTCAGAGCGAAAGAGCAAAGCGCATCAGCCTGATCAATCTGTGCGGATGCAGTGATGATTATTGGAACCGGGGGAAGGAACGGCCCCAGGTACAGCGTGAACTGGAATTTACTGTACTTACAGACGGAGATGTGGAAGGAATATATCTGGCAACTCCGGATAAAGAAGCGCAGGATGCTGTGGGATTTCAGTCAGATATAGCTTCATATGAAGGTATGAATAGTCTACAATATGATTATTTTTTGACTAATAAGGGGAGATTTGTAAAGTTTACTGTGCCATGGCTTTTCGTGTGGGCGATGGTTTTTATAAGAATGAAATAATAAGAGAAAAATGAACTGATATTTGAGGAAATAACAAAGGGATTCCTCCATTAAGAACGGAAGAATCCCTCAATATGTTCACGAAAAAACGGTCAGTCGGTGAGTCTGTTTCTGAAGCATAATCGGCTATATTTATTTATCCTTATCCATGACGTATATGGGATCTATTATATATCGGTACTTTTTCCAAAACCTTTACAGTCCGTACTTTCTGTACAGTCTGCTTCTGATGGCAGGATTGTCCGCAGCCTTGGAAATATCTGAATAACGGCTATCCCTTTCCAGCAGATGTATCAGCCGGGCAAATCTGTTTTCGCCTTCTTTTATGCCTTCCTTTATACCTTCCGTCCTGCAGTCTTCCATCCATTCTTCAAAAGCTCTGCACATATCAACACATTCTCCTTCCTTATTTTCCAGCATATATTTTCTCAGTTTTGGTGAATTGGTACAGTTGACAATTACCTCAAAGGCCTGTTCCGTCAGCCTTGAAAAAGCGGCTCTGTTATTTTCAAAAAAAATCTGCATGGCCCGTTTGTCATCCACACGCTGTAGAATTCCCATAACCTCTCTCAGCTCAGTATGGAACAATTCAATATCCATATCTTTCCTTACAGAGATTAGGCGCAGAGGATAGTCCGGAATCTGTTCTCTGAAGCGCGCCGTTTTTGAACGAAAAGCAATCATTTCGGACAGTCTGCGGGGAACCGTCCATTCCTCCTGCCCATAATATAAAACAATGGTCAGCACGGGCAGCAGCGATATGGCTTTCCCAGGCCTGAAAATTATACTGACGGATTTCTGTTCCGCTTCAAAAGCCTTAATCTGACGTTCGTATTCATCCGCGTCATAACGCATACAACGGACAGGCATCCGATAGTCTCTGCATTCCTGATTCTCTACCGCAAATATGGCAACTGGTTCTTCCTGATACCACAGCTTTTTCAAATCTCTGTATTTTTTCCCGGGTTTTCCCTGATTGGTGCTGGTATACTGGGCACTGTCCAACGGCAGAAGCTCTTCCGGAAGGATGACTGTTTTTCCCTGAAAGCAGCATCCGTTCAGAAGATCTGCAAAAATATGCACATCTCCCAGAAAAGCATTCAGGGTAATATCTTTTTTACCCATAATTATCTCCTGTAATTATAAATTTTTTAACGACAAAAATCAATTAGTATTTAGAAAAAAACAAACTTTGCCGATAGTTTTTATACCGGACGATTATTATTTGAACATTGGAATATATGGGAGAGTTCCCAAAGATTCATTCAGAAAAGCGGCTGAAACACCGCCATGAATTTATCCGCTAAATTTTGTTTCGCAAAATAATAATAGCAAAGGATTAGGAAGAAAACAAGTATTTCCTTTTGCAATACTATTATGATATGCAGGCGCGTTACTGTTCATATCCGGAATAAATGGGGGAAGACAGTAATGTGACAGTAATAACCTGGCAACAGCAAATTAGCCGGAGATGGGGGATAAATATTGCAATCCGCCACAAGCTCGTATAAACTATATTATGAGATTTTATTTCCGAAAACGAGGGTGGGTAAATGCTGGGGAAGAGAAAAGGCGGCAATAAAAACATAAAAGATAAGTTATGGATTAAAAACAGTCTTTTCAGGCGGTTTCTGGTGATTGTAATCCTGCTGCTGGTTTTTATGACAGGAAGCTATGGACTTACAACCCGGGTTGTAAAGAATCTGATCAGGAAAAATACAGAAACCTCCAATGAAAAAATTCTGCACCAAATCGATGCCAAGACGTCCGAATTCCATAATTCACTTTATAATATACTTACCCTTCTGGCTTATGAACAGACCGCCTATGATTATTTCAGCCAGAGCAGGCTTGACAGGCTGAATGAATACGAAAATCTGATATCTCTTCTATCCAATACAATGATGATACAAAATGATATTGCAGGAATTACGCTGTACGATGCCCATAAAAGCAAGCTGGCAGGTGTGGGAAAGGATTTTGATGTATTTGCACAGGTTGAGATGGTGAGTAAGCTGACTTATTCCAATGTATTCCGGCCGAATTCCTCCAGTGAAGCATATTTTATGGTTTTTTATCCGGTCTATGATCTTCAGAATGGAAATTATGATAAGCAGCTTGGGATGATTGTCTTTCTGATGAGAGCGAGTAAGTTTTCTTCTTACCTGGTGGATACAGCAATTACCGAAAATGAGCAGTTGTTTCTGGTGGACAGGAACAATGTGGTGATTGCCGGCGATAGGGAACAGGAATTCCAGCGTCTGGATGCCAGTGAGCTGGAGAGCACGCCGGAGCGCTTCATACAGGTGGTGGAACAGAAAGAAACCGGCTGGCGGATTGTGAGTATCATCCCTGTTCAGGAGCTATACAACGGAATGACTATTGTGAGGAGCTCGATTCTGGTAATTTATCTGATTACGCTGGCAGGGCTGTTGCTGTTGCTTTGTTTCTGCTATTTTATAGTAATCCGTCCCATCCGCAGGATAGACCTGTTTGTAAAAAACAATGTGGCCTATCCCACCAGAAGGCTTGCGATAGAAGGGGAGGATGAAATCAGCGTACTTGCAGGGAACCTGAACCACATGCTGGATGAAAAGGATGAAATGAGCGAAAAGCTGAGACTGTCACAGAGAATCCTTTATGAAACAGAGCTTGCCAAACAGCAGATGCAGGTGTTGGCTTATCGGAATCAAATCAATCCCCATTTCCTGTATAACACATTTGAGTGCATCAGGGCCATGGCCCTGTATTATGATGCGGATGAAATTGCAGAAATTACAATGGCCCTGTCAAGAATCTTCCGATATGCCATTAAAGGGGATAATGTGGTAACGGTGGCGGAGGAGATCCGGAATATCAGGGAGTATGCCAAGATTATCCACTATCGCTTTGGTGGAAGAATACGGGTGGATATCCAGGTGGAAGAGGAGGCGGAGGATAAGGAACTCATAAAGCTGATTCTTCAGCCTATTGTGGAAAACAGTATTTTCCATGGACTGGAACAGAAGCTGGAGGATGGTCTGGTTGCTGTCAAGGTAGAAATTGTCCGTGAAACATGGCTGCGGCTTACGGTGGAGGATGACGGCTGCGGCATGCAGCAGGAAACGGTGGACAGGCTTCTCTATCAGATGAAAAGGCAGAGCCTGCACCGCAGTTCCAGTAAAGACAGTATAGGACTGACGAATATTTACCAGCGGTTACAGCTTTTTTATGGGGAGACGGCCACATTCAGAATGGAAAGCAGCCCGGGAAAAGGGACAAGGGTGGAAATTATAATCCCTCACAGAATACCAGGAAAGGGGATGTAGCATATGTACAAGGTAATAATAGCGGACGACGAGGTGTGGATCGGCTTCGGTATTAAAAAATTAATCCATAGAAGCGGCCTGCCCTTTGAGGTTGTGGGAGAAGCCCCGAATGGAATTAAGGCATATGAAATGGTAAAGGAATTAAAGCCTGATCTTTTAATTACGGATATCCGGATGCCGGGGCTGAATGGCCTGGAGCTTATGAAAAAGCTGATGGAGGAGGGACATACCCTGAAGGTGGTATTTATCAGCGGTTATGCGGAATTTGAATATGCCAAGGATGCCCTGCGGATGGGCGCTTTCGATTATCTGCTCAAGCCGGTGGAGGAGGATGGCCTTACGGCAATCCTGAAAAGATATGTGGATGTCCGGGAGAAGAAGAGAGAAAAACCCGAGCCGGTTGAAGATATGGACAGCAGCATTCAGGATTCCAGGGTAAAAAAGATTATTGAAGAGATTAATAAACGGTATACAGATAAAATTTCCCTGGGTGATCTGGCGGATGAATGCGGACTGAGTATCGGCCATCTGAGTACCTTGATTAAAAAAGAGACCGGGCAGTCCTTTTCGGAATATATCACCGGCAAAAGAATGGAGGATGCAAAAAAGCTTTTGTGCAGGGAGGAACTGTCCATAGATGAAGTGGCGGATATGGTAGGATATCATGATTATTTTTATTTCACCAAGGCGTTTAAAAAATACGTGGGAATGTCTCCAAGTATGTACAGGAAAAGCATATGAAAAAAGGAATAAGAATTATACAGATTATTATGCTGGCCGGGTTTTGCATTTTTTTTATTATATATAACAGAGCAGCAGAAAAGTTGGAAGAGGGCATTCCTGAAGACATTGTGCGTGAGCTGAGCTGGTTTTCCGACAGGCCGTTGTGGTATCCGGAGGAATGGTCGGAGGAAGCTGGGAGCGGTACGGGTAATATAACGGAACAGACTGGTGTGAAAATCAGTTATATGATACCCGAGGACAATGGAGACAACAGGCTGAGCCTGATGATAATTAACGGAAAATTACCGGATATTTTATCTGTTTCCGATGATAACATGATCAGACATTTGATAAAATCGGACGAGGTTTGGACAATAGAGGAGCTGATGCGCACTTATTTACCTTCCTCACATCTGCTTACGGATTATCCGGAGGATATGAAAGACAAACTTATTCAAAGGGATGGAGACTGGTACGGTCTTTCCTCTGATCTGCACAGTCCGGACAATCAGATGAAATACAAAGAGATCGCCCCTTTTTACCGGGAATTGCAGCAGCAGGGCTGCAGGCTTGGCATCATATGGAATAAGGCTTTGCTGAAGAGGCTTGGCCTTCCTTCCAATGGCCCGCGCACGGAGGAAGAAGTGCTGGCGGCATTTGCAATGGTAATGGAAAAAGAGGTTACGGTAAATACCAATCCGGTAATACCTTTGCTTGTTGACGGGAGAAATTATCAGGAAACAACCCTTCCCATTCTTTGTGACTTTTTCGGCGCCGGCTGGACGGATAGGGAAGGCAGATATCAGGAGCGTATTCTGGCGGATGGAAGCAGGCATGCACTTTCCTTTCTGAACCGGATGCTTCGGTGCGGGTATGTGGAGCCGGAGCAGTTCATAATGAAGCCCTATAATATACAAAGGACGCTGAATTCAGGACAGGTTCTCTGTTTTATCGGAGATGTAAGCCGTTCAGGGATTGATCCTCTGGAATGGGTGTCCAGCGGTGTCATACTTTCTGATAACGGAAGCAAACCGGTTTTGAAAATGGCTCTGTCACCTGCCTGCGGAGAGATGACTACTTTTATTTCGAAAAGCTGTGAATATCCGGAGGCGGCCGCTCTCTGGCTGGATTATATGACCTCGCCGGAGGGTATGGCGGATTATATCACCTCCTGTCCGGGTGAATGGTGGCCGTTGCTAGATATGGACTGGTACTGTTCCATCCAGGGAAAACCCGACGCGCGGGATATGGCGTGGAAACAGAATCTCTGTGCTTTCGCCCGCATGCCGGAGGTAACTGTTTATGACAGTTCAGAACTTTTTTTCCCAATGGAGGAAGAGGACTTCAGGAATCTGGAAACTGCCGTTGACGGATGTGTAAAAGTACATCTGAATTCAATCATCATGGCGGAAACGGAAGAGGAATTTAAGACATTATACGATAGTTTCGAAGAAGAGCTGTACAAAGCCGGAGTTAAGGAGCTGGAGGAAAGAAAGGCCCGGATTTACAGATTCAGGATGAAGTGATGGAAAAGGAACCATTGGCTGCCGTACTGACATATTTTGTCGGTGCGGCAGCTGTTTTATGGAATGCGGAAGGCCATTGGTAAAAAATAATACCAAAAGACCAAAAATTGTTCATGGAACTTAAAAGCACATCCTTTTAGGATAGGTAATATAACAGGAAGGGAGGTTTATATAATGTATAGCTTTAACAAAGAGGATTATATGAAACGGATGGAATGGTACACACAGGCAAGATTCGGCATGTTCCTTCATTGGGGGCTGTATTCCATTCCCGCAAGAGGGGAATGGATGCGCAGCTTTGAAAAGCTGACGGATGAGGAATATGGGAAATATTTTGAGGAATTCAATCCAGTGGATTATGATCCGAAAAAATGGGCGAAGCTGGCAAAAAAAGCCGGAATGAAATATATGGTTCTTACGGCAAAGCATCACGATGGTTTCTGTTTGTTTGACAGTGGGTATACGGATTTTAAAGCGACAAATACAAAATGCGGCAGGGATCTGATAAAGGAATATGTGGAAGCGGTCAGGGCCGAAGGGCTGAAGGTTGGGCTGTATTATTCCCTTCTTGACTGGCACCATGAGGATTACCCGCATTTTAGCGATGGCGCCCATCCTATGTATCAAAACCCGGCATATCCGGACGAGGGCCGTGTCTGGGAGAGATATGTGGAATATCTGCATAATCAGGTAAGGGAGCTGTGTACAAACTATGGAAAAATAGATATTCTGTGGTTTGACTATTCCTTCGGAGAATACAGTGGGGAAAAATGGGGAGCAACCAGGCTGGTCAATATGGTAAGACAGCTGCAGCCCGGCGTGATTATTGATAACCGGCTGGAGGTGAGCGGTTCCGGCCTGGGTTCTCTTGCATCAGGGAATCCGCTGCCCTATCACGGCGATTTTGTAAGCCCTGAGCAGATCATTCCGCAGGAGGGGATCCGTGATATAAATGGTAATCCACTGATCTGGGAAGCCTGTTTTACCATGAATGACAGTTGGGGATATAACCTGAAGGATAAATATTTCAAACCTGCGCCCATGCTTATCAGGAAGCTGGTGGAATGCGTATCCAAGGGTGGAAACATGCTGCTGAACGTAGGGCCGGATGCACGGGGAAACTTTCCGGAGGAGTCGGTATCCAGACTGAAGGAAATTGGTAAATGGATGGAGAAAAACGGGGAAAGCATTTATGGCTGCGGTATGTCGGACATGCCCCGTCCGGATTTCGGCCGGATTACCCAGAAGGGAAATAAACTGTATTATCATATTTTTGATAATACCATCGGACCGGTTCCCCTGATTGGAATCGAAAAGAAGGATGTGAAAAAAATAAGGCTGATTTCAGCCGGGGCCGAAGTGCCGATAGCAGATAATTGGGTAAGCAAAAATTATCCGGAGATTACCTTTGCTGATCTGGGGAAAAACCCGATACTGCCGGATCCGGTGGATACCGTACTTGAGGTGGAGCTCGTCCGATAGGATGAGCTCTGCCTTATAGTGATAAAGAATACGCAGGATTTTACCAAAAATAATACCAAAATACCAAAACCAGTGCATATTGTATAAATTTGTTTTGTAATACAATAATTCTGTCGTCAGAAAAAACAGAAAGGGCAGGGGTATTGGAATGAAAGAATTATGCCGGCCGACAAAACAGCAGCAGCTTTGGGCTGACTGCGAGCTGGGAGTGATTATCCACTACAGCAGAGGGCTGCTGGGGATGAGCAGACTGGAAGGAATCGCACCTGAAAAGGCGGCGGATCCTGCAGGATTGAATCCGCAGAAGCTGGATACGGATCAATGGCTGGAAAGCGCAGCCGCTTTGGGTGCCAAATATGCCATATTTGTTACAAATCAAAAAAACTGCCAGGGAATCTCCTTATGGCAGTCGGAATCAAATCCCAGATCGATGAAACAATCCCCTTATGAGCGGGGAACCTTCGACTGTGTCAGAGAATTTATCAAATCCTGCAAAAAATATAATATTCTTCCGGGTTTATATTACCAGACCGGATTTAACGGACATTATTACAACAGAGAGAGTTACCGGACACCAGGAACAAAAGAGCATGAGGAATATCTGCGCGTGGTGGAGGGTGATCTTACGGAGCTGTGGAGCAGATATGGACAGCTGTTTGAGATCTGGTTTGACGGCGGTGTTGTTACAAGACAGGACGGCGGTGCGGATGTAGCAAAACTGTTAGAAGAATATCAGCCGCAGGCCATCTGTTTCCAGGGACCGAAAGAGCATGGGCAGAATCTTCGGTGGATTGGAAATGAGGACGGCGAGGCTCCTTTTGACACCTGGTCGACAGCGGATCAGAAGGTGTGCCATTTTGACGGTAAAAGCAGAGATGAACTGATCGGCAGCGGCGTACCCGGAGGAAAATACTGGTTTCCGGCCGAAACGGATATGGGAAACCGCAGGCCGCAGGCCGCCGGAGCCGGCTGGGGCTGGGCGCCTGGAGAGGAAGGCCTGGTATGGACGCCGGAGGAACTGCTGGAACGTTATTATACCTCTGTGGGGAGAAACAGCAATTTCCTGCTGGGCCAATGTATTGCGGACGATGGAAGCTTTCCTGATACGGAGCAGTACGTAAAGCTGGGGGCATATCTCAGACGCATTTATGAAAGACCTTTGAAAAGTGTGAGGGGAGAAGGCGCCACCCATATCCTTACTTTGCCCCAAAGCAGCATAATAAGAAATATTTCCATAATGGAAGAAATTTCGGAGGGAGAAAAAATACGGGAATTCCGAATCACGGCAAAAACGGACAGAGGAGAACGGGAACTGCTCCATGCCCATTGCATCGGACATAAACGCCTGATACGCACGGCCGATCTGAGGGCGCGTGAAATCAGGCTGGATATCCTTCAAAGCGAGGGAAAGCCGGTTATCCGGGATTTTACGGTCTACGGATGAACACCATTTTTAGAAAGGGGACAGAATTGTGAAAAAGAGAAAAGAAGCAGCCAAAGCAATTATGCCGAAAAAGCAGCCCTTCGGAGCCTATATGAAAGGACATTATGATTTGTACCTGCTGCTTTTGCCGGCGGTATTGTATGTTGCCATTTTTATGTATGTACCTATGTATGGAGTGCTGATGGCCTTTCAGGATTACAGCCCGGCAAGAGGAATTATGGGAAGCACCTTTGTGGGGCTGAAGCATTTTGAAAAATTTTTCAGTACCTATATGGCAAAGCAGATAATAACCAATACGGTAGTCCTTTCCGCCTACTCCCTTATCGTGTCCTTTCCTTTCCCGGTAATCCTGGCGCTGATGCTGAATTACTGTGTAAGTAAAAGATTCGGCAAGGTAGTACAGACAGTGACCTATATGCCCTACTTTATATCGGTTATGGTTCTGGTAGGTATGATGAATATCTTTTTTTCCACAAACTACGGAGTGGTGAATATGGTACTGAAGGCGCTGGGAATGGAGGCATATACCTTTATGTCCAGTGAAGCAAGCTTCCGCCACATGTATGTCTGGTCAGGCATCTGGCAGGGGATGGGCTATTCCTCGGTTATTTATTTTGCGGCCCTGGCGGGAATTGATCCGACTCTTTATGAAGCGGCGGAGTTGGACGGAGCCAGCAAGCTGCAGAGGATTCTGTATATTGATCTTCCCAGTATTATGCCAACGGTTATTATCATGCTGATTATGAGTGCCGGGAACCTGATGAGCGTCGGTTTTGAAAAGGCATATCTGATGCAGAATGACAGAAACTCGGGTGTGTCCGAAATCCTGTCCACTTACGTATATAAAGTCGGTCTGATAGATGCACGTTACAGCTTTTCGGCCGCGATTAACCTGTTTAATTCCGCGATAAATTTCGTAATCCTGATTACGATCAACAAGATATCCGGAAAACTGAGTGAGACATCCCTGTGGTAAGAGAGCGGAGGCGGCATATGAAAGAAAAGTCAATCAGAAATAAAAGTATAAAGGCGGGAGACAAGGTATTTGACATTGTTAACACCCTGTTGCTGGTTTTTATTTTTCTCATTATTTTATATCCTTTGTATTATGTGGTAATCGCATCCTTCAGCGATCCGGATCTGGTACTGACAGGGAAGATATTTTTGCTTCCCAAGGGATTTCAGCTGGACAGCTATAAAAAGGTTTTCAGCAATTCGGAGGTTATGAACGGATATATGCACACCATTATGTATGCGGCAGTGGGAACCTGCATCAACCTTGCAGTGACGCTGACTGCCGGATATGCGTTATCCAGGCCCGATCTGCGGGGCAGAAAAGGATTTACACTGTTTTTCGTATTTACCATGTTTTTCGGGGGCGGTACAGTGCCTACCTATATGCTGGTAAGAAATCTCCATTTGATCAATACATTCTGGGCAATGGTAATACCCAATGCCATGAGTGTATGGAATCTGATATTGTGCAGGAATTTTTTTGAAAGCAATATCCCCAAGGAGCTTCTGGAGGTTTCCCAGATTGACGGATGCAGGAATGATTATTTCTTTTTCCGGATTGTACTGCCTCTTTCCAAGGCACTGATTGCGGTTATGGTGCTGTTTTATGCAGTAGGACACTGGAATTCCTACATGCAGCCTCTGCTTTATCTGTCCGACAGAAGCAGGTATCCGCTGCAGCTTGTACTGAAAAATATCCTGATTTCCAGCCAGCCGGACGCCTCTCTTGCAGGAATGACTGACCGGGCTGAGATGTATAAACAGACGGAAATGCTGAAATATGCGCTGGTGGTGGTTTCCAGCGTACCCATGATTGTCCTTTATCCTTTTGTGCAGAAATATTTTGTGCAGGGGGTTATGGTAGGCTCTGTGAAGGGCTGAAATACTATTTTTATTATTAATGAAACGGAGGATTACAGTATGAAAAGAAAAAGTATCAGAAGATTGTTGTGTATCATGCTTACAGGCGCTATGCTGCTTGCAGGATGCGGTTCTTCGGAAACAGGGAACAATAAGGAATCTGTACCGGCTTCGGCAGAAACACCGGCTGCAGGGGAAAGTACGGCTGCAGATGCGGAGAATGGCGGGACTTCTGAAGTAAGCGGCAAAGGCCCCATTGTGGATGAAAAGGTTACTTATACGCTGGCATGTCAGCTGTCACCTAATTGGGGAAACCCGGCGGACGGGGAATTCTGGCAGAAGCTGGAGGAAGAAACCAATGTACATATCGAATGGGTTACTTATCTGGAAACAGAGGCTGACGAGAAATTTAAGCTGCTGATGGCGTCAGGCGATTATCCGGATGGTTTTATCGGAGCACTCGGCGGTTCGGACAATGATATTGTCACCTATGGCAGTGAAGGAATATATATTCCTTTGAATGATTTAATTGATAAGTACTGTCCTAATTTCAAACGCAGAGTCAGCGAAGAATATCCTGACCTGATGAAAATGATTACCTGCGCGGACGGCAATATCTATGGCATGCCTTCCGTACTGTACAACCCGGATATTTACAACAATACCTTTATCAATAAAAAATGGCTGGATGCGGTAGGTGCGGATATCCCCACAACCACCGAAGAGTTTGAAGCGGTTCTGAAGAAATTTAAGGAAGAGGATCCCAACGGCAATGGAGAAGCGGATGAGATTCCGATGACATTTATGTTCTCTGACTGGGGAGCATCCGATCACGGTCCTTATTTCGGAGCTTTCGGTTATCCTCTTTCACCTGACTATATTATGATTGACAATAAAGAGGTAAAATACCTGGGGGCACAGGACAGCTTTAAGAAAGGTGCTGAGTGGCTGGGTAAGCTTTATGGTGAAGGGCTGGTAGATCGAGACATATTTACACAGGATTCCAGCGGTATGACAGCAAAGATTTCCCAGGGAACGGTCGGAGTATTTTCTGCCTGGGACATTACGGATGCCGGAGAGCATACGGATGAGTATGTGGCGCTTATGCCCCTTAAGGGACCGGATGGAGAGCAGAATGCTCTGGTGGAAGGGATTACAGGCTTCTACAAAGGCAGATTTATGATAACCGACAAAGCAAAAAATCCGGAAATTCTGATGCAGTGGATTGATCGTTTTTATGAAAATATGGAAACAGGTCTGAATGCAACCTATGGGATTGGGCCTGATAAAGAAAAAGCCTGGTATTATGATGACAATAATAATATTATCTTCAAAAAAGATACAGAGCTTCCGGAGGATCAAATCCGCGGACAGCAGCAGCTCCCGTTTGCACCTGCGATTCTTGGAGCCGGTGTGGAAGATTTCCTCGGGAATCCGGCCAAGAACGAAATCAATGCACAGATGAAGCAGTATGCCGGAAAATTCGAGGACGGAACCTGGGAACGCTGGCCCAGCTGCTACATGACGGTGGAAGAAAAGGAAGATATCGCTACAACAGAAACTGACCTCCAGGTTTATTCCAAGAACCAGCTGGCAAAATGGATCGCCGGTGAAAGCGACGTCAATGCGGATTGGGATAATTATCTGAAAGAGCTTGAAAATGTGGGCTTAAGTCATTACCTGGAAGTAAAGCAGCAGATTTTTGATCGTTACGATTCGGCAGAATAAGTAAAGGAGAGAACCATGGATACAGGAGTCGATTCCGAAGTAAAATATATCCCGGATGAGCAGAACGCTACAGAAGCAGCTGTAAAAAGAGCGGCAGCCATAGTGCCCTCAGCCAGACAGGTAAAATGGAATTGCATGGAATTTTACGGTTTTGTACATTTTGGCTTATATACGTTTGACCCGTCAAGAGAGGGGAAGGCAGGGCCTGAAATCTTCAATCCGGAAAAATTCGATCCGTATCAGTGGGTCAGGGCATTTAAGGCAGCAGGCATGAAAGGCCTGCTGCTGACCTGTAAGCATCATGAAGGCTTTTGCCTCTGGCCCAGTGAATATACGGAATTCAGTGTCAGGAACAGCCCGTGGAAGGATGGAAAAGGGGATATCGTAAAAGAGGTCTCCGAGGCCTGTCATGCGGAAGGCCTGAAGTTCGGTGTTTATCTTTCCCCATGGGATATGCATGAAAAGACATACGGCACACCGGAATATGACGTATTTTTCAAAAATCAGCTGACGGAGCTGTGCAGTAATTACGGTGAACTGTTCTGCGTCTGGTTTGACGGCGCCTGCCGTTCAAAAGATAAACTTCAGGACTATGATTGGGATGGCTATTATGATATAATCAGACGACTGCAGCCGGAAGCCTGTATCAGTATCTGCGGCCCTGACGTGAGATGGATTGGAAACGAAGCAGGGGTGAGCAGGGAAGAGGAATGGAGCGTAGTTCCCAGGGTAATTATGACTACGGAACGTAATCCCGGATACTGGAGGCAGATTGATAAGGTTCCCAATTCCACATGGATGGATATCGGAAGCCGGGAATTCATTCAGCAATATGATGAACTGATATGGTATCCCGCAGAGGTGGATGTATCCATACGCCCCAGCTGGGGCTATATGAAAGGCGAAGCGGAAAAGCTTCATTCGCTTGATACATTGATTAATATGTATGAAAAAGCAGTGGGCGGCAATGCCAATCTGCTCCTGAATGTTCCTCCCAACACAGAGGGACTGTTTGATGAAGCGGACGTGGCGCGCCTTAGGGAAATGGGAAATGAAATCAAACGCATCTTCAGTAAATCCCAGCTTGCAAATGCATCAGCGGCAGCCGGAAAGGGAAGGGATGCCGGCGCGGTACTAAATAAGGACAGGGGACAGTTTTATGAAGCCGCTTCCGAAGAACTTCCTGCGATTGAAATTCATCTGATAGGGGAAAAAGAAATAAATCTGGTGACCATTAAGGAAACCATAGAGCTTGGACAGCATATTGAGGAATTTTGCCTGGAGATTCCGGTAGCAGGGGGATTTCAGGAAATTTACAGGGCTGCCACAGTGGGTTATCAGAGAATATGCCGTTTCCCCACGGTACATACGCAGGTTCTGAGGTTCAGAGTGCTTAAAGCAAGAGGAAAGACTTCATTGACTGAAATTGGAATCTATTATGATGACAAACACAGGAACCTTTGAAATCAGGGACAAATTTTATCTGAATGGAAAACCGTTCCAGATTATTTCGGGAGGAATCCATTATTTCAGGGTCCTTCCCGAATACTGGGAGGACAGGCTGCGGAAGCTCAAGGAGATGGGCTGCAATACCGTGGAAACCTACATCCCATGGAACATGCATGAGCCTGAAAAGGGCAGGTTTGACTTTTATGGGGAAAAGGTACACGGCATGCTGGACATAGTGTCTTTCATCCGGAAGGCACAGCAGCTGGGGCTGTGGGTGATTCTGCGCCCTTCGCCCTATATCTGCGCGGAGTGGGACTTTGGAGGCCTGCCCGCCTGGCTGCTGGCGCAGGGGGATATGGCCTTAAGAACCAGCGATGAAAGATTTCTCTGCCATGTGAGAGCCTATTATGACAGGCTGATGCCTTTGCTGGCGCCGCTCCAGATTGATCACGGCGGCCCCGTCATCATGCTTCAGGTGGAAAATGAATACGGCTCCTTCGGCAATGATAAGAAATATCTGGAAAGCCTGCGGGATATGATGCGCGGACAGGGAATTACGGTGCCTCTTTTTGCATCCGACGGGCCGGGGCATAACATGCTTTCCAATACCAGGATTGACGGTGTGCTTCCCACCGCGAATTTCGGCTCAGGCACGAAAAGGGCTTTTTCTATTCTGGAGGAATATACGGACGGCGGTCCCTGTATGTGCACGGAATTCTGGATAGGCTGGTTTGATGCCTGGCGCGATGAGAAGCACCATAAGGGCAATATGGAAATTGCCGCAAAGGAGCTGGAGGAGCTTCTGGAGCTGGGAAATGTGAACTTTTATATGTTTGAGGGCGGCACTAACTTTGGCTTTATGAACGGATCCAATTACGGAGATCATCTGACGGCGGATGTGACTTCTTACGATTATGACGCCCTGCTTACCGAGGACGGACAGATTACGGAGAAATACAGACGTTTCCAGGAGATCATCAGCAGGCATCGCGGAAAAGGGGCGGAGCCGGATGAAAGTATTACCGGCAGCAAATTATCCGGAGAAGATGGGGAAGAAAAGAATTTCCGGGAAAGAACTGCCTATGGCACATGCAATGTTTCGCAGAAGGTAGATTTGTTCCATGCGCTGGACTGCCTGGCGGAGCCTGTAGGGACACTCAGTCCCATGTCCATGGAACGGCTGGGGCAGAGCTACGGTTATACCCTGTATTCCTCGGTTCTGCATACGGAGAGACAGCTGCACAGCATCAGGCTTTATCAGGCGGCGGATCGGGCCATTTGCTTTGCCGATGGAAAAAGGATTCTCACTGCAATGGACAGGGAGCTTCTGGAACGCCATGAGGTGGAGCCGACAGTATCGCAGGATATCCGGCTGGATATTCTCATGGAAAACATGGGAAGGGTCAATTATGGGCCTATGATAAACTGGCAGAGGAAGGGAATCGACGGCTGCGTAATGATAAACGATTGTTTCGCCCAGCATGGCTGGCAGCAGTACTGCCTTCCCATGGATAACCTGGAGAAGCTGGATTTTACCAGAGGCTATGATGAGGGAATGCCTGCGTTTTACCGGTTTGCCTTTACGGTGGAGGCGCCTGGAGATACCTTCCTGGACTGCAGCGGCTGGGGAAAGGGCTGTGTTTTTGTAAATGGCTTCCATCTGGGAAGGTTCTGGGAGGCAGGCCCGCAGAAAAGGCTGTATCTGCCGGGAGCGCTTCTGAAAAAAGGGGAGAACGAAATCATTCTTTTTGAATCGGAAGGAAAATGCGCAGACAGTATTTCCCTGCTGGCGGAACCGGATTTGGGGTAATATAGTATTTATTGTAACTGTGAAAGCGCTGGACAGTCACTGTTTATTTTTGTAAGGAAAAGAGAGAGGGACCCCTCCAATGAATGGAAGAGTCCCTCTCTTTCTGCGGGCGGTATAGCAGTCCGTTTTCACACGCTGCTATAGCCCGTACTTTTTATATAATCTGTTCCTGACCGCGGCATTCTTTGCCGCTTCCAAAATGTCTGCAATGCGGCCTTCATTTTCCAACAACTGATCAGGCGGGCAAGCCTGGCTTTCCCTGATTGGTGTGGAGATTCCGGGCGCTGTCCAGCGGCAGAAGTTCTTCCGGGCGGATGAGCGTATTTCCCTGAAAGCAGCAGCCGTTCATGAGAGCAGTATCAGAATGGCAAAGGATAATAAGGATTATAAGTATTTTCCGTAATGGTTCAAAAAAAACCATATTTACGAAAAAAACCAACAAGATACGGAAGAAATAAGATGATATAGTAAATAATAGATAAAACATGATATAATGTCAGCGTAGACGACATTATATCTACAAATCCTGGTTTCTGCGCCCGCCGCAGCCATCCGGTCCGTTGTACGCAGGAATAAATAACCTATCACCTAAAAAGGGGAGGAAAGAGAATGAACGAAGTATTGGAACAAATCAGCAGAATCGGTATTGTCCCGGTTGTGAAAATTGACAGAGTGGAGGATGCGGTGCCGCTTGCAGCAGCGCTTTGCAACGGCGGTCTTCCCTGTGCGGAGGTGACCTTCCGTACGGAAGCTGCAGCAGGAGCGATTGCCGCCATCAGAAAGGCGTTCCCGGAAATGCTGCTGGGCGCAGGAACCGTGCTGACCACAAAACAGGTAGATGAAGCCATGGATGCAGGAGCGACCTTTATTGTCAGCCCCGGGCTGAATCCCGAAGTGGTAAAATACTGTGTGGATAATAAAATTCCCGTCACCCCCGGCTGTTCGAATCCCAGCGATATTGAAATCGCCATTTCCCTGGGGCTTGATGTTGTGAAGTTTTTCCCGGCAGAGGCGGCAGGCGGCCTGGCCATGATCAAAGCGATGTCCGCTCCTTATGTAAATATGAAATTTATGCCTACCGGCGGAATCAGCGCCAAGAACCTGAATGAATATCTTGGTTTTAATAAAATTATTGCCTGCGGCGGAAGCTGGATGGTGAAGAGCGAGCTGATCAATGCGGGTGAATTTGATAAAATTGAAGCGCTTACAAGAGAAGCGGTACAGCTGATGCTTGGCTTTGAACTGGCGCATGTGGGAATTAATGAGACGGATGAAGATGCTGCCGACAAAACAGCAGGACGTTTTGAATCCATTTTCGGATTTACGAAGAAAACCGGCGCCAGCTCCGTATTTGCAGGAACTGCAGTAGAAGTGATGAAGACACCCGGGCTGGGCGCTAAGGGACATATCGGCATCAGGACCAACTTTATCAACAGAGCGGTTAATTATCTCGAATACCAGGGTGTTGAATTTGATCAGTCCAGTGCAAAATATGATGACAAGGGCAGCCTCAAGGCAATTTATCTGAAGGAAGAAGTCGGCGGTTTTGCGGTTCATCTGGTACAGAAATAAGAGAAACGGATAAAGGAAAGGTGAGGAAAATTATGAGTAAAGTAGTTACATTCGGGGAAATCATGCTGAGACTTGCACCGGAAGGCTATTACCGCTTCGTACAGGCGGATACCTATGGCGCAACCTATGGCGGAGGGGAAGCGAACGTTTCCGTATCTCTGGCGAATTTTGGTTTGGATTCCAAATTTGTGACCAAACTGCCGAAGCATGAAATCGGACAGGCAGGGGTGAATTCCCTGAGAAAATTTGGCGTGGATACCTCAGATATCGTAAGAGGCGGCAGCCGTGTAGGTATTTATTTCCTGGAAAAAGGCGCAAGCCAGCGTCCTTCCAAGGTTATTTACGACCGTGCCGGATCTTCTATTGCGGAAGCGGTAAAAGAGGATTTTGACTGGGATAAGATTTTTGAAGGCGCAGACTGGTTCCATTTTACCGGGATTACTCCCGCGCTGGGCGACAATGTGGCAGAAATCTGTCTGGAAGCCGTAAAGAAAGCGAAGGAAAAGGGAATCACCGTAAGCTGCGACCTGAATTACAGAAATAAACTGTGGAGTAAGGAAAAAGCAGGACAGGTTATGGGAGAGCTCTGCAAATATGTGGATGTCTGCATTGCCAACGAAGAGGATGCGGGAGATGTATTCGGCATCAAAGCGGCAAATACCGATGTAACCAGCGGACAGGTAAATCACGAGGGCTACAAGGACGTGGCAAAGCAGCTGGCTGACAGATTCGGCTTTAAGAAGGTGGCAATCACCTTAAGGACGTCCATTTCCGCAAATGACAACAAATGGGCTGCCATGCTGTATGACGGAACGGATTTTTATTTCAGCAAAAATTATCTGATGCACATCGTTGACCGTGTAGGCGGCGGGGATTCCTTCGGCGCAGGGCTGATTTACAGCTGCCTGCAGAATATGGAGCCTCAGCAGATCATTGAGTTTGCCGTTGCTGCCAGCTGCCTGAAGCACAGCATCGAAGGTGACTTCAATATGGTAACCGTGGATGAGGTTTCCAAGCTTGCAGGCGGAGATGCCTCGGGAAGAGTACAGCGCTGATGCTGTGATGTTTGCCTGATTTTTGAATATATATATGTATATATGACTGAATACCTGACATCTGTTACTTAATGGATGTGGCTGCGGTATAAAGCTGATGGCCGTTTTTGCGGTTTGTATGCGCCCTCCGGACAGAGGGCGCATTTTTTTGCGTTAAAATGTTGCAGAAGGCTTTGCCATGATTCCCTTTGCCGGCGGTGCTGTTCCGCCGGTACATTCTATCCTTTGCCAGAAACGGTCCGGCCTTCCAGGAGCAGGAGGCGGCATAAGCAATAAGTTTTGTCCAGGGAATCTGTGGGGACAAATGCCTTTATATGTGTTATGGTAATATCATTTTTATCCAACTGGAAAAAATAATGTTAAGAGGAAAAAAGGGATTGACAACTATATCTGTAAATGATATAGTTACAGTACAAAGTGTACAACAAATAATTACAGTTACAAATGAAAATAAAATATGGGCGCAATAACGCAGAAGGGGGTAATGTATTGAACAGTGATTTTTGTGTGGCCGTGCATGGCCTGGTATTTCTGAAGCATAAGGGATGCACAATTTCCAGTGAAGAGCTGGCGGAAAATATCTGTACCAATCCGGCCCGCGTAAGAAAAGTAATGGCTAGGCTGAAGAAGGTGGGCCTGGTGCAGACAAAGGAAGGAAAGGTGGGCGGTTATACGTCTGTGGAGCAGGCGGAAGATATTACGCTGTACCGGGTTGCCGAAGCATTGGATATCCGGTTTGTGGAAGCTTCCTGGCGCAGCGGGGACAGTGATATGAACTGTATGATTGCTTCGGGCATGGCGGATGTGATGGATGAAATTTACCTGAACTTAAATGACATGTGCCTGGAGAAGCTGAAAACGATTACGATAGGCGAGATAGAACGGAAACTGATAGAAATACGGGCGCAAAAACAGGCGAAAGCAGCAGTGGGATAATTCTTCTGCCCGCAGATAAATTTCATTTTTGCTTCACAAAACAAGGAGAAATCAAATGAAGGAATATGGCAATATAATTATAGGTTTCGGAAAAGGCGGAAAGACCCTGGCAGGCGCTCTTGCTTCTAAAGGGGAAAAGACAGCGCTGATAGAGCGCTCCGATAAAATGTATGGCGGTACGTGCATAAATGTGGCCTGTATCCCCAGTAAATTTCTGGAAAACAACGCCAGAATGTCAGCGGCGGAGGGCGGAAGCTTTCAGGATAAGGCAGACCGCTACCGTAAGGTAATTGAGGAAAAAAGGCAGCTGACAGCTGAACTTCGTCAGAAAAATTATAATAAAGCCGTTGGGGCCGGGGTAGAAGTGCTTACCGGAACGGCAGCTTTTCTGGATGACCACAGAATTCTGGTTACATATCCGGAAGGAAATACGGAAGAGCTGTACGGAAAGAGAATATTTATTAATACCGGGGGGACGCCCTTTGTACCTCCCATTACAGGGCTGAAGGAAAGCCGTTATGCCTATACGAGCGAGGGCATGATGGAACTGGAGGAGCTTCCGGAGAAACTGCTTATTATCGGCGGCGGCTATATAGGGCTGGAATTTGCTTCCTACTATACCAATTTTGGCTCCCAGGTAACCATCGTGCAGGATGGGGAAGCCTTTATTCCCAGGGAAGATGAAGAGGTATCGGCAGCTGTCCTTGAGCATATGACGGCAGCGGGTATGCGGATTCTCAGAAAAGCAGCGGTAACTGCAGTAAGGGATGAGAACGGTAAAGCCATAGCTTCCATTAAAACGGAAGGCGGAGAAGAGGAACTGAGTGTGGATGCAATTCTGGTAGCCACAGGCAGACGCCCCAACCTGGCTGAGCTTCATCCGGAAAGGGCAGGCATCGAGCTGACACAGCGCGGCGCCGTGAAAACAGATGAAGGCCTGCGGACGTCCGTCCCTCATATCTGGGCGATGGGCGATGTGGCAGGAGGTCTGCAGTTTACCTATATATCCCTGGATGACAGCCGTATCGTAAAATCCCAGATATTGGGTGACGGCAGCCGTACCACCGCCAACAGAGGCGCGGTTCCCTACAGTGTATTTCTGGATCCCCCGCTTTCCAGAGTGGGTATGACGGAAGCGGAAGCCCGCAAAGCCGGCTATGAAGTAAAAACGGCACGGCTGCAGATGGCGGCGGTTCCCAAGGCGCGCGTTCTGAAAGCCACAGCCGGGATGATGAAGGCTGTGATTGACGGAAAAACAGGACTGATTCTGGGGGCGCATCTGTACTGCGCGGAATCCTATGAAATAATCAACCTGTTCAAGCTTGCCATGGATGCAGGTATTCCCTACACGGTTCTGAGAGATAATATTTATACGCATCCTACCATGAGCGAGGCCCTGAACGATTTGTTCGCAGCGGTAAATTAAATCTGACTGTTCGCCAAGCCAGCACATGTAGCTGCGCAGGCCAGCGCTTTGCAATGACCGTAAAAAAGATTCAATCCATCGCTAAAGGCGATTCAGGATGGAGGTTAGCAGTTACTGAGAAAAACTGGACAGTTACATTAAAATATATAAAAGAAAGCTAAGGAGATGATTATGGGTTTTTCAGTTGAAACCGGAGTTCCGGTAATTACAGTGTTTATTCAGGGTATTTTAAGCTTTTTCTCACCCTGCGTCCTGCCCCTTGTTCCTCTGTATGTCAGCTATCTGGCAGGCGGGACCAAGACAGTGGACGAAAATGGTATTGTACATTATCCACGGAAAAAGGTGTTGATAAATACGCTGTTTTTCGTATTGGGTATCAGTTTTACCTTTTTCCTGCTGGGCTTCGGCTTCTCGGCGATGGGGCGTTTCTTTACCAACAACCGGGTGTGGTTCGCACGGATCAGCGGAATTATCATGATTATGTTCGGCCTTTACCAGCTGGGAGTGTTCGGACGATCCGAAACCATTGAGAGAGAGCACCGCCTGCCCTTCCGGCTGGATCGGTTTTCCATGAATCCGCTGGTGGCGCTGCTGCTTGGCTTCACCTTCAGCTTCGCCTGGACACCCTGCGTAGGTCCTACGCTGGGAAGCGTGCTGTTGATGGCCTCCTCTTCCTCCTCTTCGGCAAAGGGATTCCTGTTGGTTGGCGTATATACACTGGGCTTCGTCATTCCTTTCCTGGCAGTGGGAATCTTTACCGGCTCCGTGCTTGATTTCTTTAAGAAAAAGAGAAATGTGGTAAAATATACAGTAAAGGTCGGCGCGGCGCTGCTGATCCTGATGGGTGTTATGACTCTTACCGGATTTATGAACGGCATTACCAGCTACCTTTCCAAAGCGCAGCTTGGCGATGCGCCGGAGCAGTCCCAGATAACGGAAACGGAGAATGCGGCTGAAACCGTGCCGGAGAGCACTCCGGAAACCGCATCGAATACCCCTTCGCAGCCCGGACAGGCATCGTCAGAAAGCGATTCTTCAGGCACAGCCGCTCAGGAGAGCACACAGGCTGAGGAGAAAAAGACGCCTGCGCCTGATTTCACACTGGTGGATCAGTATGGTGAAACCCATACGCTTTCGGATTATCAAGGGAAAACGGTGTTTTTGAACTTCTGGGCTACCTGGTGCCCTCCCTGTAAGGGAGAAATGCCCGACATCCAGGCGTTATATGAAAAATACGGGGAAAACAGCGAAGATCTGGTAGTGCTCGGCATTGCCAATCCAAAGTCGGATGAATATCCCTACAATCAGGACGGGACTCAGGAGGAAGTGGAAAAATTCCTGAGTGACAGCGGCTACAGCTTTCCTGTAGTCATGGATACCACCGGCGAAATATTTTCCGTCTACGGCATCCGTTCCTTCCCCACCACCTTCATGATTGATAAGGACGGCAATGTATTCGGATATGCGCAGGGAGCGCTAAGCCCTGATATGATGGAGAGCATTGTTTCCCAGACAATGACAGGGAAGCGTGTGCAGTAAGAAACAGGGTACAATAATACAGGAATAAATGGAAAATAAAAACCAGTTCAGCCATGTGGAAAAATGGCTGAGCTGGTTTTTTGCGGCGCGCCCGGAGGCGCACGTTTACAGCTGCAGGGTATAAATGCAGAGGCCTGAGGCCATATCAGGAAAATGAAGGATTTCCTGCAGGGAAAAGCCGCTTTTTTCCAGAACCCGGCAGGAGCCTGCGTTGTCCTGGACTACGTAAGCCTTCAGACACCCGATTTTTTCAGCGGCAGCAGCATTTTTCATGTGCCGCACCACTTCGGTGCTGTAGCCCTTATTCCAGCAGTCAGGATAAAGGAATACGGACATGGAGCGCGTATCCGGCTCATTTTCCTCCTGCTTCAGCGCCGCAATGCCCACAGGGGATTCGTCCTCTGTCAGACAGATAAGCCAGCCGGAATTGCCGGATTTGGTATATTCATAAAAAAGCTCCTCGGCCTCCTTCCGGCTGGTATGGGTTGAAAAACGCATGTATTTTGCCACCCTGGGATCTGAGGTAAGGGAATAGATGGTATCAATGTCCGCCTCGGTGAGCGGACGGAGAAAGGTTTTATCAGCTGCCATTTTTAGCTGCCTCCTGGAATTGTAATTTGAAGAAGCCCCGCCGGCAGTGTGTGCCGGTCAGGGCTTTCTTATCGTAAAAATACGGCCTACAGAAGATGGATGCCGTGGCTTTCCGCTTCCGCCATTATTTCCTCCGGCCACAGAGAGCACTGAACCTCCCCGATGTGGGCTTTTCTCAGGAAGAACATACAGATACGGGACTGGCCGATGCCGCCGCCGATGGTGTAGGGCAGCTTTTCTTCAATAATAGCCTTCTGGAAGGGCAGCTGCGCCCGTTCCGGGCAGCCTGCTTTTTCAAGCTGGGAAAGCAGGGCCTCTTTATCTACACGGATACCCATGGAGGACAGCTCCAGCGCAATGTCCAGAACCGGATAATAAACCACGATATCCGCATTCAGGGACCAGTCGTCGTAGTCCGGCGCGCGGCCGTCATGCCTTTCGCCGGATTCCAGCGTATCGCCGATCTGCATGATGCAGACAGCGCCTTTGGCCTTGGCAATATAGTATTCCCTTTCCTTTGGCGTATTGTCAGGGAACATGGTTTCCAGCTCCTGGGTGGTAACAAAGAAAATATCGTGGGGAAGGATTTCTTCTATGTAATCGTACTGGATGGACATGAACTTTTCCGTTTTGCGCAGTACCTTATATACAATGCGCACGATATCCTTCAGCGTGTCGAGGCTGCGTTCCTCTTTGGTTATGATTTTTTCCCAGTCCCACTGATCCACGTAAATAGAGTGGATATTGTCCGTAATCTCATCCCTGCGTATGGCGCTCATATCAGTATAGAGGCCTTCGCCGGGCTGGAAGCCGTATTTTTTCAGCGCGAAGCGTTTCCATTTGGCCAGAGACTGTACGATCTCGGCTTCGTAATCATTCTGTTCCTTGATGCCGAAAGCTACGGGACGCTCAATCCCGTTCAGGTTATCGTTCAGGCCGGAAGCAGGGTCTACAAAAAGCGGCGCAGATACACGCAGCAGGTTCAGCCGTTCTGCCAGCAGCGTCTGAAAGAAGTCCTTTACCGTCTTAATGCCGATCTGGGTATCGTGGAGGGAAAGGGCTGATTCGTAATTTTTAGGGATGTTTAAGTTTTCCATCTTTTTTTCTCCGGTTATAATGCGGCCGGATATATACCTCCGAATTTTTGGTTAAAATAGTCCTTTCCTATCATAATCCAGCAAAAAGGCGATGTCAATTGCTTATGTGAAAAACAGGGGGGAAGGTTACTGAACTGTGAAGCTGCACTGAACGTATTGGACAGGAATATTGTCTTTTGGGCAGGAGGACTTTATAATGTAGGGATAAGCAGAGGAAAATGAGCGGGATACAGGTGAGTGGTTTTTTAACAGATAGAAAATTAAGGGAAGAATGGAAGGAAGGAAACAGGGAATGAACCGTGAAATGGATAAGGACAGGGTTTTGCTGGTAGAGGATGATGGAAGCCTGATTGACGGGCTGGAATACGCCCTGAAGAAGGACGGGTTTGAGGTGGAGGTAGCAAGGAGTGTGGAGGAGTTTGGAAAGCTTTACACGGACGGAAGGTTTGATGTGGTTTTGCTGGATGTTTCGCTGCCGGACGGGAACGGATTTGAGATTTGCGAACGGATCCGGCGGACCTCGGAAGTGCCGATTCTGTTTCTGACGGCTGCGGATGAGGAGTTCAATGTGGTCAGGGGGCTGGATATGGGCGGGGATGATTATGTGTCCAAGCCGTTTCGGCTCAACGAACTTCTTTCCCGGATTCATTCGTTGCAAAGAAGGGCCGGAAAAAGAGGAAAAGGGGCGGGCGCGGTACAGGAACCTGTGCTGGAGTCCGGCGGTATCCGGGTGGATCTGGTGGGAAACAGGGCCTGGCTGGAGGAGGAGCCGCTTGAGCTTACAGCGCAGGAATACCGGCTGCTTTGTCTGTTTCTTAAGAATCAGGGCATGATTCTGACAAGGGAACGGATCCTTGACAGGCTTTGGGACGGAAACGGGGAGTTTGTGGACGATAATACGCTGTCCGTTTACATCAGGAGGCTGCGGAGCAAAATAGAAGAGGAGCCTTCTTCTCCGAAGCATCTGCTCACGGTACGGGGGCTTGGTTATCAGTGGAAGGAATAAGTCTGGCGGCAAAGGAGTTTAATGGTGGGAAGTTTAGGGAAAGACAGGGATATACGCAGGTTTTTGGCGGGAAGCGCCGCTTTGATATTATGTCTGGTATTGACAGGCGGCTTCCTTCTGTTCAGGCAGATGGAGGATATAAAAAAAGTATACCTGCAGCAGCAGGCGGAAGCGGCAGGCGCGCTGCTGGAGGCCGGTGTGGATCCGGCCCGGGCGGCAAAGCTGCTTGCCGGGGAGATATCGGAAGAAATGGCTGCGCAGGGCAGGCTGTTGATGCGCCAGGCAGGATATGAAGAGACGCTGGCGGTTTACCTGATGCCTGTCCTGCGTTCCCTGGGCGGTAAATGGGGAGCTGTCTACTCCATTTTTGGCCTGACAGCCATTGGCCTGTCGGTATTTCTGGTATTTTGGCTGCTGCAAAGGGAGCATATCAGGCTTAAGGAAATGGAAGAAAATGTGCGCCGGTTTACGGAAGGAAATTTTGACCGGAGGATCGCTGCCGAAGGGGAAGGTGATTTCGCGCTGCTTTCCACGGCGGTGAATGAAATGGCATCCTCGCTGAATTCCCACAGGGAAGCCCAGAGGAAGGCAAAGGAATTTCTGAAGGATACGATTTCCGATATTTCCCATCAGCTGAAAACGCCGTTGGCCGCTCTTTTTATGTATCAGGATATCATTCAGCAGGAGAGCGGAGAAGAGGAAACGGTGAAAAAATTTGCCGCCAAATCCGTGGCCGCCCTGGAACGGATGCAGACGCTTGTGTTGAATCTGCTTAAAATCGCCCGGCTGGATGCGGATATGATCCGGTTCGGCAGCCAGGAGGTAAAAGTGCGCGGACTGATGGAGGATATCCGTTCGGAATTTGAAACCCGTGCGCAGAGGGAGGGCAAAGAGATAATTCTGGAGGGCAGCCCGGCCTGCTATACTGTGTGCGACAGGGACTGGATGCAGGAAGCCGTCTCCAACCTGGTGAAAAATGCGCTGGATCATACAAAAGAAGGCGGGAAAATAGAGATTTCCTGGGAAGCGGTGGGAACCGGAACAAGGATTCAGGTAAAGGACAACGGAAACGGTATCCATCCTGAGGACATGTACGCTATCTTCAAACGATTCTACAGGAGCCGTTTCTCCAATGACGGGGAAGGGGCCGGGCTGGGGCTTCCTCTGGCCAAGGCGATTGTGGAAGGGCATGAAGGGACGATAAGTGTGGAGAGTACCTTGGGAGAGGGCGCTTTGTTTACGGTGTTTCTTCCTTACAAAGAAGTAAACCGGTAATCTTACAAATTTGCAAGCTGCCATACACCTTGGCGTAAGGCGCATCCATTATACTTACTTTCAACAAATAAATAAAGCTTTCCAGGAATGAACAGCCGGGAAAGCATCAATTCTATAAACATTAAGAAAGGAAGTTCAGGATGGAAATCTTAAAAGTAGAAAATCTTGGCAAAACCTACGGCACAGGAGATGCGAAGGTGGAGGCGCTGAAAAACGTATCCTTCACGCTGCAAAAAGGAGAATTTGCGGCAGTGGTGGGAGAATCCGGTTCCGGGAAAAGCACGCTGTTAAATCTGGTGGGCGGACTGGATACACCGGGCGCAGGCAAAATACTGGTGGAGGGCAGGGATCTTTTTTCCATGAAGGAAAAAGAAAGGACCGTATTCCGGCGGCGGAACATCGGGTTTATTTTCCAGGGCTTCCATCTGATACCGGAGCTTACCGTGGAACAGAACCTGGTGTTCCCGGTGCTTCTGGATTACCAGAAGCCGGACATGGCATACGTGGAGGAGCTGATGGGAAATCTGGGGCTGAAGGAAAGAAGGAAGCACCTGCCCAGCCAGCTTTCCGGGGGACAGCAGCAGAGAGTGGCGATTGGAAGGGCGCTGATGAATCATCCGGCGCTGATTCTGGCGGATGAACCAACAGGCAACCTGGATTCCAGGACGAGCCGCGAGGTCATTTCCCTGCTGCACAGCCTGTCCCGCAAATACCGCCAGACAGTGCTTATGATCACACATAACATGAACATTGCGGCGGATGCGGACCGGGTATTTCAGGTGACGGACGGCTGCCTGAAGGAAGTGAATGCCGGAAGGGAGGCTATATATGAATAGTTATCTCGATCTGGTAAAGGAGTATGCCGAAAAGCATAAACGGAAAAACCGCATGAGCCTTTTCGTTATTCTTCTGGCGGTGGCGCTGGTAGCAACGATTTTCGGCATGGCGGATATGGAGCTGCAGACACAGCAGATCTCAATGAAAAAACAATACGGCAGCTGGCACATTGGGATAAAGGATATGGCAAAGAAACAGGAGCAGATAGTGGCCCTGCGCCCGCAGATTGCCGTCTCAGGTTATCTGGAAAGCGTTGGCTCCCGTTCCGGATACACGCTTTTTGGCAAGGCCGCCAATATTTCAGGCGTTGATGAGGCGCTGGCAAAGGAACTGGGAATCCGGCTGGAGGCGGGAACCTGGCCGGATAAAGGAAACGAAGCCCTGATTACCGGGACAATGGCCCGGACCTTTGGAATAGAGCCGGGGGACAGCATCACCCTGGAGCGGCCTGACGGCGATGATATGCAGCTTCTGATTACAGCTGTCGCCGGGGATACGGCGTCCATATTAAAGGCGGATCAGGCAGGAATCCTGATGTCGGTGGAAACGCTGCGCAGACTGTTTTCCCCGGAGGAATACAGCAGTGCCTATTATATCAAATTCCGGCCCTTTACCAACATCCAGGCCGAGAAACTGAAAATTGCGGAGAGTCTTGGCATTACTCCCGATTCGATAGGAGAAAATGCCTATCTTCTGGCGGCGATGGGGCAGAGCGATGATCCCTTTTTCGTAGGAATTTACGGAACGGCCGCGGTTCTTTTCCTTTTCGTCCTCACTGCTGCGGTGCTGATGATAACCAGCAGCTTTCAGACCAGTGTTACGGATCGGATCCGTTTTTTCGGCATGCTCCGTTGCCTGGGGGCAACCAGAAAACAGGTGAAACGTTTTGTCATAAAGGAAGGAATGTGTTACTGCCGGAAGGCAATTCCGGCGGGGCTTGCCGTGGGCGTGCTGGTGATCTGGATGCTGTGCGGTTTCCTGCGGGTGATGAATCCGGAATATTTTGCAGATATCCCACTGTTTGGCATTAGCATCCCGGCCTTGGCTGCGGGGGCTGCGGTTGGCCTGGCCGCCTGTCTGCTCGCCTCCCTTTCCCCGGCCAAAAAGGCATCCTCCGTATCCCCGCTTACAGCGGTGAGCGGCAATGCCCGGCTGCCCGGACAGATGAAAAATATGCGTTTTTTCAGGGCCGGTAAGGTGGACAGGAATCTGGGAATCTATCATGCCCTGGAAAACCGGAAGAACCTGCTGCTTATGACCGTGTCCTTTGCCCTGAGCATCCTGATGTTTATGAGCTTCTCAGGAATCGTTGATTTCATGCATCATGCGGTGCGGCCGCTGCGTCCCTGGAGTCCTGATCTTTCCCTGGTGAGTGCCGACAATACCTGCTCCATTGAAAATAAAATATACGAGGAACTGGAAAAGAATCCGGAGATAAATAAGGTATACGGCAGAATGTTTGCATTTGATGTCCCTTTCTCCGGGGAACAGTCGGAGACTCAGGAAATGTCCTATTTGGTCTCCTATGAGGAGCACCAGTTCGGCTGGGCGGAGGACTTCCTGCAGGAGGGCAGCATTGAGGAAGTGCGGGGAACACCTGGAAAGGTGCTTGCAGTCGCGGGAGAAGGCAGGGACTGGCATACGGGGGAGAGACTGGAACTGGAGCTGAACGGGGAACTCAGGCAGGTGCAGATTGCCGGAGTGCTTGGCAGCAGCCCTTTTGACAGTGAAAATGGCGAGAGCATTTTCATCTGTTCTGAAGACAGCTTCCGTCAGCTTACCGGGGAAAATGCCTTTACCATACTGGATATACAGCTGAAAAGGGGGGCATCGGAGGAAATGGTAACGCAGCTGAGGGAACAGGCCGCCGGGCTTGGGCTTACCTTTTCCGATGCCAGGCAGAGCAAGGCGGAAAGCCAGGCTGTTATGATTTCCTTTTCGGTGTTTGTTTACGGTTTCCTGGCGGTTATTCTGATGATAGCCGTACTGCATATTATTAACAGCATTAACATGAGTGTTACAAGCCGTATGAATCAGTGCGGCGTGATGAGGGCCATCGGCATGGAGGGCGGCCAGTTGCTTCGCATGGTAAGGGCGGAGGCTGTTGTATACGCGGCGTTAGGTTCCATACTGGGGATTGCCATGGGTATTCCGGCACACCATTTCGTATTTAAAATGATGGTCACGAGCCATTGGGGAACGGCCTGGCAGGTGCCATTCCTGCAATTGGCAGTTGTAGTGGGAGTGACCGTCGCAGCCACCCTGTTGGCGGTAAGAGGGCCTGCCAGGAAAATCAGGGACATGGATATCGTAGACACTATCCATGCGCTGTAACGTGGGAGCGGAATAGAGCCTATGCCTGGTTTTCATACAAAGCAGCTATTTCATGGATTCTGCGCTTCATTTCCGCACGTACATGCGGCGGCTCTAGGCATTCGCATTGATTTCCGAAGCTGAAAAGAATATTGTAGTAGTAATCGTTTTCTATGAAAGGGAAACTGACAAGGTAATATCCGTCACCGTCCGGAGAAAAGTTATCCTCAGTGCAGTAATCAAGGACCTTTTCCCGGATGGTTTCATGGATGCGGATTTTAATTTCCGACTGCATGGAGTCCAGGATATCCGCAAATTCCAGCTGGGGCTTTTGAAAATCCCGGGGTGTAAAAGCTTCCTCCTGTAACTGCAGCTTTGACATGCGGGAAAGCCTGAATAAACGAAAGTCATTTCTTTTGCGGCAAAAGCCCTGCAGATACCAGTGATTACTTTTCAATACAAGCTGATACGGTTCGGCTGTGCGGGTTGTTTTATTGCCGTAACGGTCTGCATATTCAAAAGAAAGCAGCCGGCTTTCCTGCAGGGCAGCTTTGATTTTCTCCAGATACGGCTGCATGTTCCTGTTGCCCATCCACGGGCTTAAATCTATAAATATCTGATTTGCTTTCAATGCAATGTCTTTGGCTCTGTCGGCAGGGATAAAGCTTTTGACCTTTGCCAGGGCGTTTATCAGCTCATCACCGTGAATCATGTTGGAAAGACTGGAAAGCCCCATCAGGATAGCGGAGAGATCCGCAGCTGAGAAAACCTTTTTATCAAGCTTGTATTCCGGCATGATTTCAAAGCCGCCGTTCACTCCCGAGGTCCCGCGGACAGGAATCCCCGCCATGTTGATCGCGTCTATGTCCCGGTATATTGTGCGCAGTGAAACTTCGAACATATCTGCCAGCTCCTGCGCGCCGATACGATTTTTGTCAAGAAGTACCATTATAATACTCACAAGCCTGTCTATTTTCATTTGCAGCCGCCTTTCCGGATTTTATTTTAATTGCTGCCATAATGCTGGCAGTAATCACATGGTACAATAAAAAAGCTTACAAATCAATCTGCCTTTTGGGCGAAGCTGCAATGAAAATGGAGATAGCGGTTGCGTTCCGTCTGAACTGTCACAAATGGAGGAGAATTATGTATACAATCTATGTTTATGTTCTTGATACTTTAGCCGACTGGGAACTGGGCCATGTTGCCTCAGAGCTGAACTCAGGCCGCTTTTTCAAGAAGAATGCGCCGCGCGTGCCCCTCAAAACGGTGAGCTGTTCCAGGGAGCCGGTCATTACCATGGGAGGGATGAAAATTGTGCCTGATTGTATCACCGATGATATTGAAGAGAGTGAAGCAAGCGTGCTGCTGTTGCCGGGCGCAGATGCCTGGAATGATCCAAGGCACAGAGCGGTTCTCGAAAAGGCGGACAGGCTTCTTTCCGTTGGAGCTGCGGTCTGTGCGATCTGCGGAGCCACCGCTGCGCTTGCCGGATACGGGCTGCTGGATAATCGCCTTCACACCAGTAATGGACCGGGATTTCTTGAAATGTTTGTTCCTGAATATAAGGGGCAGGGCTTTTATGTGGATATGCCTTCAGCGGCGGATAACAACCTGATTACGGCGGGCAGTGCAGGCGCTTTGCTATGGACGAAACAAATTATTGAGTATTTGGGCGTTTTTCAGGCGGATACATTGGAAGCGTGGTATGGATATTTCAGCACCGGCAGACCTGAATATTTCTTTGCCCTCATGCAGTCTTTGCCATCTGGCGGAGAAAACTGATTTGGCCTCGGCCGGAGTGCCTGGTGTCTTGTCACATTGACACTAGCCGTATTCAGCTCTGTCTCAGGCAAATGTATTTACCTGCTCCCTTATGGGAAAGCAGGGTAACGGATTGGTTATCGGGACTTTTATATAAAGTAGAATGTTTTACATGGAAAGCATGTATTTTATATTGCGTCCTCTCCTGAGTTCAACTATAGTGAAAGAATAGCAGCAGTAAAATTCTGCTCAAAAACATATTAGAAGATATATTCAGGGGCAAATTCAGAAACATTTTCAGAAACACATGCATAAATGCATGCCGAAATACATGCATAATCACATGCATAAACACATTCAGGAGGGGACGCCATGTTAAAGGAAAAAATGCTGTGGATGAAGGACAGCGGCAACATCGGGGATGAAATCAGACAGTGCAGGGACGAAGGCCGGCAGATTGAGGCGCTTCTTCCCCGGGCGGAGAAAATTGCCGCTATGGAAGACGGGGAGGAAAAGGAAAAACAGGCCAGGGAGCTTCTGTTGGAAATGGAGAATTGCCCTGTTAAAGCCATGTTTCCATATGAAGAACCTGAGGCCTGTGAGGATATCCGAAAGGCCGCGCAGGGCAGCAGCCTGTGCCGTCCGGTGCCGGAAGAGGAACTGGAGAATCGCCTGAAGGGCGCCTGGATAGGCAGGGCATCTGGCTGCCTGCTGGGAATTCCGGTAGAGGGCTGGAGCCGGGATAAAATCCGCGGCTTTCTGGAGGAAAGCGGACAGTATCCCCTGCGAAGCTATATGCATTCCGAAACTGATGTAGAAATCCGGGAAAAATACGGGGTGACGGACAGGGATCCAGGCACCGCCTATGACCGTCAGAAAATCTGTTGGATCAATAACATGGATACCTATCCGGTGGATGATGATATGAATTATACCGTGCTCGCCCTGCGCGTCCTTGAGCGGGCGGGCAGCGGCTTTACCTCGGAGGATGTGGCGGAATCCTGGCTGTTCGGACTGCCTGCCTTTCATACCTGCACGGCGGAACGCGTTGCCTACAGGAATCTGATGCATGGCGTACTGCCGCCGGAATCCGGGCGTCTTGCCAATCCCTTCCGTGAGTGGATCGGCGCGCAGATCCGGGTGGATTTCTATGGATATATCGCGGCAGGCAATCCTGCGCTGGCTGCGGATATGGCCTGCCGCGACGCAGTGGTGGCCCAGTCAAAAAACGGCGTTTACGCCGCCATGTATACGGCCGCCCTCATCGCCTCCGCCGCGGTTCTCCCCCGGCCCTGTGAGTGGGTGGAGGAAGCCATGAAGCAGATTCCGTTAAAATCCCGGCTTTACCATGAGCTTTCCCTGCTATTAAGCCAGTGGAGGGACGGCGCGTCCTGGGAAGCAATGGAGGAGGCGATCCACGGAAAGTACAGGGAAGAGGATCACTTTGACTGGTGCCTGGCCATTCCCAATGCGCTGATAGTGACGGCCTGCGTGCTGTGCTTCGGCCAGGATTACAGCGAAGCGGTAATTCATGCGGTGCTTACCGGCTTTGATACGGACTGCAATGGGGCGACGGTCGGTTCCATCGCAGGGATCGCCTGCGGCGCTGACAAAATTCCGGACAAATGGAAAACGCCTGTGCAGCAGATCATCTGCTCCAGCGTAAACAGCTATACAAGGATCCCTGTGGAGGAGATTGTAAAACGAACCATTGCTGTCAGCCGTACCCTCAGGCCGTAATTACCTCCGCCTTCCCGGAAGAATAAAGCACCACTATATGTTTTCCGTCGGCGGAAGGACAGGAAAGCTCAAACGTATGCGGCGTCACGGAGATTTTGTAGGCAAGCGGCAGAACTCTTCTATTTTCCGGAAGAGCCGCATGTATGTGCAGAATCTCCGTCAGCGCCGTAAAATCGTCCGTATAATGACCATTCTCATCCCGGTAAAGCTGCTGGGCATAATAAAGCTTTCTCAGCTCCCATTTGCGCCGTTCATCCTCCGGAATGGAGCCTGCGCGGCCCCCTTCTTCCTGCCCGTCCGTGAAAAAGACAAATCCCCACAGCTCAGGATAATGAATATTGATGACGCCGGTTGGCGCCCATACCCAGTTGTCCTCGGGCAGGGGATTGCCGGTTACAGGGTCGGTGCGTTTTCTGTAACATCCGTCTTCCTTGTCCACAGTCCACTGCACCCTGGAAAAATTCATGCGGTAATACTCCCCGGCCTTCGGCGCCCTTTTCCCCGGCAGGCCTTCGGTGATCGCCCGAAAGGGAATCACCACCTCCGCGGACCAGCCTGTATTTTCCCCATCCGGCCGGTTGATGCTCCCTTTAACTGCAACAGCAGTGCGCAGGCCGTGGATGTCATAGCCGTTAACCGCATTTCCCCCGTCACGGTAGGCGGCCGGAAGGAACAAATCCCATACCGTATTCAACACATTCATTTCAAATTCATAATACTGCTGGGTGTCGGAGTCAGGGTCAATGAAGATTTCAAAATCGTTATCCTGGAAAATGACCTCATCACGTCCTGTTACATTTCCCCAGATCTCATCTCCGTAAAGCTGCGCCCCGATATATAGGTTTTCATCATCCCAGAGCATCTTAACCCGTGTCCCGAAACGTGGGGCGGGCATATGCGCTCCCTGGATGTCGATGAATTCATCCGTATAAGGAGCGTCATCCCAGAAATCCTTGTCCAGATTTCCGTCCGGCTGCAGAGCCGTCCGTGCCCTGCGGCAGTAATACACAGGCGGGTGAAAATCAACGGCCGGGACAGGAATGCGGATATTGTCCATAAGAACCTCTTTTCCGCGGGAAGAAACGGATACCGGTTTATCCGGACATCCTTTCTCCCGCTTTTTTTGATATTGTATCACTGTGTTCATAAATATTCAACAAAAATGAACACTATAGTAAAGAAAGAACAAAAAATACGGTCGATTGTCACTGAAAGGAAAATAATAATATACGAAATAAGCGAAAATATGACCAAAACCAACACTCATAAAAAGGTTATTTTAGAAAAATGCAAAAGATACATAATGAACAAAATTTAACACTAATAATTTTATATGTTTTGTAAAAATGGTAAAAAATGAACAAATATGTATGAAACAGATTGACAAAGTGCATGTGCAAAGTTATTATTTACCTAACAAAAACGACATATAAACGAAAAGAATTTAATGGAAAATTACGATAAAAAGCGTGCTTGTAGTTTTCTTGTAAACATAATGAACATATGTTAAAAATGTTAAGCGTGACGAGAAAAAAACGTACCGCAGAAACATCTAAAATAACAGCTCAAGAAGGGAGAAGTGCATGAAAACGAAAAAAAAGAGAAAGAAAGGATCAACAATGAGGGCATTGCGGCGTGATATATCGCTCTGGCTTTTCTGCATACCGGGCGTCGTGCTGACTTTCATTTTCAGCTATATTCCGATGTACGGCGTACAGCTGGCGTTCCGCAGGTACAATGCGAAAGCGGGGATTTGGGGAAGCCCGTGGGTGGGACTGTATTATTTCAAAAGGTTTTTTGAATCCCCCTATTTTTCATCAACAATTAAGAATACGCTTGTTCTGAGCCTGTACGGCCTGATCGTGTCCTTTCCGATCCCCATTATCCTGGCGTTGCTGCTGAATTCATTCCGGCACAAAAAATACAGGAAGCTGATTCAGACGGTTACCTATGCACCGAACTTTATTTCCACGGTGGTCATGTGCGGTATGATCATCCTGTTTTTATCCCCTTCGGTTGGTGTTATCAATAATATTGTACAGTTTTTCGGGGGAGATCCTGTCAACTTTATGGCGAAAAAAGAATATTGGAGACACATTTACGTATGGACTGGTATCTGGCAGGGAATGGGCTGGAGTTCGGTCATTTATTTTGCGGCTCTTTCCGGAATCAGCCCTGAGCTGCATGAGGCGGCCAAATGTGACGGCGCCACAAAGCTGCAGCTTATCAGGCATATTGACCTGCCCTCCATTATGCCTACGGCAACGGTCCTGCTGATTATGAACTGCGGCAGTATCCTTTCCATAGGCTTCGAGAAGGCGTATCTGCTGCAGAACGACCTGAACCTGAACGTATCGGAAATCATTTCCACATATGTATACAAGGTCGGCCTTATTAATAACGACATGTCCTATTCCACGGCGATCGGGCTTTTTAATACACTGGTCAATCTGGTAATGCTGCTGATTGTTAACAAAGCCGCGGATAAACTTTCAGGCAACAGCCTTTGGTAGGAGGAACAACGAGATGACAGAACCTAAAATAGCTCCCAGGAAAAAGAAGATGAAACGCTGCAAAGAGGACGTGATCTTCGATACGGTTGTTTTTATTGTACTGACTCTGATTCTGCTGATTGTGGCATATCCGCTTTACTGGGTGGTGATTTCTTCCATCAGCGATCCCAGCGCGGTGTCCGGCGGCAAGGTAATCTTAAGGCCGATTGGATTCACATTGAACGGCTATGCGGAGGTGTTTAAAAACAGCGCTGTTATGAAAGGCTTTTTAAACTCCATTATTTACACGGTCTGCGGCGTGTGCATCAATCTGGTGGTAACCCTGCCCACCGCTTATGCGCTTTCCAGGGACAGGTTCGGGGGAAAGAAAATTGTAACGCTTTTTTATATGGTCACCATGTTTTTCGGTGGCGGCCTGATCCCCACTTACCTGGTTATCCGCAACCTGCACATGCTCAATACCATGTGGGCGCTGGTCCTGCCCGGCTGCCTGAGCGTATACAACATGATTGTGGCAAGAACCTTTTTCAAATCCAATATTTCTGAAGAGCTGTATGAGGCGGCGGAAATCGATGGCTGTACCCAGGGACAGTTTTTCTTCAGGATTGCCCTTCCGCTTTCTGCAGCCATTACGGCGATTTTGGTTCTTTATTACGGCGTAGGGCATTGGAATTCCTATTTTTCCGCGTTGGTTTATATTTCCGATTCCGAAAAATATCCGCTGCAGCTGGTGCTGCGTAATATCCTGATTACCAATGAAACGGCGCTGGCGCAGACCGCCACGACAGAAGCGGCCAGGGCTGCGCTCCGGGAAAAACAGCAGCTGATTGACGTTATGAAATATTCCCTGATTATTATCAGCAGTATCCCGGTTCTGCTTTTATACCCTTTTATCCAGAAGTATTTTGTCAAGGGAGTAATGATTGGTTCCCTGAAGGGCTGACGCATTGCGGTGTTTACCGGCAGAGGGCCGGATGAATACAGGCAGCTGCAGCCAAAGGGCGGCTGCCAATATATAAAACAGGAGGAAAAAGAATGAAAAAGAAAGCGGTTGCGTTAGTGCTGGCGGCGGCAATGTGTGTGACGTCCCTGGCAGGCTGCGGCAGCAGCACTGCAAGTACAACGGAAAATGCATCGGGGGAGGTATCGGAGGCTGTCGTGGATGAAAGCGGCAAGGTGGACGGCGTCATGTATAAGGTGGGGCTGCCGCTGGTGGACGAGGGAACCTACGGCTTTTCCATTTTCTGCGACGATTCCAAGGAAAAACCTGAGTACTATATGCTTGATGAGTTCAAGAAGCAGACCAACGTGGATGTTGAAATGCGTATCTTCCCTTATGAAACGGCTACCGAGAGACTGAATCTGGATTTGAACTCGGGAGATTACGCGGATGTTGTCGGCGGATGGACATTAAGCGACAGTATGATCCTGACCTATGGCGTGAATCAGGGGGTATTTATTCCCCTGGAGGATTATTTTGCCGAGTACTGCCCCAGAATTACGGAGATCCTGGATCTGCCCGGCGTAAGGGAGGAAATGACGGCTCCGGACGGACATATCTATGCCATTCCCTATGTCTGTGACGATACCAAGGTAGGCTATTCTCCTTATATCAATGGCAGATGGCTGAAAAATGTGGGGATGGACATGCCCACAACAACGGAAGAGTTCGAAGCCGTGTTAAAGGCGTTCAAGGAACAGGACGCGAACGGGAACGGAGATCCTAACGATGAAATCCCGTTTTCCGCAGACCCCAACAATAAGCATATTGAATCGATGACCGGCTGGTTCGGACTGCCCATGGGAAAATCAGGCATAGGAATCCTGGATGACGAGGTGGTATTTGCAGGCGCAAGCAGCACTTACCGGGAATTTTTAAGCTGGTTTAACAGCCTGTATGAGCAGGGGTTGATTGACCTGGAGATTTTCACACAGGACAGCTCCACCTGGGAAGGTAAAGGAAACCGTGATCTTTACGGGGTTTCCATCGCATACGGCAGCGGTGAGTTCTCCGGTATTGTTCTGGAGGGCGGAGAAAAGAGTGAGTTCGATGTGCTCCCCGTACTGAATACGGATAAAGGCGGCATGTGGATGAGAGATACCAACGGCTTCAGTGTGTACAGGACACAGGCGGTTATTACCGATAACGCAGAGCATCCCGAAGTGATCTGCCGCTGGTTTGACAATGCATTCCAGCTGGAAAACGGTATCGGATGTAACAGAGGCCCTGTAGGAACAGTTGTATTCAAGGAAGACGACGGCTACCGTGCCATTGATGTAAAGACTCTTTCAGAGGAGGATCAGGAAAAATTCAGCTGGGGAAACCTGTGGCCGCAGTCTCTGCCCAAATATATGCCTTCCGGCTTTAAATACATCGAGGATCATCCCACCTATAATGAAAAGAAGGTTATGGAAGACACCTATGAGCCTTATCTGACCAAGACTACCATTCCTTCTTTCTGGATCCCGCTTGACAAAATCGACAGATATTCTGACATCGCAAGCGCGCTCACCGATTACTTCAACCAAAGACAGGCAATGTTCATTTCCGGCGAAATGGATATTGACGATGACACACAGTGGCAGAGCTATGTTGACGGCCTGTATGCGCTGGGACTGGAAGACTGGATGGATGTCCGCGGTATTGAAAAAGTAGTGGAATAAAAGCTGCGCCTTCGCGGGCAGGCAGCGTATACACGCCAGCGTAAAACCGCCAGGATGGCGGTAAGCTGGAAAGAAGCTTTATAAACAGTTGAACAGACAAATCCCTGCCGCCTTGCCATTTGGCGGCAGGGGATTTTTGGAGTTTGGAAGCGGAGGGGAATTTTATGATGCAGGAATGGTTCAGAAAGGCCAGGCTTGGGATTTTTATACACTATGGCATTTATGCGGTGGGGGATGTATCGGAGTCCTGGTCCTTTCATAATGGGAATATTTCCTATGAAAATTATATGAAGCAATGCGGGGGCTTTACCGCCTCCCGATATGATCCGGCGGCCTGGGCGGAGCTTTTTAAAAAAGCAGGCGCGCAGTATGTGGTCATGACGTCCAAGCATCACGACGGCGTGGCTCTTTTTGATACGAAATACAGTGATTTGAACGTGGTGAAGAAAACGCCGGCAGGCAGGGATCTGGTAAAGGAATATGTGGAGGCGATGAATGCCGCGGGACTGAAGACCGGGATTTATTTTTCGCTGATTGACTGGTCGGATCCCCGCTATCGCAGTATTTATCCGGAAGGGGCGAAGCGGGAGGACTGCCTGAAGGATATTTATGGTTCCCCGGCCGGCGGGGAGGAGGACTATGGAAAATGGGAGGAGTTCCTGGAATTCAACAATAATCAGCTCAGGGAATTAATGACAAATTACGGAACTGTGGATTTGCTCTGGTTTGACGGGGACTGGGAACGGAGCGCGGCACAGTGGAAAATGCCTCAGTTCCGGGAATATCTTCACAGCCTGAATCCCAATGTGGTGCTGAATTCCCGGATGCAGGGCTATGGCGACTATGGGACGCCGGAGCAGGGCATCCCCCTTTACGGCCCGGAAGGGGAATGGGAGTTCTGTACCACCATCAATGATTCCTGGGGCTATCGGCCCAGCGATAACGATTATAAGACCAGCGGGCAGATTATCCGCATGTTCTGCGACTGCATCACGCTGGGCGGAAGGCTTCTTTTGGATGTGGGGCCAAAGGAGGACGGCACGCTGGATGAGCGGCAGGAAAAGGTGCTGCTGGATCTGGGAAGCTGGATCCATGATCATGAGGAAGCAGTGTATCCTACGGGAAAGGGCTTAAGCTACCATCAGTTTCTGGGAGGCAGCACGCTGTCCGCGGATCAGCAGGTCCTTTACCTTTTCCTGTATGACAAACCGCTGGAAAGCGTATGCGTCAAAGGGGTGAAGACACCTGTAAAAAGAGTGACGGCGCTGCACAGCGGCCAGGAGCTTCATTTTTCCTATACCGGCTCGCTGCCGTGGAGCGGCATCCCGGGGACACTGTGGATTTGGGCGCAGGATTTGCAGACCCATCCCTTTGCCACGGTGCTGAAGGTGGAGCTGGAAGGAAAAATTACTTATAATCTGGGACATGGAGAAGTGGTGACGAATAATGACTGAGGATATGATGGAAAAATTGCAGACAGCAGATGAAATGACAGAGGAAATCCCTGACAGCGCGGCAGGGGAAAATGAAGAAGCGCCGGAGGAGAAAATTGTACAGGGAGTACATAATTACAGCGCCGCGGAGGGCTATGTCCGGCCCACGGATCCCAAGGTGCTGGAGAAGCTGGAATGGTTCCAGGATCAGAAGCTTGCGCTGATGATGCACTGGGGACCATATTCCCAGCTGGGAGTGGTGGAGTCCTGGGCGCTTTCCGACGCGGATGCCGGGTGGTCAAGAACCGGCATCGACTGGGAGGCTGACGGCAGAAGCTTTAAAGAACAGTATTTCGGGCTGAACAAAACCTTTAATCCCATCCGTTTCGATCCGGAAAAGTGGGCGGAAACCGCTGCCGAAGCAGGAATCCGTTATCTGGTATTTACGACGAAGCATCACGATGGCTTCTGCATGTGGGACAGCAAGTATTCCGATTACAAAATTACCGGAGAGGACTGCCCTTTCCATACCCACAGATATGCGGATATCTGCGGGCATCTGTTCGAAGCCTTCCGGAAAAAGGGGATAGGGATTGCCGCCTATTTTTCCAAGGCGGACTGGCATACGGACAGCTATTGGGCGAAGGGGTTTCCCAGAGGGGAATATATGTGGAGAGGCCCTTCCTATGTTCCGGCGGAGCATCCGGAGGAATGGGAACGTTTTGTGGCCTTTACCCAGAACCAGATCCGGGAGCTGGCGGCAAATTATGGAAAGCTGGATATCATGTGGTTTGACGCCGGGTGGGTCTGCCCCCAGGCAGGCCAGGATATCCGTCTGGGCGAGGTGATCGAGGAAATCAGAAGGTGGCAGCCGGGCATGCTGTGCGCGGACCGCACGGTGGGCGGCCCTTATGAAAATTATATTACGCCGGAGCAGTGCGTGCCGGAGGAACCGCTGGGAGTGCCATGGGAGAGCTGCATTACACTGGGAACCTCCTTCTCCTTTGCCTATGAGGATACCTATAAAACGCCGCGGGAGGTAATCTGCCTGCTTGTTGACATCGTGGCCAAGGGAGGTAATCTGGCAATTAATGTGGGGCCTCAGCCGGACGGCAGGCTCCCCAAAGGTGCGGTTGCATCCCTGAAGGGAATGGGCGAATGGCTGAAGGTATACGGTGAGGCCATATACGGCACTCGTGTCTGCGAGCCTTATAAAAAGGGGAATATCGCCTTTACCCGGAAAAAGGATGAGGATATTCTTTATGCGCTGGAGCTGTTCCCCGATGAAAAAACGGTGGTTCCGGAGGTGGTGCTGCTGCCTTTTACGGAGGATGTGATCGAAAGTATCGTAAAGGTGACGATGACTGACAGCGGTGAGAGCATTCCCTTTACCCGGCAGAAAAGCGGGATTCTGGTAAAACCGCCCCGCAGGCCTTTGGATACGGCGCCGATCGCCAGAGTATACAGGATAGAAAGAAAGCGCAGGAGCGCGCGGACAGGAGAAGAAAGAAGATGATGAGGTTAATCGGCTATGTGGGCGCAAGGGATCTTTCCGTCATAACGGAGGAAGATATCCGGTGCCTGGATGTAATCAATATTGCCTTTGGGCAGGTACGGGACGCTTGCATGGTTTGGGACGGGCAGGCCTGCAGGCCTGCGCTGGAGCGTATACGGAAGATAAAACCCGGTATTAAAATCCTGCTTTCCGCAGGCGGCTGGGGCGCGGATGGTTTTTCCCAGGCGGCGCTGACGGCACAGGGCAGGGAAAGCATGGCGGCGAGCGCTGCTGCGCTGGTGACGGAATACGGGCTGGACGGTATAGATATTGACTGGGAGTATCCGGGAATGGCCCTGGCGGGAATCGGCTCCCATGTGAAGGATAAGGAAAATTTTACACTGCTTTTGCAGGCGGTGAGAGAAGGGCTGGACGCTGTCGGCGGAGGATATATGCTGACCATTGCGGCTGGCGGGGATTCCTATTTTACCAGGCAGACCAACATGAAAGAAGCGGCTGTTTTTCTGGACTATGTCCAGCTGATGACCTATGATCTGCAGGGCGGCTTCCAGAAAGTGACCGGTCACCATGCGGCGCTGCGTCCCGGAAACTGCAGCCTGTTTGACGCCTGTGTTGACAAGGCGGTAAACGCCTTTCTGGAGGCGGGGGTCCCGGCGGAAAAGCTGGTGGTTGGCGTTCCCTTTTATTCCCGGAAATGGGAAGGTGTGAAGGGAGGCGGCCCGGGACTGGGCCAGGAGGCCGAGACCGTGGGCGGCTACGGGCCGGATTACGGCAGCCTGACAGCGGATTATATCAACAAAAACGGATTTATCCGTTACTGGGACGAAGAAGCGTCATCGCCCTACCTGTTTGATGGAAGCACCTTTATCAGCTATGAGGACGAGGAGTCCATGGCGCTTAAGGTGAGCTACGTGGAAGAAAATGGCCTGGGCGGCATCATGTACTGGGAATACCGCTGTGACGGGACCGGGGCGCTGACCGGATTCCTGCGGCGGGAACTGGACAGGGGGCTGTGCCCTGGGGGAAAACAGGAACCGGGCAGGAGGCCATGCCCTGGGGTGGAACAGGAACCAGGCGGGGGACTGTGCCCTGGAGCAGTTCAGGAACCGGAGGTAAACCGGGGTGGGGAGGCGGCGCATGAAAGCGACTGAAACGGCAGCTGTGCTGTCCCCTGCCCTACAGGACTATGCAGAACGTAGGTTCCGGGAACGGGCCGAAATCTATGCCCCCATATTTTCTGAAATCGAAAGCGGGCTTTCCTGCTGTGCGCAAGAGGAAGCGGTGCTGATGCGTTTCCTTTACGGAACGATGCCGGTGCGGGATGCGGGGGAATACGGGTTTGAGGTATTTTTATCCTATGTACGGCATGCGCTGTGGCTGCGTGACAATGTGGAGTGGTGCAGACGGCTGCCCGAGGATATTTTCGTCCATTACGTGCTTTATTACCGCATTAATACCGAGGATATCAGCGACTGCAGACCGTTTTTTTATGAGCGGCTGAAGGACAGGATTGCCGGGCTTTCCCTCGAGGAAGCAGTCAGGGAAATCAATTACTGGTGCGCGGAGCATGCAGCTTATGAGTCTACGGATGGCAGAACCGCTTCCCCCATGACCATGTACCGCTGCGGAAAAGGAAGGTGCGGCGAGGAATCCGCCTTTGCGGCGGCTGCCTGCCGCAGCGTGGGAATTGCCGCCAGGCAGGTCTATGCGCCCAGGTGGGCGCACTGTGATGATAATCATGCCTGGGTGGAGGTTTATATTCACGGCAGGTGGCATTTCCTTGGCGCCTGTGAGCCGGAGGAGGAGCTGGATCGGGGATGGTTTTCCGGCCCGGCGGGACGGGCAATCCTGATACACAGCCGATGCTTCTGCGATTATGACTGCGGCGGCATGCAGGAGGAATGGATCGGCAGGGAAGACGGGGTGTACTATTTGAATGAAACCGCCTCCTATGCGAAGACCTGCCGGCTTACAGTTACGGTAAAGGACGCGTCGGGAAGGCCGGTGAGGGGGGCGCGGGTCGCTGTGGAGATACTGAATATGGCGGAATTTTTCCCGGCGGCAGCCCTGGTTACGGATGAAAACGGCGAGGCAGGCATCACCATGGGAATCGGCGATGTCAGGCTGAGAGCCTGGAGCGGCGGCTGTGTATGTGAGAAAATGGTATTTCCGGCGCAGGAAGCCGGAGCCCGGGACAGCGGGCTTAAGGAAAACCGGGCGGGGGAAATCAGGACGGAGCTGGTGCTGAAAAGCGGATATCCTTTTATTCAGGAGGAAGACGTGAAGGGACGGCTGGCCGGAGGAAGCAATACCTGGGAACAGATATTGCTGACGGCGCCTGCGCAAGCCCCTGTCTCCTGCGCCCGTCAGTCGGAGGAACAGAAAGGACGCAGGCAGCGGCGGCTGGAAGAAGCTGTCCATCTGCGGGAGGAACGTTTCCGCGCCCTCCTGGGGCAGCTGCCCGCAGGGGAATTCCCTGAAGAGAAGGAAATGTTGCAAATCGCCGGGGAAAATGCGGCGCAGCTGTACGCCTTCCTGAAAAAGGACGGAAACCCTGACAGAAAGCGTCTGCTGCACAGCCTGGCCCGGAAGGATTACAAGGATGCGCCTGCAGGTGTGCTGGAGGATCATCTCAGCTGCACGCAGGGAGAGCTGCCGGAGGACATCTATGTCCCATATCTGCTTTGCCCCAGGATTTACCTGGAGGAGCTGACGCCCTGGCGCAGCTTCATCTGCAGCTGTTTTTCAGAGGAGGAAAAGTACGCTTTTACCCGGCGGCCGGAACTGGTATGGGATTATATAGAGAAAAATATCCGGTATGATGCCCGGCTGGATTACAGCGCCGTCTGCGGGACGCCCATTGGCTGCCTGAAGTTAAAATGGGGCAGCCTGCTGACCCGGAAAATACTGTTTGTGGCAATCTGCCGCAGCCTGGGCATCCCCGCCCGGCTCCGGCGCAGCACCATACAGCCGGAATATCTGGAAAACGGAGAATTCCGGGCGCCCGCCGGACTGCACGGAAAAGACAGCCCGGGCTGTCTGCCGGCGCCGGCATTGCTTACCCTTGAAGCGCCCGAAGCACAAAGCGGGGAGAAATGGAATTATGGACAGAACTGGACTATCGGGAAGCTGGAAGGGACGGGCTTCTGCACACTTGGTTATGAGGGGATTTGCTTTTCAGGGGATTCGCTCACCCTGGAGCTGGAAGCCGGAGTGTACCGGCTTGTCACCTCACGGCGTCTGCCGGACGGCAATCAGCTGGCGGCTTTCAGCGTATTTGGATTAAAGTCGGGAGAATGCAGGGCAGTGGAGCTTTTGTCCGGGGAAAACGATGAAAAAACCATGCTTTCCGATTACCCAGCCAGGGAGCTGCCGGAGCTTTTTCTCTGGGATGTATCAGGGGAAAGACAGTCCCTTGCCCATATCACAGGACGCGGGACGGCGCTGGTGGCTTTCCTGGGCGCGGGAGAGGAACCGACCGAGCATGTGTTAAATGAGCTGAATGACTACGCGGAGCAGTGGAATGGCAGCGGCGCTGAAATAATCGCGGTGCTTCGAAGGCCGGAGGAACTAAAGAATGCCACGCTGCAAAGGGCGCTGGCACGTCTGTCTTCAGTGCGTATTTATTTTGACAGAGAGGAAGCTTCGGAAAAGACTGCGGCCGTGATGGGCGCTGATCCGGAGAAACTACCTCTGCTTGTGCTCACGGAAGAGGGGCGCCGCGGGATTTATTCCTGTGCGGGCTATCACGTGGGCAGTGTGGATTTGATTTTACAGATTTTGCTTTTGAGAAAAAAGGGCAGAAAAGAGGAAAATGATGATAACTTTAACCGGAAAGCGGAATGACGCCTGTTTTGCCGAATTTGTCTGGGAAGGGGACGTCCGTATCAGAAGCTACCGGCTGGGTCTTGAGCAGCTTTTTCACGGCAGGTACCTGGAAACGATGCTTGTGCCTTTTACGGACCAGGCCGTCCTGCTCATCGGCTGCGGGAAAAAGGAGGACTTCGCTCCGGGGCTTACCGCGGTAAAGGAGGTGCTGGCGGCAACGGCGGCAAAATGCAGGGATTTCAATATCCGGGCCTGCTCCATGGATGTGAGCTGCTTTACGCAGCTCCTCGGGCCGGAGGCATTTACCGCGGCCGTTCTGGGGCTGGGGCTTGGCTGCTACCGCTACCGTTATCAGCCTTTGGAAAATGAGGAGGCATGGGACTGCGATTTCCAGCTGGAAAACGGGGAAGCGTATGCGGACAGGCTGAAGGAAGCGAGGGAGCTTCTGGCGGGGATTTGCTTTGCCAGAAATATGGTGAATACGCCGGGAAACCACCTGCGGCCCATGGATTTTGACAGGATTATCACCGCTTATGAAAAGGATGTGGAGATCGAGGCGGAAACCCTGGTCTACGGCCAGCTGCGGGCGCTGAAAATGGAAGCGCTTTACAGTGTGGGGCAGAGCAGTGAATATCCTCCCTGCCTGCTGATTCTGCGGTATCGGGGAAACCCGGACAGCGATGAAATCTACGGACTGATCGGAAAGGGAATCACCTGTGACACCGGCGGCTACTGTCTGAAAAGCAGTGATTCCATGGGAGGCATCAAATCCGATATGGCGGGCGCGGCGGCAGTGGCGGCTGCGATGCACGCGGCAGCCGCGCAGCGGCTTAAGGTGAACGTGACGGCCTGCCTGCCTTTGAGTGAAAACAGGATATCCCAGTCAGCGCTGCTTCCGGGAGACGTGATCACAGGCTTTGGCGGCAGGACAATAGAGGTGCTCAATACGGACGCGGAGGGACGTCTTGTGCTGTCTGATGCCGTGAGCTACGCAGTCCGCAGGGAAGGAATCACAAAAGTTCTGGATATTGCCACGCTCACAGGCGCGGTGGCGAATATGCTGGGCAATACCATAGCGGGAGCCATGTCGGATGACGATGGGTTTTATGCGCTCTTTGAACGGGCGCTGGAGCATTCGGGAGAACGCTACCTGCGCCTGCCCTTCGGCCGGGAGCATGAGAAGATGATAAAAAGCGATGTGGCGGATGTGAAAAATGTGGGGGGAGGCTGCTGCGGCACCATCACGGCAGGGCTGTTTATCCGCAGCTTCTGTGAAGGAAGGCCCTGGCTTCACCTGGACATCGCCGGAACGGCCTGGTGCGGTTCTCCCACCTATGCTTATGAGAGCAAAGGAGCTACCGGAGCCGGGGTGACAACCTTATATTATCTGATGAAAGAAGCGTCGCTGCCGCACTGAGCATTCAGTGCGGCGGCGACGCCTTTTTGCCTGACAGTATTTCTTTTTTTCAGGCCTTATCCGTCAGTCTCCGGTGGAAGCGCGGAAAATCACCTGGGAAGAGATATAGGTGGTCTCAAACTGGCTGTCGGGATGCTGTATCCGGTACAGAATCTGAGAGGCAAGCCGGTTGCCGATATCCTTATTGAAGACCTGGACCGTGGTCAGCTCCTCCGCCAGCGGGCTTTCCATATTCCCGTCAAAACCGGAAACAGCCACGTCCTCAGGAATCCTGAAGCCCCGTTTTAAAAGCAGCTGCATCAGGATGCAGGCCACATAGTCGCTGACGCACACAAAAGCCTCAGGCATTGCAGGAAGCGTATCAAGGAAGGCATCAATTTCCTCTTTATAGGTAAAAGCGCCGATGGATCCGGTGAGCATACATTCCTTTGACAAAGCCAGCCCAAAACGTTCCAGTGTTTTGGTAAAGCCTTCATACCGTTCATAGTTGGATTTGGCATAGTTGATGTCCCCGATAAAACCGAAGGTTTTCCGGCCCTGCTTTATCAGGTGCTCCGTTATCCGGGCGGTGCTGACGCCGCTTTCCATCAGCAGGAGATCCCCGTTTAAGGAGGATGGGTCAATGGCTGTGGCCGTATCCAGAAAAACCTTGGGCGTATCAGCCCGGGACAGCAGACGTATCAGCCGCTCATTGTAAACATTCATGACAATGATACCGTGTATGCTTCCTCCAAGCAGCTGGGACGGAAGCGTATAATCCTCCTCGATAACCGAAGGAAGATAGGTATAAACCAGATTGACATCGTGAAAGGAGAATTCCTTTGCGATCTGGTGGATAATGTTCATCCAGAAAATGGAAGTCTCCGGACGGCAGACCGCTACCGCAATGTTGACGTCCTTTTTTTCGGGGACTGTGTTCCGGTCAAGCTCTTCCGGAAATTTATAATCGAGTTCTCTGGCTTTGGCGAGTATTTTTTCTCTGAGATTGCCGGATACACCCTCCTGGCCGCTGAATACCTTCCAGACTGTAGTACGTGAAACGCCCAGAGAAGAGGCGATTTCCTGAAGTGTCGCTTTTTTCATGCTGTGTTATAACCAATCCGCGCGCTGCGCAGCACGCAAAAATAGAGTAACAGATCCGGAAAAACGCGCCATTTGTTCAACCGGACAAAAAAAGACAGAGGCCATGGACAAATATGGGAAAAGAAGGAGAAAAAAGCAAGCTTTCTGGTGTCTGTCCTGAGATTTATTATAGCATTGCGCAGTGACATTTTCAAATGTAAAAGAAGGGTAAAAGGAGGGGAAAAGGAGGGGAAAAGGAGGGGAAAGAACGGGAACAGAAGGTGGAGACTCCCGGAAGAATAAGATGGAAAAGAAGAATAAATATTGTGATTGTAGCTTCCCGCATATATTCCCCAGTTGCGGTACAAAAAAGGCGTTTTCCCGCTTCCCACATTAACTCCCGCAGAAACTGTAATAAATTAGCAGTTGACAGAACCGGGCAAAGAATATAAATTAGTTATATAAACTATTTATATAAAATAGTTATATATTGTAAACCATATCTGCATAAAACATCGTTTTTGCATTATTTTGCATGAATAGGGACAGGAGGGAAAATGCCAAAACAGAAAATCACCCGGGAAATGGTAATAGAAGCCGCTTTCGATATCGCGCGCCGGGAGGGGATGGAAAAGGTAATCGTTAAGAATATTGCGGATAAGCTGGGCTGTTCCGTACAGCCGATTTACAGCTATTGTTCCAATATGGAAGGGCTGAAGGCGGCCCTGACAGAACGCACGGGCACATTTATGAAGGAATATCTGGCGGCTCATATCGAAAAAAAAGATTATTTCAGGAGCATGGGCCGGGCGCAGCTGCGTTTTGCCAGAGAGGAGCCTCAGCTGTTTCAGCTGTATTTTCTCAGACGCCGCAGTGACATCCATTCCCTGCAGGATCTGTATTCCAAAGAAAGCAGCCGCGAGGTTGCAAAATTTATATCCGATACGCTGCAGCTTACCATGGCGCAGGCGGAACAGCTGCATCTGCATATGATAATCTACACAATGGGAATCGCGTCAATTTTGGCGACCTCTTGCTCCCACATTCCGGAGGAAGAGCTTATGACGCAGCTGGAAACAGCCTGCGATGCCTTTCTGGCAGAAATGAGGAGAAAAAACAATGAATAAAATTCTGATCATCTATTACACGAAAACGGGTTTTACGGAAAGATACGCTCAGTGGGTCAGGGAAGAGACAAACTGTGAGCTTCTGCCCTACAGCCGCAGAGATACGGCAGATTTTACGGCATATGATACCATAGTATATGGCGGCGGCGTCCATGCGGGCGCCATCAATGGAATCAAATGGTTCAGGAAGAAAATGACGGAGCTGTCGGGAAAAAGGCTTGCGGTATTTGCCACAGGGGCTATGCCGCCGGAATCGCCGGAGCCGGAAAAGGCGCTGAAACAGAATTTTTCAGAGGAAGAATGGCAGAAGCTGAAAGTGTTTTATCTTCCTTCCGGCCTGAATTATGAAAAAATGGGAGCCGTTGATCGGGCCATGATGGCCATGTTCCGCAGTCTTATGAAGAAAAAAGAAGGGGAGGACAGCGAAGCATACCGCGCCGTCAGCGCCTCCTATGATATATCTTCAAAGGAGTACCTGAAGCCGCTGCTGCAATATCTGAAGGAAAACTGAAACAGCCCTCCCTGTTCCGGACAAAGTAAAATTCCGGCCGCCTACAGGACGCCAATCAGATCAATCAGCGTAAATATTGCCATAAGCACCGGCTGATGCAGCATATAAACCGGAAGCGTATTTTTTCCCAGGAACTCCAGCGGCTGGCATTTCGGCTTCTCCAGAAGCGGCAGGCGTACAGAAGAGGCGGGAATGCCGCGGCCCGCGGAAGCGTTCCGCAAAAAAGCATACCGCTCAGCGGCCTTTTGACGCAGAAGCGCCGCCCACAGAATCAGCTGCCAGGTAAAATAGCCGCTGAAAAACAGGAAAATCCAGGGTATCAGCGGAAAATAATCGGTAGAATAAAATCCATCGTAAGGGAAGCCCAGCACCATCATGATTTTTCCATGATATAGAAAACGGGGAAGCTCCAGAAGGCGGAAGCTTTCAAACCCCAGATAGCCGTAGGGGGCTTCCTTTGTAAGCAGAAACAGCAGGAAGCTTACGGGAAGCCCGGCAAAAGCCGGAATCCGTGAAAGCAGCGGATTCAGCAGGGCCGTAATCAGCGTGGCCAGGCCGAAAAAGCTGAGGATTCCCATAATTACAATGGCGTCAGGCATCACAAAAGCCGTAGCCAGCGTGATAATGATCCCGCAGCCGGTCAGAAGCAGTCCCCTCTTTACCGGACGCCGTCCCAGACAGAAGCACATGCCGGAGAGGAAAATGAAAGTCCAGCAGATGCTCTGCTGCCATATCTGGCCCGGGTCGTCCCGGAACCAGGGCATTCTGACATGGTAAAGATATGTCAGATCATAGGCCGCATGATAGGCAATCATGCTGAGCAGAGTAATCCCTCTTGTCATATCCAGTAAAGAATAACGGGGACGGGTATTTTCCATGAATCAGTCATTGCTCCCTTCTGCTGTTGTCAGCTTCTTACTATTTCCGTATCCATTGCGGGAAATTCGTTTTTCCAGGATTAGAATCAAAACAAAAGCGGCCAGGCAGATCAGGGTTATCACGATGCCCAGCGTCAGCCCCGCAGGATAATAATGCATTTCAACCGTATGCTCACCGGCCTCCAGGGAAAGGCTGATGAAGGTATCGTCAAACAGTCCCGGCTGCACCTCTTCACCGTCCACAAGCACCTTCCAGCCCGGTTCATAAGGCACGCTCAGCACCAGTTCACCGGCTTTGGAAACCTGGATATGTCCCCGGATATGGGTGGAATCAAAGGAATCCACTGTCATGATTTCACTGCCCAGGATATCAATGGCCTGCGCCAGGATATCTTCATCCAGCCGGTACGCAGAAAGGCTGAGGGAGCTGCTGTCTTCGGAATGCAGGGAGATTACGTCCCCTTCATCATGCCAGCCCAGGTCGCAGATGTAATGGTATTTCAGCTTGGTAAAGGACTTGGACAGCGATTCGGATTCCATTTTCAGGGTATCCACCTTGGAATTTCCCACATAAGCGTAATAATGGCCGCTCTGCTGCGCCGTGACGATGGTTCCGTTTCCTTCCTCCTGGGAGGGCACGCTTTCAAACAGGGAGCTTTGCAGACCGAGGGCGCGTACCATCAGGTTCTGTGTTTCCAACGGATTGGAGCCTTCTCTGTCCAGGACGGCTTCCAGCACATCCGTCTGTGTATCCTCCACATTGCCGAGAAATTCATCCAGGGCGTCCGGATTTTCTGTCCCTTCCTCCGTCCCGGCCGCTCCGGAGGAGGAAGCTCCGTCAGCAGGCGCGTCCGGAGGATCGGTGATATCAAAGCCCGGATGCTCACTCACCATAAAGCCCAGAGGAAGCGTATATTTACATTCATACAGATAAATATCCCCTTCGCTGTCAATGAGCGTATACAGGTTCGGATCCTCCTTGGAGGATTTGGAGAACATGTAACGGACGGAGAGCAGCGAGGAGGTTAACGGCGTTGCGCCGTCAAAGCAGTAAAATACCTTGCTGTGGCTCATCCCCAGCTTTTCGTAGAACTCCTCCACCTGCCCGTTGGCCGTGGAAGAAAACAGGGAAGCGGTGGGATAGCCTATCATGGTGCCGTCGTTTTTCGTCACCCGGCTGAACTTTTCGAACCGGTAGAAATCCGGGTCCTGTTCCCTGATGCGATCCACCAGAAGCTGGTAATTATCATGGTTTTCCAGATATTTGCTCCTGCTGGTCACGGAAACGCTTGTCTGATACATATTGATGGAGGCTTCCGCGGTCACCACAACCAGGGTGAGGACGGCCAGCAGCTTCAGGTTGAAGTTCTTCTTTTTATAATAATAAGCAAAAATTCCATACAGACATAAAAATACGGCAGTCAGCAGGAAGGTTTCCACGGCAAATGCTTCATCGTCCTTCAGCAGCTTTTCACACAGCAGCACAAAGCCCAGGGACAGGCAGAAGCTGACGCCCAGGGACTTGAAGGAACACTCCCGGATGCGCAGCACCGCCTCGCAGCACAGGGTGAGCAGCAGGAATATATACATAAAGGACTGGCGGCAGGGAAGGGAATCCGGGTAGTTCATGCCATGCCACATGAAATTCAGCACATTGGTGGAAAAGCTTACCAACAGAAACGCCAGGAGGCCCAGTCTTGCAGCCTTTTCCCGGAGGGAAATTTTCGCATTGGAAACATACAGCGGAACCAGCAGGAAAACCGCAACGCCGCAGTAAATGTTCGGCCAGTGATCCAGCCCCGTTTCCACCGCCACATCCATGCAGTGCCTCGCCAGCATGTCGATGGTGGAGAAATAGAAGGTCAGCTTGGAGGGAAAGTTAAAGTCGCTGAATTTCGTCAGATGCAGCGCTGAATATTCCGGTATTAACAGTATGGCCGCCATGCCTCCCGTCAATACGGAAAAAAGCGCAAAACGCAGTACAGCGCCGCCCATCCGGCGAAGGGAGCTGCAGTGGGATACCAGCAGCACCAGGAAATACAGCACCAGGAAAATACATACCATGATGGAAATATAGTAATTGGACAGGATGCACAGCGCAAGGCTGATGCAGTACAGCCTGTATTTCCCTTCAGTCACCAGCTTTTCAAGCCCCAGGGCTATCAGGGGGAACAGGAAAATACAATCCAGCCACATCACGTTCCAGTTATAGGCCGCCAGATAGCCGGACATGGCATAAAAAACGGCAAAGGGAACCACGGCCGCGCTTCTGGTTTTAAAATGCCGGGTAAGATACCAGGAAAAGGTAAAACCGCTGAAGCCGATTTTCAGGATGACCAGGTAGGACATGAATTCGATCAGGTATTTATCCGGGAAAAGTGCCACAAGCCAGTTGAAGGGACTTGCCATATAATAGGCGTAAAGCGCAAGAAAATTAGAGCCCACGCCCACATTCCAGGAATAGGAAAGGCTGTTCCCGCTTCGGATTTTACTGAGCATTTCAGAAAGAAAGGGGACGTACTGGTGGTACATGTCCGAGTGCATGAAGCTTTCATCGCCAAACGGGAAAATGCCGTTGATAATGAAAATCGCCAGCATGATCAGAAAGGGAATGGCAAAGGAAAGCAGGCAGGCCCAGTTGCTTCTTATCCATCTGCCAGGGGAAGGAGGTTCTGAGGCTGCCGTTTTGGATGGGTTGTTGCGGGCCGCGCGGCCCGCCGTCATTGTATTCATAAATTTCATTTTTGTCGTTGTACCTCCGGAGCTGTAATTGGGTTACGCTTATGTGGCCGTGCGGTTTTTCCGGCGTAGGAAATTAACCGCCGTTACGCTTTGATGCATCAAAGATCTGGTAATACTGATAGCCTCTGTAGCCGGAAAGCAAATCCTTCTGATCGTCCGCATTCGTAAAGGTACCATCTTTAAGCTCCACATGGTTGGCGGAGATTACGGGCGCCTCCCCGGAAAAAGCAGCCAGGTAGCTGAAATAATCGGGAAGGGGAAGGCCTGCGGCCTGAAGCGTCTGAAAGCCCAGATAATTGGCGCTGGTTTCCACGCCTGTGGTTTCCTCAATATCATAATTGGCCCAGATGATGAAAGGAACCTTGTAACGCCGTGACAGTTCTTCCTCAGTCAACGTTGCATTACGCTTCCCATTGAGCTTCCATACCGGCTCCACAACGGAGTTGGTAGGCTGATGATCACCGAAGAAAACAATGATGGTTTCTTCCTCCTGCCCTTCAAAATAGGCAATCAGCTCCTGCAGCGCCTCGTCCGAAAGCTTCATCAGGGATAAATAATTGTTCAGGGCTGTGGAATTGGCGCCCTCCACGGTAATATCCGGCTGGAAATTATCGAAGCTTTCCGTATAAGAAGAATGGTTCTGCATCGTTACGTTGAATACGAACAGCGGTTCTCCGGGTTCTTTCTTTTCGTAGGTTTCAATAATTTTCTCAAAATCCGATTTATCACTTACATACTCTCTCACAAGAAGCGGATTTTTATAATCGGGCAGGAAATGCATTTCCTGAAAGCCCAGGTCCGGATAAACCTTATCCCGATCCCAGCCGGTTGCCTTGTAAGGGTGCATGGCTACCGTTTTATAGCCAAGGGAAGCCAGGTGGGAGGCCATGGAAGGCGTTTCTGCCTTGATGTACTGCTGGTAGGGGATACTGCCGGTGGGAAGAAAGGCCATGGTATTCCCCGTCAGGTATTCAAACTCGGTATTTGCAGTATTTCCCCCCAGGACTGAAACATTCAGCCATCCGGAAACCGTGTTGTCCGCGCCGTCCATCATGCTGTGCATAAAAGGCATATAATCTTCATTGGTCTGAAAATCCGCAAGCACGGCCGGATCGGAAAAGGCTTCATCCATGATGACAATAATGTTCGGTTTTTTCTCCGGTTCCTCCGAAGGATGTGCATAGGCGGCCAGCTCCTCCCGGGCGGCATCCGCGTTGTAGCCGGCCGGTTTGTCTACGGAGATATAACGCAGCTCCATGACAAAGGCCAGCGCCGTGCCGTTCTTGAAGCTGATGGTGGTCGGGGTAAAAAGCTTGTCATACAGTCGCAGCTTCTGCTGGACGATTTCGTCGGAATGGAACATGCCGCCGAAGGCCACCAGCAGGGCGCATACAACGGCAGCCGTGGGTATGCGGAATTTCCAGGTTCCTTTTTTCAGTGTATACCTGCAGAAAAATTCCAGTATCAGCAGAACCAGAAAGCCGATAACCACAAGAAGCGCCTGTTTGTCCAGCGTATATTCATAGTTGTCCGCAACGCTTGCGGCGGTGCTGATGGAGAACAGATCCCAGGGCTGAATCGGCACGGAACGGAAATTCAGCACGAAATAATTCACCAGCCCATACAGGAAAAAGAAAAGCGTTTCCGTCATCAGCGCCGCATGCAGCCGGCCGAACAGGGCGAAAAGCAGCAGGGCAACCAGCTCAAACATTACGATATTGAGCACCTGCGGAGTTGCCTTCATGGTTTTCCAGGGATTATGGGTAAACCATTCCAGCAGATAAAAGGTTACGATTGGGTAAAGCAGCAGCAAAATCAGGTTCAGCCTGCTTTCCTTTATTTTCTTTAGAAATTTCATTTTTACTCCCATCTATGCGCATTGGCGCATTTTAAAATCAGGAAGGCTGAAAGCGTCCTTTTTTCAGCTTACTCCCATCTATGCGCATTGGCGCATTTGAAAATCAATATTGTCAGAGCCGCATGTGCCGTTTAGCTTCGGCTTGGAAGCCTTGTTTTCCCATACGGATCAGAATACCCCATGATTCTTGTTACATTCTAGTCAGCGATATGGTGACTGTCAAGAGAAGCGGCGAAGAATTCATAATTTGGAAAGAAAAAATAATTATACCGAACACGGAAATACGAAATACAGAACGAGAAAATCGGGCAGCGCCGGTTGACAGAAGAAATACGTAATTGTAATATGAAAAAACCGGCAGCTGCAGGGCAGGTAAGCGCATTTGCGGCAGCAGCACAATCTGCAGGGAGGATTAACAAAAATGCATATAGCTGAGGATATTATAAAAAAGGTGGAGGCCCAGTTTAAAATGGACTGCGCGCTGGATCCGTCCGGCGAAGCAGGAAAACGCGGTTATTTAATAGGAAGAAGACCGAAAATGCCGGATCAGACCTTTATGACTGATACGGCCTATGGCTGGCTTATGAGAGAGCGTATGGAAAAAGCGGCGGCAGGCATTGACTATGGAATTGATTCCAGGGCAAGGGTATATGAAGGGATGGATCTGTTTTTCAGGGCGATTCTGTTCTGCGGGAAAGGGTATCTTATGGCGGATGAGGCAATTTATGACTGGTGCTGCCATGAATACGGGGAACAGGGACCGGAGCCGGAATGGTTCTGCCGTTTTTCAAACCTGCGCAGGCTGGATGACTGCCTTCGCGGCCAGCGCAGGGAGATTGCGGATACCCATATTTATTTTCTCCCTGGAATGCAGGAAACGGCGGTAAAACCGGATTTTGAGGTCAGATGGCTGGAGGAAGGGGAGCTGCCCGACTGGAAGGAGGGACGGCAGTTCCGCCATGCCATCTGCGGTTCTGAGCTGATGCCGGATATGCTGGCTGTTGCTGCGATTATTGACGGAAAAGTTGCTGCTGTGGCCGGGGCCAGTGAGGACAGTCCGCTGATGTGGCAGATTGGAATTGACGTGCTGCCCGAATTTGCGGGCCGTGGCCTGGCCTCCGGTCTGGTTGCCCTGCTGAAACAGGAGATCCTTGCCAGAGGAAAAATCCCCTTCTACGGCACCGCGGAATCCCATGGGCTTTCCAGGAGCGTTGCCATAAACGCCGGCTTTTTCCCGGCGTGGGCAGAGGTATATGTCAGACGCAGGCAATGAAGCCCAATTAATTAAGAAAATCTTTTCTGTGACGTTGCGGTCAAGTATGGTAGAATAAAAGTAACTGCTGAAGTGATGGACAGTTATAAACGAAGGCGGCAGCTGCCGCCCTGAAAAGAAAGAACCGGAGAGAATAGGAATGAAAAACAGTAAATTAATGAAGGAGCTGGTCCCCATAGCCGCCCTGCTTCTTTTTATCATTGTAGTGTTGGTAATGTGCGCAGTCAGTGCCAGGCAGAAAAAGGGGCAGTCCGGTACGGGGCCGGATACAGAGGCGGTGCAGGAAACGGAAAGCGAAACGGAAAGCGGCGGCGAAACGGCGGAAAGCACGGAGGAAGCCTCAGGTGAAACGGGAGAAAATACCGGCAAAGAGGATCCTGTGGAGGTTCAGGAGACGATTGAGCTGGATGCCGAGGAACCTGTGGAAACGGAAAGCGCGCCGGATGCTGTGAAGGACGCGCCTCCTGCCGTATCCGGCTCCAATGTGCCGGGCACGGCGCAGGTAAGCGCAAATACGGCGATGGTCATTGTAAAGAAAACGAATACCCAGATGCTCGCAGAAATGATGGATTACTGGCAGAAGGATAATGTGGAAGCTGTAGAGGATCTGAGCGGGCTGGCACATTACCGTGCCATGTCGGCCTCCCTGAAAAGTTCAGCTTATTTTTATTACTACGGGGACAGGAATGAGCAGGGCCGCCCGGAGGGAACGGGCATTGCCGTTTACGGAGAGGATCAGTATTACTACGGAGAATGGAAGGACGGCCTGCGCAGCGGGAAGGGAATGTGGCTGAAAATGTACTGTCAGGACAATGCTGCCGCTTCCTTTGATCCGGTTCTGGTTACCCATAGCTATGAGGGTGCCTGGCTGGACAATCTGCCCAACGGTGAAGGCCAGGAGCACTATGATCTGGATATCAACAGGGCCGCCCCGGAGAGCCGGTATTTTCAGAATGTGATCGGCAATTTCAAGGACGGGCTGTACCATGGAAATATGTATATCAACACGCTGAATGCCGACGGCAACGTGCAGGAATGGCGCGGTGAAGCGAAGGAAGGTGTGTTTAAGACCTTTGAAGGAAGGGATCTGGAAGGCAGGGTGCCGATTTGCCAGGATGTACAGAACCCGGACAGCCATATGTGGATCCATCCGCTGGAAAACAAGGATCAGGGGCTGAAGGAGGTAAGGGATCAGGTAAAAAACAGAAAGGAATAAAGCCAGGGGCAGTTGTAAAAAGGGGAACGAACGGCTTTGCCGGAAACAGGCGGCCGTATTATAAATAATAAGGGGGTAAAAGGTATGGCAAGATACCAATGTGGAATCTGTGGTTACATTTTTGACGAGGAAAAGGAAGGGAAGCTCTTTTCAGAGCTGGAAAAATGTCCGGTGTGCGGGCATTCCCCGGATAACTTACGTTTGCTGGAGGAGCAGCCTGCGGCTGTGCCGGAAACGGAAACTGCAGAAGCTGGCACGCAGACAGGCCTGAAAGCTGCCGGGGAAACGGAAGCGCCGGCCGGCGCTGCATGCACAGATGAAAATAGTGAACCCCAGACTCTTGCCTATCCGGAGAAATGGAGAAGGCAGGATGAAAATATCCGGTACATGGCTCAGATTCACGAAATGGCGGTTTCAGGAAAGCCCCTTATTGAGGCCATGGGGACACAGATGCCCATGCCCTGCTGGGATGACATACTTATTCTGGGGGCGCAGCTGAATCCGCCGCCGCTGGATGAGCATGCCCATGTGGATACGACCACCGTTATCGGCCCGAATGCCAAGAAGCCGCTTATACTGGACAATCCGGTATACATATCCCACATGTCCTTCGGCGCGCTTTCAAAGGAAGCCAAGATATCCCTGGCTAGGGGAAGCGCTCTGGCGCATTCGGCCATGTGCAGCGGCGAAGGCGGAATTCTGCCGGAGGAAAGGGAAGCGGCGGCCAAATATATTTTTGAATATGTGCCCAATCTGTACAGTGTGACGCCGGAGAACCTGCGGCGCGCTGATGCCATAGAGATCAAGATCGGCCAGGGTACCAAGCCCGGCATGGGAGGACATCTTCCGGGAGGCAAGGTGACTCCGGAAATCGCAGCCATCCGTAATAAGCCTCTGGGACAGGACGTTATCAGCCCGTCCAGATTCCCGGGAATCAATACCAGAGAGGATTTGCGGGCGCTGGTTGATAAACTGCGCTGTGAATCGGACGGCAGGCCGATCGGGATCAAGATCGCAGCGGGAAGAATTGAACGGGATCTGGAATACTGTGTCTTTGCCGGTCCGGATTTTATTACTATCGACGGAAGAGGCGGCGCAACAGGGGCCAGCCCGCGTCTGGTGCGTGATTCCACAAGTGTTCCCACTGTATTTGCACTTTACCGGGCAAGGAAATATCTGGACAGTGTGAAATCCGATATTTCCCTGGTGATTACGGGAGGGCTGCGGGTATCCTCGGATTTTGCAAAGGCGATTGCCATGGGAGCTGACGCGGTGGCGGTGGCTTCGGCGGCGCTGATGGCAGCGGCCTGCCAACAGTACCGGATTTGCGGCAGCGGCAAATGTCCGGTAGGAATCGCCACACAGGATGAGACACTGAGAGCACGCCTTAAGATGGATGCGGCGGCAGCGAGAGTGGCAAACTATCTCAACTGCTCCCTGGAGGAACTGAAAACCTTTGCCCGTATCACAGGGCATGAGAGACTGCATGATTTAAGCGTTGAGGATTTATGCACCATCAGCCGGGAAATATCGGAATTTACCAATATTCCCCATGCATAAGGAAAAATCAGCAGTTCAGCCGGCCGGTGCGTTTACAGTGCTGACCGGCTGAAAGTCATCCGGAAGTACAAAATATTAATTTCGCAGGTGGTTTTGAATGGAATTTTGCAAGTAACTGTGATGGCACAGGACAGTTTTGCAAAAACTTTAGTTAAATTGCTTATATAAATAGGAAGGAACAGCAGATTGTTTTACTTGCGGGCTGCTGTTTTTTCTATTATACTGGAATGGTTAGCTAGTTAAGAGTTAGAAAGTGGTGTTAAAATGAGTGAAAAACAAAAGAAAAATGTAGCTGTAAATGGCGCGGTGTCCCAGGCGGCGGGAGAGGGAAAGCAGCCGGAACGCGTTATGACTAATAAGATGGGAACCATGCCCATGAACAGGCTTCTTCTGTCCATGGCCCTTCCCATGATGGTTTCCATGCTGGTGCAGGCCCTTTACAACATTGTGGACAGTGTGTTCGTATCCATGATCAATGAAAATGCACTGACCGCTGTTTCCCTGGCGTTCCCTATCCAGTCGCTGATGATCGCCCTCAGCACGGGAACCGGCGTCGGCGTCAATGCGGTCCTTTCCAGAAGCCTGGGAGAGCGGGATCAGGAGAATGTTAATAAAGCGGCGGAAAACGGCGTTTTCCTTGCGATTATGTCCTACGTGGTATTTCTGATAGTCGGGGTACTGATTGCGAAGCCGTTTTATTTAAGCCAGACAAAGGATCAGGAAATCGTATCCTACGGCGTAACCTATCTGACGATTGTATGTATCTGTTCTATCGGTATGTTTACCCAGATGACCTTTGAAAAGCTGCTGCAGTCCACCGGACGGACCATGTATACCATGATTACCCAGAGTCTGGGCGCAGTGATTAATATTATTTTCGACCCTATTTTGATTTTCGGCCTCTTTGGCTTTCCCAAAATGGGTGTTGCGGGCGCAGCGGCGGCTACGGTATTCGGACAGATTGTTGCGGCAGGGCTGGCAATTATCTTTAACCTGAAGGTGAACAAGGATATCCATCTGAATTTCAGAAAATTCCGTCCTGAGAAAAAAATGATCGGCAGGATTTATGCCGTAGGCATCCCGTCTATTATCATGCAGGCAATCGGCTCTGTCATGACCTATGGCATGAACCTGATTCTGATTCAGTTTACTTCAACTGCCACGGCGGTCTTCGGCGTTTATTTCAAGGTGCAGAGCTTTGTGTTCATGCCGGTATTCGGCCTGAATAACGGAATGGTTCCCATTGTGGCCTATAATTACGGCGCGGGCAACCGGAAACGTGTGAAGCATGTGGCAAAACTGAGTATCATTTATGCGGTGTCCATCATGATGGTGGGGCTCCTTGTTTTCCAGATTTTCCCGGACAAGCTGCTGGCTATGTTCAACGCTTCGGAACATATGCTGACAATCGGCGTGCCTGCCCTTAGAATCATCAGCCTGAGCTTTATGTTTGCCGGCTTCTGTATTGTTATCGGCAGTGTATTCCAGGCTTTGGGCAACGGTGTTTACAGTCTGGCGGTATCTGTGGCAAGACAGCTTTTAGTGCTGCTTCCCGCAGCCTATCTGCTTTCCCTGACCGGTAAGGTGGAAAACGTATGGTGGTCATTCCCGATTGCGGAACTTATGTCGCTGGCTGTCACCCTGTTCTTCTATGCGAGAATTAATAAAAAGATTATCAGCAAAATCGGAGAAAACGCAGCAGATTTGGCATAGAAGGCATATAAGAGAAGAGGTAAATTTGATGCAGGAGAAAAAGAAAATTACCGTAAGAAAAGGCGGCTGGGGAGATTATGAGCTGTTGAGAGCGGCCATACGGGAAGAACAGCATATCCATGCGGTAAAACGGCCGGATATTTTTGCCGACCTGGAGGACAGCCCGTTTGGCAGGGAAGATTTTGAAAAGCTGATGGAGGAGGAAAATTCCTTCTTCCTGGTGGCCGAGGCAGACGGCAGGGCTGCGGGCATATGTAATGTCAAGCTGAAGCAGGCTCCGGCCCACCCGGTGGTGGTGCCCAGACGCTATGCCTACATTGACGATATCTGTATCCTTGAAGATTTCAGGCATATGGGTGTGGGAAAAGCGCTCTATGAGGCGTTGGCGGACATAATCAGGCCGATGGGAATCAACAGGGTGGAGCTGAAGGTATGGGCCTTCAATGAATCGGCCATGGGCTTTTATAAAGCGCTGGGAATGTGTCCTCAGAATATTATTATGGAAGGTAGGATATAGCTTTGCCAGGCAGTTATGTCTGTGCTTCAAAATAAGAATAACAGGCCCGAAAGGCAGATGGCATACATACTTCATGGGTAACTGCCATTTTCCTTTCGGGCTTAATTTATTCCCGTAGCTGCGGAACACATAGGATATGTAAGGGGTTGGTCCGCAGCTGTGGGAGATAAATGTCATGATATTAAGCCAGGGCATCTATTCGTATCAGTCTTCGATAGCAGCCTTCCGGCTGTTGATTTCCTTAAAGATATTCACATCGATCTTAGGTGTCCTGTCATAGTAATAGATGCCGTTCTGTTCCTGTTCCACGTCTGTCAGCTGTGTATAGCAGAAGCCGAACATCCTGGGATTGTCAAGAAGCGCATCGGTAAGTCCTTTATATCTGGATATGTACTCTTCCTCGGTCCTGGGGCCGTTTCCATATCCCCAGGCCTTTTCGTCCGTGCTGCCGGGAGCCCATTTGATTCCGCCGTATTCGCTGACGAACATCGCCTGCCCTTCTTTATACTGCTGCCTGTCGCCCAGACGGTCGTGGAATACGCCCGTACCATTTTTAAACGGCTCATAAGTGGCGGCAAATGCTTCGGGATCCTGCTCATAGTCATGCACGTCAAAGATATCCGTAACAACGTGGTAGTTGCCGCTGGTATCGATGCAGGGACGGGTGGTGTCATACTGCTTGGTGATCTTCCATGTGAGGGCAAGAAGGCTGTCAATCTGTCTGCGTCCCTCAAAATCCCAGGTTTCATTGAAAGGACACCAGCCTACGATGGCGGGATGGTTGAAATCTCTTTCAATCGACTGGATCCATTCCGGGATAAATGCCTCATAGCCGGAATAGGAGGAATGATCAAAGCCCCAGTTTGCCATTTCGCCCCAGGCCAGATAACCCAGCCTGTCGCAGTGATAGAGGAAGCGGGGTTCAAATACCTTCTGGTGCAGCCTGGCTCCGTTGAAGCCTGCCGCCATGGAAAGGCGGATATCATTTACCAGAGCCTCATCGGAGGGCGCCGTATAAATGCCGTCGGGATAGAATCCCTGATCCAGGATCAGACGCTGGAATACGGACTTGCCGTTAATCAGGAAGCGGTAGCCGTCCAGCTTCACTTCACGGAGGCCGAAGTAGCTGCTCACCTTGTCATCGCCGAAGGAAAGCTGCAGATCATAAAGGCGTCCTGCCCCTGCTTCCCAGAGATGGATTTCGCTCAGGGGGATGGTGACGATTACGTTGCCGGAATCCGTCCTGGCGGATGCGCTTCCGCAGGCGGTTCCCTCATAAGAAGCGGCGGCGCTGAAGATGCCTTCCCCTTCCACTACTGCCTTGATGGTTACGGAGCCTTCCGCTACATTCGGATAATACTGGACGCTGCAGATATGTGCGGCAGGCGTGAATTCCATCCATACGGTCTGCCAGATACCTGTCGTTCTGGTATAGGAGCAGTCATGTGAATAGAAGCGGTCGCTCTGCTTGCCGATGGGCTGCATAGGGCTTCTGGTATCATCCTGTGCACATACCACCAGATGATTCTCCCCTTCCTTCAGAAGCGCGGAAATTTCCAGGGCAAAGGACACATAGCCTCCCTTGTGCCTTCCCGCCTCCGTGCCATTAACAAATACACGGCAGTCATAATCCACGGCGCCGAAATGCAGGTAAACCTTTCCCTGCAGCTGTTCTGCGCTGATGGTAACGGTGCGGTGATACCATACGGCTGCGATAAAGTCCGTGTAACCCACGCCGCTCAATTCACTTTCAGGGCAGAAGGGCACCAGGATCTTGTCCTTAAAATCCGTCCTTTTTCCAAAGCCTCTTTCCAGCCCGCTGTTGTTCAAATCAAGTTCAAAATCCCATGTTCCGTTCAGGTTCACCCAGTCCTCGCGCACAAACTGCGGAAAAGGATGTTCCGGTCTAGGTATATTCCCCATAATTTCCTCCATTCTGCCGGATGCCCCGGCTCATCTTGCGTTACTTGAAGTATACAGCTATAATATAGGTTGATAAATGGAAATTACACGCAAAATATTGAGGAAAACACGCATTATGGAACAAATCATTACATTCCTCCCGGGCCAGCTCCCGGGAGAGCCGGTTTTTCAGATTGAGATGACGGGAATTACCTATCCTGACAGCCATTATCATATAGAAAGGGAGAATTCCTCCATCTATATCCTTGAGTATATTATGGAAGGGGAAGGCCTGCTTAGGATCGGGGAGGAAACCTACCGTCCGGCCAAGGGGGACGTTTATCTGCTTCCCCGGGGAAAAAGCCATTTTTACCAGGCCGATGCGGCCAATCCATGGAAAAAAATATGGATGAATGTAAAAGGAAGCCTGTGCGACACCCTGGTGGAAGGCTTCGGCCTGGGGGAGACGGTTCTTTTCCGGGACTGCCCGGTCTATCCTTTATTCCGGGAGTTCCTTCATGTCTGTGAAAAAAAGGAGGGCAGCGGAACCGAGGTGGCCCGCAGGACCTCCCTCCTTTTCCATGAAATCCTTCTTCAGCTGGCCGCCCATGCGGCGGCGGGAGCGGAGCCGGAAATACGGCTTCCGGAGACTGCAGTTGCAGTTAGGAAATATGTGGATGAGCATATTTATGAACGCCTGAGTATTGAACAGCTGGCAAAGGAAGCCAGCCTTTCCCCTTCCCAGCTGACACGGGTTTTCCGGAAGGCATATGGCCAGACACCCTATGAATATGTGCTGTCCCGGAAAATAGACACGGCCTGCCTGCTTTTGAGAAACACGGGGATGACAGTGAAGGAGGTTGCTTACCGGCTGCAGTTTTCGGATGAGCACTATTTTGCCAACATATTCCGGCAGAAAAAGGGACTGCCGCCGGGAAAATACAGGATTACCGGGGACATTGGAACATAACCGTTACAGTCCGGGCAGGTCTGGGAAGCGGCGGTTCAGACCAGGCTGAACCGTAATATATAACCCGGAAAAACCGGATCCGAAAACACTGTAATAAAGTCTTGTTTTTCATTCTTCGGGATGCTATGATGATAAAAAATAAAGCTTTACGGCTGGACGATAAAATATAATCAGGCGGAACCGGTAATGAAGGAAGGCAAGTTTTCATTTTCGAATAAAAAGCAGACCAGTGTGATGGCAGCGGCGGCAGTGTTGGGACTGCTCATTTTTTCGCTTCTGGTCTGGATGGTACGGGCGGACAGACAGGAAACAAGGCGAACGATTCTGGATATCAGCGACATTTATCTGGCGGAGATGGCAGATCAGATGGCGGGACATTTTGATACTACAATGAACAGCCAGTTTATCCGGGTCAGCAGCATTACGGCGAACATAACGGAGGCGGATCTGGAAAGCATGGAAATGCTTCAGGCTTTTATCCGGGACAGGACTGTGAAGAACGCTTATGCCTTTGTAGCTTTTCTGGAGGATAATGGGGATTATTATACGTCGGAAGGGCATTTTTCTGCAGATGGACGTATAGAAGGCGCAAAGGCGTTGCTTGAAGGACAGGATAAATATCTTGAGGTAAACAGTGTGCTCACTGGAAATACGATGATTTTGCTGTCCTCGGAAATTCCTTCTGTCATGTTTGGTGAGCACCGTCTGATTGCGGCAGTGGTGGGAATGACTCCTTCGTATCTGGGGGAAAGGCTGTCGCTTTACAGAGAAGGCGCCAACGCTTATGGGAACATTATTGACACAAACGGGAATTATATCATCAGACATGACGGGGATGATGGTGCAGTGGGCAGGAACCTGTTCGATTACCTGGAGGAACAGGCGGAATTTGATGAAGGATATGCTTCTTCGATGCTGCGGGACAATGTGGGACAGGGCGGAACAGGCGTCACTGCATTTACGCTGGAGGGTATCCATAAATATCTTTATTATATACCGCTGTCCGTCAATGACTGGTACATCTGCGTGAGTATGCCTTATGGTAAGCTGGATGAAAGGATAGGGGAACTGAGTAGCAGCATGACAAGGGTTGCCATGACGGTTATACTGCTCACTGCGGTAAGTATTCTTGGGATAGCGCTTCTGTATTCCATGGTCATCTGGCAGAAGAACCGTCTCCTGGCCCGGGAAAAAGAATCAACGGAACAGGCTCTGAAGCTGGCAGAAAGCGCCAGCATGGCGAAAAGTGAATTCCTCTCCCGTATGTCCCATGAAATTCGCACGCCGCTTAATGGCATTATTGGGATGAACCATATCGCCATGCATCATCTGGAGGATCCGGAGCGGGTATCCGACTGCCTGAATAAGATCGACATGTCTTCCAGGCATCTTCTTGCCCTGCTCAATGACGTGCTGGATATGTCAAAGGTGGAAAGCGGCAAAATTGAGCTGTGCCCGGAAAAAATAAGCATGAAAATGATACTGGAGCAGATGATGGTCATAGCTTCCTCCCAGGCCGCGGATAAGAATATCGCATTTCATGTGGAGTCATCCGTTGACGACAGCCTTGTTGTGCTGGGTGATTCGCTGCGTATCAGCCAGATTATCAGCAATCTTTTTTCCAATGCCTTTAAATTCACGGAAGCGGGCGGACAGGTCTGGTTCCGGATCCGGGAAGAAAAAGTGCAGGACGGCAGACACTGGCTGCATTTTGAAGTGGAGGATACCGGCTGCGGCATCGCGCCGGAAAACCTAGATAAAATTTTCAGCCCCTTTGAGCAGGAGGGCAGCAATGTGGCCCGCAAGTATGGCGGGACAGGCCTTGGCCTTGCGATTACCAGGCGCTTCGTTGAGCTGATGGGCGGCAGCATAGCCGTCAGAAGTGAGCCTGGCAGAGGCAGTTTATTTCTTCTGGATATTCCTTTTCCCGAAGCCGACGGGGCCGGCGAAGCGGATTCAGCCGATTGTGGCGGACAGCCTGAAAATGAAGAAAACGAAGAAATCTGCCTGGAACAGAAGCAGTTTGCAGGTAAACGCGTCCTGATCGTGGAAGATAACGAACTGAACCGGGAAATTACCGCCGAAATAGTTCAGGCAGCCGGCGCATGGACAGATATGGCTGAGAACGGAAAAATTGCCGTGGAGAAATTTGCCGCTTCCCCGGAGGGCTTCTATGATTATATTCTGATGGATATTCTCATGCCGGAAATGGATGGTTACGAGGCCACGAAGAAAATCAGATCTCTGGACCGCAGTGACGCCGGGACGGTTCCTGTTTTTGCAATGACTGCCAATGCCTTTGCGGAGGATGTGGAGAAAAGCCGCAGGGCGGGAATGAATGCACATATCAGCAAGCCGGTTTCGGCGGGGGAACTCTATAAACAAATGAAAAATTTCAGTGCGCGCTAGGGGGGGGGCGGATGCGGTTCTCCTGGCCTTGGCAAACAGGTAGATAAAGAGGAATAGTAGTGAAAATATATAAATGTGTTGGAGTATTGAATACTTAGGATAGAATAATGGTGCGTGATAATAAAATTAGGGTAGAGTAGTGTGTTATCATTTTAGCTGATATTCTGGAATTTGGAAGTGGCAATATTTATTTTGAATAGATGTGCGTATGGCATGTGTCGCTTACAAGCCATGTTTTGGCTTCTTCCATGTCGGTGGAAAAATATAGTTGTGATTGTGGGAGTGAGGTTTTTCTGGTAAGGGCTTTGTGGAGTTTGTGAAGGTTTTTGGGGGTGGCGGTGATTGCTAGTTTTACGATGTTGGGGCGCAGGTGGTTGATATGTTCTGTAATTTTTTCGGTAAGTGTTTTGGTTAGAGTCGTTTCGTAGAGATCAATTAGGATTCTGCGTTTTTCCGGTGATTTTAGAATGAACTCTTCTTCTTTTTTCATCATGGAAAGTAATGCGTCTGAATCGTCAAAGTAGCTGCCATAATGGATTCCATGGAAATAGCCGCCTTTGTAGTAGTATGGGCTGAGGGCGCCGCTGGGGGATTTTGTTATCATAATTTTTACCTTTGGCTGTTGATAAAGCCATCCTTTCGCTGGTTTATGATTTTTTATCCTGTATTAAGTCGGAGAGTGGTTTTTGCATGCGGATGTGCTGGCACCATTGAATTGTTTTTTGGGTAATGCAGATGCCGTAGTAAAGGGTTGATAGCTTATAGTAAAAACATTCTTTGTTTTCCATTTTATTATACTTATTTTCTAAATCATTCAGTTTTCTCAGATAATTTCTGTTGTTAATTTCATATTCCAATAGCTGTTGCTCACGGATTTCGGGGGACAGGTTATCAAAGAAATAAATTTTTGCCAGATGGGTATTCGTGCCTTCGGTTATATCAGTGGGTGAAACCAGCCAGTCGAAAAACTGTTTTTGTCCCTCTTCTGTGATGTGGTAGAAAATTTTTTTCCTGCCGCCCTGGGGTTTTTCGTAGGTTGTTAAGCAGCCTTTGTCTGTTAATCGTTTTAAGGCCGGATACAGGCTTCCATAGCTCGCTTTATAAAAAACTCCGATGCCGTTTTCTATCAGCTTTTTGATGTCGTAGCCGGTGAAATCATTGTCTGATACCATGCCTAAAATAATAGATTCTAACATAAATCCTCCATTTAAATATATCTAATAGATATATAATAACGCTATATGTAAGTTTTGTAAAGAAGCGGATACAAATAATTGTAACTGTTGGGCAGGCAGGCCTTTTTCTTTGAAAGTTGTATTGTCTGTGTGGAAGAATTATAATATGCTGGAAGGTAACAGGATTGAAAATATGGCTGAAAAACAGGCGCAGGATGAGGTGGCATAATGATGGGTAAAGGTAAAATCTTATTGGCGGAGGACAATCGGGGCGCGGTAAGGCGGATTGTTGAGTATATTGGGAAAATATCAGGAGAGCTGGAAGTGATTTCTTTTGCCGGGGCGGGGGAGGCGCTGCGGTATGCAAGGGAGAATGAGATTGCGCTTTTTATTATTGATATTCAGTTGGAGGATTATAAGGGGACTGATTTGGCGAAGCAATTGCGCGGGCTGCCGGAGTATAGGTATACGCCGATTATATTTGAAACGGGGCTGGCGGGGGAGGAGCTTTCGGCTTATCGTGACGTGAAGTGTTACAGTTTCCTTGTAAAACCGTTTGGGGAGAAGGAATTTGCTGAGGCGTTTCGCGATGCGTTGGGACTTTCCGGGCAGATCAGGCGGGAGCGGAGTAGAATCCAGCTTGAGCAAAAGCAGTTTATTCTGGAGTATGCGGCGGAGGATATTGTGTATATTGAGGCCTTTGGGAAGAAACTGGTTATTCATACGGATAACCGTTTGTCCGGGAGAAAAGAGGATACTGTTTCCGGGTATACGTTAGCCGGAATGCTGGCGCTGCTGGAGGGCGGTCCTTTTGTACAGTGTCATAAGAGTTATATTGTGAATAGGGATTATATTGACAGGATTGATAAGGCCGGGCGGAAAATTTATTTAAAGGGGTTTACGGAGGTGGTGCCTGTGGGCAATAAGTATCAGGCCGGGCTGTGGGGGGAAGCATGAATGTTTTGTGTATTTTGGCGCAGTCAGGGCTGGATGCGGGCGCATTGGCAGTTTGCTGTGAAGGTGTTTTTCAGAAAAGGTCGGAGGCAAGGGGGAAGGATATTCTGCTTTTTCCTGTTTTGCTTGTTTTGTGTGTTGTCCCGCGGGTGAATTTTGTAGCGAATGAAGGGGTGCGCGCCGCGCTTTCCGCATACGGATATGAGATTGTGCCGGTTAACAGTATTGCGGGATGGCTGTTTCTGGTTTTTTCTGTGCTGCTGCTTCACAGTATTTATTTCAAATGGGAAAATAACGGTGACGTTCTTAGTGGGACAATGGCGGTGTTTTCGTTGTATCTGCTTGTCAGGTGTGTTTGTGTCGCTGTATTGGCCGCTTTCGGGGCTTGGGGAGGCTGGCTGCTTTTTGGCGGCCGTGTATTGACGCTGCTCCTTGTTTCATTGCTGTTTTGTACGCCGTTTTATGGCGTGCTCCAGCAGTTGGTGCTGACGGGAGGGATTGCGGTCTGGATTGTGTCGTCGGATATTGCGGTTTTGCTGATGGTGGAGCTTACTGTAGTTTCTTTCCAGGCGGAGAGGTTCCTTTCTTATTCAGGGCTTCTTACGGTACTGGTGCTGGCGGTCCTTTTGTTTAACAGCATCCTGCTGTTTTTTCATCGGCGCAGGCTGCAGGAGCAAAAGCGAATCCATATGATTGAACAGTATGTGCCCATTGTGGAGGAGCTGATTTCCCAGGTGAGGGCAAGGCAGCATGAATTTCAGAACCGTATGCTGGCAATTGAGGCGGCCGTGGCTTCTGCCGGCACTTTGGAGGAGGCGCAAAGAGAGGTGGCGGCGCTGACAGGCGGCATTGTCATTAATTCCAACGACCGGGAATTGCTCTCCTGTGACAGCAAGGTCATTGCAGGAATGTTGTTTGGAAAAATAAAACAGGCGGAGGCGGCGGGGATTCATATGGAATTGCAGCTGCATGGGCTTTTTAAAAAGTCTGCGGTACCGGAAACAGAGTGGATTGAAGCAATCGGGATTTTGCTGGATAATGCAATCGAGGCCTCCCCGAAAGGAAGCACGGTTTATATTGCCGTCAGGAAAAAAGGGACGTATCTGGAGCTGCTTGTTTCCAATCCGGCCCCGGCCATGTCGAATACGGAGTTCATGGGGCTGTTCAGGAAAGGGTTTACAACAAAAAGCAGCAGTGAGGGGCGCGGCTACGGCTTGTATAACATACTGCGTATTACTGAACGGTATCATGGAAAGATTGTTACGCGCAACGAAGCCGTTTCGGAAGAAAATTATGTTGTATTTGGCGTCCTTCTTCCATAATTAACGGGTATGAACGAGGGTTTTAAAGGAATGAAAATTATTTTGTTCCCTTAAAACCCTCGTTTGGTTCCGGGAGGTTGAAGTGCGCAGGATACTCCGATATATTGAAGAAAAAGAGTAACTGTGAAGGAAATTGAACAGTTATGAAAAACGGAAAGGAATGGAAGATATGCCCCAATTGATAAAAAACGAATGTAAAAAAATGTTTCTGCCGGTGCTTTTAACAACTGCCGCTTTGACAATTATCATGTGTGTGCTGATTGAAAAGCTCTATTTAAGCTATACACTGCATTATGATTTGGAGGCGTGGGAGGTGGGAACAGGAGGGTTTTCCCTGCTTTATCCGCTGTTTGTTGTGATTCCGCTCTGCTGGAATCTGTATTATGAGCGTAAAAATAATTTTCTCCTGTATATCGCCCCGCGCGTCCCGGTTAAAAAATACCTGACGGCAAAATGGACAGCCTATGCACTGGGAGCATTTTGCATTATGGCGGTCCCTTATCTGTTGTCTGCAGTATATGCCATTGATATTAAAGCGCCGGTGGTTCCGCCTGAAACCAATACCTTTTCGCATGTTTTCCAAACAGCATTTGTAGAAAAGCCTTTGCTTTATGCGGCTGCTTTTTCCTGCTGGAGAGGTGTGATAGGTATTTTAGCCATGACCTTTGGTTTTGTACTCGCCATGTATTGTAAAAATATTTTTGTAATACTCACCGGGCCGTTTATCTATTCCATACTTGAGAATTTTATTATGGCAATTCTGAGTTTGGAGAAATACCGGTTAGTTGTCGCTTTTGACCCAACGTGTATCAGTTTCCATGCGGTGACGTGGCTTTCGTTTTTCACGGGACCGGTTCTGCTGCTTTGTGTCATCGGTTTTACAGCGTTTTTCCTTGCAAAAATCAGGAAAAATACTGTGGTGAACGTTTAGGGGGCTTGTTATGGCGGCGCTTAGCAAAAAGAATTTCCGCCTGTGGGGATATGGGAAGGTGTTTGTGTTGTTTGCCGGATGCCTGCTCTTTTCCGTCAGCGGCCGGTTAAACGAAGGGATTTATTTTGAACAGCATATTTTATCGGCGGTATCCGATCACTATTATTTGACCTGTTTTTTGCTTCCGGTTTTACTGTTAAGCTGTTTTTCCTTTTTGGAGGATGACGGGGAAAATGTGATTTTGCGTTTTCAAAGCTATCATTCCTATTTTTATAGAAAATGGCTGGGAACAGGGGGGATTGTCCTTTTGCTGATCGCTGTCCAAAGCGCGGCGGTTCTTTTATCCGGCATGGGGCTTCCCGGGGGAAATGGGTGGGAATTACCCGAAGGAGCGGCGGGTGCAGAGCTGTTTTTTGTGCTGCGGCAGTATTTTTCCACCCCGGTCCAGGCATTTGCGGCATTCTCTGCCTGTCAGTTTTTCGGAGGCTGGATGATAATCGGGTTTTGCATGTGGATTGGGCATTTCGGGGGGCGGAAATGGTCAGTCAGGGTGATTCTTGCCCTTTACATTCTCTCGGTTCTGTGGATGAAGATTCCGGCTGTCCGCAGCCTGCCGCTGACGGGCTTTAATCATTTGCTGATACTGCACCATAATTTGGGGACGCATCACCGTTTTGCTGTCACAGGAATTACATTATTGCTGTTTGCCATCATCATTACTGTAACGGTGCGGTTTGGATGGCGGGGGCGTATATCCCTCCCGCGGCCGCGGATATCAGGCATGACAGCCTGTTATCTCCGCGAATTGGCGGCGCGGCAGAAGTTACTGGCTCTTTTTGCGGTTGTCCTGGTAATAACGCTGTACAAGGCCGGGGCAGGCTTTCGGTTACAATCCGGGCAGGAATGGGTATATTCTCTGTTTGCCGGGCATGGGACAGGCTGTTTCCGGGTGTTCCCATTCCTTGAAATGCTGATTGTAAACGGTGCGCCGCTGTATCTTCTGGCGGCATTCCTGGAATGGACGGCAAGCGGCCAGTCCTATTTTATTTCCGTCCGGGCGGAAAGCCGAAGGAAGCTGCTGAGTGGAATTCTGTGGGCCGGCACAGGTTTTCTCGTTGCCTATGCGCTTCTTTGGTTTGCTGCGGGGCTTTTTGGAATATTTTTCTTTGGATATGCAGACGGGATTACGGCGTGGAAAATGCTGCTGTATGCTGTTATTATGAAATTCCTTGATACTATGGGACAGTATCTTGTCATGATGTGTGTTTATGCCGTTTCAAGACAGGTTACAATCGGTTTTCTGGTTTTGGCTGCGGGAAATCTGCTCTGTGTTGTGCCCGGACAATGGGTATCTTATCTGCCCTTCGGCCTTTCAGGCCTGACACGGATTGCGGAATTAAATTCCGGTGCCGGGCTCCCTGCCGCAGCGGCACTGGGGACGGAGGCTATTGTTATCATGCTGACGCTTGGGTGGCTCTTGACATTCGGCAGTAAGAAAATATTGGTTTAGGAGGAACCGTTATGAGCTCATATATTGAATTAAGGAAGGTATCAAAAAGCTTCGGACACAGGAGGATTCTCCGGGAGGTATCGTTGGCTGTGGAGCGCGGAAAAACGGTTGGCTTTGTGGGCGCCAACGGCAGCGGAAAATCAGTGCTGTTCAAAATATTGTGCGGCTTCGAAAAACCGGATAAGGGAGACATCTATGTGCGCGGCAGGCAGCTTGGAAAGAATGGCCGGGATTTCCCGGACAATATGGGGGTATTCATTAACTCGCCCGGTTTTATCGGCATTTACAGCGGTTTCCAGAACCTGAAATTCCTGGCTGATATTCAGGGCAGGATAGGCGAAGAGGAAATTGCAGAAGCCATGGACAAGGTGGGGCTTGATCCATCGGATAAGACAAAGGTTGATCACTATTCCCTTGGCATGAAACAGAAACTGGGACTGGCACAGGCCATTATGGAGGGACAGGATATTTTGATCCTGGATGAACCGTTTAATGCCCTGGACTATAAGACGTATGAGGATGTCAGGACAATTATCCGTATGCTGAAAGCGGAGGGCAAAACGATTTTCCTCACGTCCCACCGCTATAAAGACATTGAACAGCTGTGCGATCAGGTATATTCCATTGAAGGCGGCCGGTTGATGCCCATTACCGGGGAGCTGGCGGAACAATACCGTCAGGCGGAGTAAATGCGGCTGCCCTGACTTTATTGGCGCCGCAGTAAATCCCGTAGCCTGAATATGACGGATACTTATCTATTTGGTACTGTAAAAGAGAGGAAGCGCCGCCTGATTTAAAGTACAATTATGGATGCACAGGCAAAGGGGCCGCTGAAGAAAACATCCGTTCCGCCACGGCGGCTGCCCGGACCCGAAAGAAAAAAGCAAATAGCTAAACAGGAGGGTTACAATGGATTTACCTTTTCGGATTGAGAAAAAAGAAAGCTTCCGCACCGTAGGTTACAAAATTCAGACAACGAACAGGAGAGGCGAAGGGAGAAAAGCCATCCCGGCCCTCTGGACCTGGTTTAAAACAGAAAACCTTGACAAACCGTTACAGGCGCTGTCAAATCAAAAGCAGCAGGGCCTGCTCGGAATAAATATTTATAATACGGACGAAACAGATCCCCGTAAATTTGAGTATCTGATCGCAGTATCAAGTGACAAAGATACGCGAAACGATATCACAGAATACGCCATACCGGCCATGACATGGGCAATTTTCCCCTGCACGCTGGAAACCATCGGAAAAACGGAAGCCATGGCAATCACAAAATGGCTGCCCAAATCCAAATACCGGCCCTTAAATAAAGGCTACCTTACAGGCAGAATGAAATCAGGAGCGCCGGATATCGAATACTATGGAAAGGACGGCCTTGTCGAGATTTGGATTGCAGTGAAAGAAACGGCCTGAACAGGCAGGATAAACGCATCAGCGCAGGCAACGTCCTTCCCGCCGTCCGGGCTGCGGCTGCCGGCCTTCTTTTTTCCCGGCAGGATGGGGGTGTGGTCTGAGTCAGTTTCAAAAACGGGGTATTTCTAACTGTTCCGGGAAACCAGAATTCTGCCAACGCGGCCGGAACTCCTCACGCAGCGACTAGCGTCTGCTGCGTTCGTCAGACAGGCCGCTAGGGACGGCAAAATTCCGGCCTCCCGGGACAGTAAGAAATATCCGCCGTTTTTTCTTATGGCTCGGCCCACACCCCCATCCTGCCCGGAAAAAAGAAGGCCGGCAGCCGCAGCCCGGACGGCGGGAAGGACGTTGCCTGCGTTGATGCGTTTATCCTGCCTGCTCACGATATAAAGCCCGTTCAACGGCTTAAGGAAGCGGTATTGCAGGCCTGCCTGCGGAAAAAAGAGGCATAAAATGAAATATGAAATACGTGAACTGGAAGCATTTTCAGTCATTGGACAGGAAATCCAGCTTACCGGATGGCTTTATTCTGAAAGAAATCCAGCCCCACCAATACCTGGTGGCAGAACATACCGGCGCGATGAACAGAATCTATGACACCTATGAAGAACTTTACAGAAATCTCCTGCCCAATATAAAGTACGAGCCCCTGCCGACAGGCCGAATTTATAAATGTGCGCCCCCAGACTCCTTTAAGAACGCTCACATAACCCATAAAACAATACGGGTATGGACTTGACAAAAGCCCATTCATTCATTATAGTAAAAAATAAATTGGCCACCCCGAAATTACAGGGTTCAGCCGCCATAATATCAAAGATAATGAAAAAGAGGAGTAAGCATCCCCCCTTCACAGAGAAGAACGTCCTGGCGCAATCCCCGCTGATTAAATATTAATCAACGACATACAAAATCCAAGCCAGGCTGGAAGACGTTCAGAAGAAAGGAATGCCGAAGGTAGCTTTGGAATCGGACCCCCAAAAGCAGACCCCATAAATTCTGCCCATTAAGGCCTCCCGCCTCATCCCCGTTAAAAGATGCCAAAGGCCAGGAAACCAAACGCAGGCCGGAACCCAGGATTTTTACCGCAACAGCAAAAATCCCCCTGCCCCCCTGAGCGTCTCATTCCCTACACCAGACGCCCCAAGTTTCCCGGTGAACAAAGGTGGTACCGCGTTAACAACGCCCTTTGCCGAACTAACCCGGCAGAGGGCTTTTTTATGTACCTTAAGGCATATTCACACGATTCTGCCCTTAACCTCCGCGGCCACTACCCTAGGGCTTTCCCGCAGTCCTGCCCGGTGTCCTGGTTCCCTGCGGGGTGCGGACGGGGGAGTGCCTGTGAGCTTTGAAAAAATGGAGTTATTTCTTACCGCTTCCTTTTCCCATTCTGATCCCGCCCCTAATGGCGCTGTCTGACGAACCCAGACAACTGAAGCTGCCTGCAGCGAAAGTTGCCCTGGGTGAGGAGTTCTGCGCCATGTTGGGAGCAGAATGGGAAAAGGAAACGGTTAGAAATACCCCATTTTTGAAAGCGAACACGCACCCCCCGCCCGCACCCCGCAGGAAACCAGGACGCCGGGCAGGACTGCGGGAAAGCCCGTCCCCCCACACAAAATAAAGGCCCGCAGGAGCGGGCGGATAGGAGTAATTATGAGTAAGGAACTGGCGAAAACCTACGATCCTCATGGCATTGAGGACAGACTTTATGAAAAGTGGATAGCAAAGAAATATTTCCATGCAGAGGTGGACAGAAGCAAAAAGCCCTTTACCATTGTAATGCCGCCCCCGAATATCACGGGACAGCTGCATATGGGACACGCCTTGGACAATACCATGCAGGATATCCTGATCCGTTTTAAGAGGATGCAGGGCTATAATGCGCTGTGGCAGCCGGGAACGGATCATGCCAGCATCGCAACGGAAGTGAAGATCATTGAAAAATTAAAGGAAGAAGGCATTGACAAGCACGACCTGGGAAGGGAAAAATTCCTGGAGCGCGCCTGGGAATGGAAAAAGGAATACGGCGGCAGGATCACAAGCCAGCTCCGTAAGCTTGGCTCCTCCTGTGACTGGGACAGAGAGCGCTTCACCATGGACGAAGGCTGCAATAAAGCCGTAACCGAAGTGTTCTGCAAAATGCATGAAAAGGGCTGGATCTATAAAGGCAGCCGTATCGTAAACTGGTGCCCGGTATGCAATACCTCCATTTCCGATGCGGAGGTGGTTTACGAGGAGCAGGCGGGCCACTTCTGGCACATCAAATACCCGCTCATAGATGAAAACGGCGCGCCCAGCACTACGGAGTTCCTGGAGTTCGCAACCACCCGTCCGGAAACCATGCTGGGTGATACTGCTGTGGCGGTCAATCCTGAGGATGAAAGATATACGTCCCTCATCGGCAGGAAGGTGCTGCTGCCCCTGATGAACCGGGAAATCCCCATCGTGGCGGATTCCTATGTGGATATGGAATTCGGTACCGGCGTGGTTAAGATCACCCCGGCTCATGACCCTAACGACTTTGAAGTAGGAAAGCGCCATAACCTGCCTGAAATCAATATTTTGAACGATGATGCCACCATCAATGAAAACGGAGGCAAATTCGCGGGCATGGATCGTTATGAAGCGAGAGCCGCCATCGTGAAGGAGCTTGACGAAATGGGACTCCTGGTGGGAATCGAAGACTATTCCCATAATGTAGGCACCCATGACCGCTGCAAGACCACGGTGGAGCCGCTGATTAAAAAGCAGTGGTTCGTAAAAATGGACGAGCTGATCAAGCCCGCTGTGGAGGGCGTGAAAAACGGCGATATCCGGCTGATTCCGGAACGCATGGACAAAACCTATTATAACTGGACCGATAACATCCGCGACTGGTGTATTTCCAGACAGCTCTGGTGGGGACACCGTATACCGGCTTATTACTGTGACGAATGCGGTGAAATCGTGGTGGCTAAGGAAGCGCCTTCGGTTTGCCCGAAGTGCGGCTGCACCCACCTGACCCAGGATCCGGATACGCTGGATACCTGGTTCTCCTCCGCGCTGTGGCCCTTCTCTACGCTGGGCTGGCCGGATAAAACGGAGGATCTGGATTATTTTTATCCTACGGACGTGCTGGTTACCGGCTACGATATCATTTTCTTCTGGGTTATCCGCATGATCTTCTCCGGCTATGAGCAGATGGGTGAAAAACCCTTTTCCACCGTCCTGTTCCACGGCCTTGTCAGGGATTCCCAGGGCAGGAAGATGTCCAAGTCCCTGGGCAACGGCATCGATCCGCTGGAGATCATCGACCAGTACGGCGCGGATGCGCTGCGCCTTACCCTGATTACGGGAAATGCGCCCGGAAACGATATGCGCTTCTACTATGAGAGAGTGGAGGCCAGCCGTAATTTTGCCAATAAGGTATGGAATGCTTCCCGTTTCATCATGATGAATATGGACGGCAAGACCATCCCTCAGGATGCGGACAGGCATCTGCAGCCGGTGGATAAATGGATACTTTCCAAGCTGAACAATGTGGTGAAGGAAGTTACCGACAACATGGAGAACTTCGAGCTGGGCATCGCTGTCCAGAAGGTATATGACTTCATCTGGGATGAGTTCTGCGACTGGTATATTGAAATGGTGAAGCCCAGGCTGTATGACACAGACGATGCGGACAGCCAGGGAGCGGCCCTGTGGACGCTGAAAAATGTGCTTCTTAACGCGCTGAAGCTGCTGCATCCCTTCATGCCCTTCGTGACGGAAGAGATTTTCTGCACGCTCCAGGACGAGGAAGAATCCATCATGATTTCAAAATGGCCCGAATACCGCGCGGACTGGAATTATGCGGCGCAGGAGAAGGATATTGAAATCATCAAGGAGGCCGTAAGGGGCATCCGTAACGTGAGAAGCAATATGAACGTGCCGCCCAGCAAAAAGGCGCATGTTTATGTAGTAAGCGACAAGGAGGATATCACCCGGGCATTTACCGAAGGAAAGCTGTTCTTCGCTTCCCTTGCCTATGCCTCCCAGGTAACCGTCCAGGTGGACCGGACAGGCATTGCGGACGATGCGGTTTCCGTTGTGATCGCAGGGGCCACCTGCTACATCCCCTTTGCGGAGCTGGTGGATATCGCCCAGGAAATCGAAAGACTGGAAAAAGAGGAAAAGAAGCTGCAGGGTGAGCTGGCGCGTGTCAACGGCATGCTGAGCAATGAAAAATTCCTGTCCAAGGCGCCGGAAAGCAAAATCGCTGAGGAAAAGGAAAAGCTGGAAAAATACACACAGATGATGGCACAGGTAAAAGAACGTCTGGGCGCCCTGAAAAAATAAGCGGCAGACGGTACCGTGCAGGGTATCATGGATTTACAGGGCGGAAGCAGGGTGCGCATAGTGCGCAGGGCTGTTTTCCGCCCCCTTGCTTGAAGCCGCACAGGCGGCCCTGTGCAGTGTGGGCGCTGCGGTTTCGGAGTACGGGCCGTCCTAAAGAAATACACGAGGCAGAAGATAATGATGGAAAAAAAGAGCTATACCTACGAGGAGGCAGTGGTTTATGCCCTGCAGATCCCCAAATTTACGAAGAAAAATACACCTGAGGACACCCGAAGGTTTTATGAATATCTGGGAAGGCCGGGCGAACGGTCGGGCCTGATCCATGTGGCGGGAACAAACGGAAAAGGATCAGTATGTTCCTATATTAATGCTGTTTTAAGCGGCGCGGGCCGGAGGACCGGCCTTTTCACCTCCCCGCATCTGGTGGATGTGAGGGAGCGCTTCCGGCTCGACGGGGAAATGATCTCCAAAGAGGAATTTGCCCGCTGTTTTAATCAGGTGATGGACAGCGTAAAGGCCTTTTGTGAAAAAAATCATGAGGAATACCATCCCACTTTTTTTGAAATGCTGTTTTTCATATCCATGCTTTGGTTTCAGGAAAAACGGGCAGACTATATTATACTGGAAACGGGAATGGGCGGACGCCTGGACGCTACCAATGTTATCGAGAAACCGCTGGTTACGGTCATCACCCGCATCGGCCTTGATCATACGGAATATCTGGGAAATACGAAGGCCGAAATCGCCGCGGAAAAGGCCGGAATTATTAAAAAAGGCGTCCCTGTCGTATTTTGGGAGCAGGAAGAAGAGGTAAACGAGGTTATTGTCAAAAAGGCCCGTGAAATGTCGGCGGAAGTGATTCCTGTGTCAGAAAAACAAGTTGTTTTATTTAAATTTAAGAATAAAAGCGTTGATTTTTCCATGCGCTCTGGGTATTATGAATATATTAGGGCCAGCCTGTCAACCAGGGCAGTTTACCAGAAGGAGAACGCCGCGCTGGCCGTTTGCGCTCTGGAGGTGCTCTCACGAAGCTGCCCGATTACCAGGCAGCAGGTTGAAAACGGGCTGTCGCAGGCAAAATGGGAAGGCCGGATGGAAGAAGTCCTGCCTGGTGTATTCATTGACGGCGCCCATAATGAAGATGGTATGCAGGCTTTTCTGGAAAGCGTCCGGGAGGACGGCTGCCGTGGGAAAAGGCATCTGCTGTTTTCCGCTGTGGCGGACAAGCGGGTGGAGCCGATGGCACAGCGTATTGTGGACAGCGGGCTTTTTGAGGATGTGGCCATTGCAAGGCTGGACAGCGCAAGAAGCCTGACGGAGGAACAGCTGGATTCGCTCTGGAGCGGAAGGAACCAGGTAAGGCTCTATCACAGCCCGGAGCAGGCCATGGAGGCGCTGCTGGAAAAGAAGCGGCCTGAGGACGAGGTCTATGCCGCAGGGAGCCTGTATCTGGCCGGCCAGTTGAAAGCATACCTTGAGAAAAGAAAACAGAAGCAGCAGCTGTAAGAAAGCGCACGGCTGCAGCAGCTTTCCATATCCGGTGCGGATGCGCCGGCAGAATGAGGTGTTTTTATGATGATAGATTTTGAGGAAGAACTGAAGAAATTTCATCCCAGCCTTGAAGTAGACGAGGTGGAGGAAGCCATATATAACCATGATTTAACGGACCTGACAGACCTGCTGGTGGAAATCGAAAAGAACAGGAAACCAGCAAAGAGCACAGAGGAATAGAGGATTGCCGTTATGAATTGTTATAATTGTGGCGCAGAGCTTACGGAACACGATTTCTGTACGAACTGCGGCGCCGATGTGGCGCGGTATAAGAAGGTCGTCAGCGTATCCAATTTTTACTATAATGATGGTCTGGAGAAAGCGAACGTACGGGATCTTTCAGGCGCAGTTGTAAGCCTGACGGAATGTCTGAAACTGAATAAGATGAATATTGAAGCGAGGAACCTTCTGGGACTCGTATATTTTGAGATGGGTGAAACCGTGGATGCCCTCAGCGAATGGGTCATCAGCAAGAATCTCCAGCCGGAGAAGAACATTGCCGACGCCTATATCGAAGCTGTGCAGAACAGCCCCAGCCAGCTGGAAAACCTGAACCAGGCGATTAAGAAATACAACCAGGCCCTGGTGTACTGCAGGCAGGGGAGCCTGGATCTGGCGTTGATCCAGCTTCGCAAGGTGCTCTCCATCAATTCCAAATTCCTGCGCGCCCATCAGCTTCTGGCCCTTCTTCATATGCATAATGAGGATTGGGACAAGGCGAAAAGGGAGCTTGTGAAGTGCAGCAGGATTGATGTGGGCAACACCATGACGCTTCGTTACATGAAGGAGGTCAACGCCGCCCTGAATGTGGACGAAGGCGTGAAAAATGTCCACAAGGCCGCGAAAACTGAGGATGTTATCAAATATCAGAGCGGAAACGAAACCATCATCCAGCCTCTTGCCGTAAAGGAACCGAAAAAGAACTATACCGGACTTCTTTATCTGCTTGGCGGTGTGGCAATCGGCCTGGCTGTTTCCCTGACCCTGATTCTTCCCGGCAGGCTCCAGAGCCTGAAGGCCCAGCTGAACGAAGAAAGCAGAAGTATCGGCGAGCAGCTGGATAAGAAAAATGCAGAGCTTACGGATATGCAGAAGCAGCTGGATACCCTGACTGCAAAGAATGATGAACTGAATTCGGAGCTGGAGGTCTATGCAGGTAAGGACGGTACGCTGCAGACTGTTGAGGATCTGCTGAATGCGGCATATACCTACCTGGATACGCCGGAGGATATGGAGAAGATATCCCAGGCGCTGGAAGGAATCGATAAGGAAGCCATGCAGTCCGATACGATTTCCGAGGCATATAAGAATCTGTATGCCAAGCTGCTGGAGACTGTGGGCCCCAAGATTAGCGAGGCTTACACGAACAGCGGGAATAAATCCTACAAGGCGGGAGATTACGAGAACGCCATCCTGGATTTGGAAAAGGCATTTTCCTACGATGAAACCAATGGGGACGCCCTTTTTATCCTGGGCAACGCCTATAAGAAAAAAGGCGACAGCAAGAACGCCGCCAAAATATACAACCAGGTAATTGAGCAATTCCCGAATACGGAAAAGGCCCGCCGGGCCAAGGACTATCTGAAGGAGCTGGAATCCTGAGCCGTTTTTGAAACGGCGGATGCCGAACTCCAGGATGAAAAAATAGATATCCAATTAAATATCACTTACAAAAGAGAACTTTCATGGACGCACGGCCACTGGCCGGATGCGTATGCATGAGGTTCTCTTTTTTTAACGCCGGTCAGACGGGGTTCTGGCAGTAACTGTGAGAAAGGAGAAACATATGGAGGAGGATTTTAAGTCAATGAATAGCAGGGAGAATGAACAGCTGAAGGTGACCAGCCAGGCCGAGGTGGCGGACGCTGCAAGGATGGCGGGCGATTATCAAATTATTGATAACTATCTGTGCATCCGGATGCCGGAGGAGGTGGATCACCACCGTTCCGATGAAATCTGTAAAAATGCGGACCACTATATCCTGGAATCCCAGGTGGGCAATGTGGTCTTTGATTTTGAGGACACCCATTTTATGGACAGCTCAGGAATCGGCATTCTCATTGGAAGATACAAGCTCATTTCCTGCTTCGGAGGAAAGGTTTTTGTGCTTCATGCGGGCAGGCAGATCCGGCGTATGCTCCAGCTTGCCGGGCTGGACAGAATTGTGGAAATCATGGAATGAAACATTCAATCAACGGCGGCTGCCCTGCATTTTGCAGCTGCTTTGGGATTACATTTTGCAGATGCCGCCAGACGGCAGAATGGAGGAGAAATGAACAACGAAATGAAATTGGAATTTGACGCGGTTTCGGAAAATGAGGGGTTTGCCAGAGTGGCCGTAGCCGCCTTCATCACACCGCTTGATCCTACACTGGAGGAGGTGGCGGACATAAAAACCGCAGTGTCCGAAGCGGTCACTAACGCCATTATCCACGGCTATGCGGGCTGGTCCGGGGATGAGCCGGGCAAGGTGGAGGTCAGATGCTGCCTGCGGGGAGATGTTTTACATATCGAAATCGAAGATAAGGGCAGAGGGATTGCGGATGTGGAGCAGGCCATGGAGCCGCTGTTTACCACCAGGCCGGATATGGACCGTTCCGGTATGGGTTTTGCCTTCATGGAGGCCTTTATGGACGATTTGGATGTGACAAGCGAGCCGGGAAGAGGAACTCTTGTAAAAATGGAAAAGAAGCTGGGAACTCTTTCCTGGTCGGAAGATGAGGAGTAGTGCATGGAGGAAATATCAGTACTGATTGCACAGGCGCAGGCCGGGGATAATTCGGCCAGAGAAGTACTGATAGAGAAAAACCTGGGACTCGTTCATCACATCGTGAAACGCTTCTCAGGCCGGGGATACGATATGGAGGATCTGTTCCAGATTGGGACCATAGGGCTGATCAAGGCAATAGATAAGTTTGATCTGTCCTTTGACGTCCGTTTTTCCACCTATGCGGTCCCCATGATAAGCGGTGAAATCAAACGGTTTCTGCGGGATGACGGTCTTGTTAAGGTGAGCCGTACCCTGAAGGAAAACGGTTGGAAGATAAAGCAGGCCGCGGAGCGGCTGGGCCATCAGTACGGCAGGGACGCCACACTGGAGGAAATTTCAGGGGAAACGGGCATTGCCAAGGAGGATATCGTCATGGCTATGGAGGCCAATGTGGAGGTGGAATCTATTTATAAGACCATTTACCAGTCTGACGGCAATGAGGTACAGCTTCTGGACAAGGTGGCGGCGGGAGACTGCCAGTCAGGCTGCCTGGACGAAGAAAAGGAAAAGCTTCTGGATCATATGCTTCTCAACCAGCTGCTGGACAGCCTGAGCGAGACGGAGCGTGAGCTGATTGAGATGCGCTATTTCCAGGACAAGACCCAGACTGAGGTGGCCGGGGTCCTGGGAATCAGCCAGGTACAGGTGAGCAGGCTGGAGAAAAAAATATTGCTGCGCATGCGGGAGCAGCTGGTGTGCTGAAAATTCATTGATCAGGATTTCGGCAGGGTATATAATAAAGTCAAACAGGGTAACCGTTCGGTTCTTTCACGGTTACCTGAGCTGGTACTTTTGTCTGTGGGATGAATTTTTAAATATGCACTGAAAGAAAGAGGCACATATGAAAAAATGGATTAGAATTCTGGTTCCCCTGTGCGCAGTTGTTGTCCTTATCGTGGCCTGCGTAAATCTGGGCGGTATTTTTGTGGAATACAGCAAGGGAGCGGCGGAATATAAGGAGCTACAGGAATATGTGAATACGGATGCGGCGGCCGCTGCGGAAACGGTGACGGATGCGCCTGAGGATGATTTTTTTATGCCGGAGATAGATTTTGAAGCGCTGAAGGATAAAAATCAGGACTTCAGATACTGGCTATATATCCCGGCCCTGGAACTGAATTATCCGGTGGTCCAGGGGGCGGATAATGAGGCGTATCTTTATAAGACCTTTGAGGGTGAGAAGAACAGCGCAGGCTGCATATTTATGGATGCCGGCAATTCGCCGGATCTGTCGGACAGGAATACGGTGATTTACGGGCATAACATGAAGAACCGCACCATGTTCGGATCCCTGAAGAAGTTTATCCAGGAAGAGGGGATGGCCGACGGGAATCCCTGGTTTTATCTCTATACGGAAGATAAAGCGGTCAGATACCGGATTATTTCCTATTATACGACGGTAAGCGGCAGCGATACCTATCAGTCCGTTTATACGGACGAGGATTATGACAGCTATCTGGATATGATACTTCGGAAATCGCTTTTTAAAGGATATCAGGAAGCGTCCACGCAGGGAAGGCCGGATATGGTTACGCTGTCCACCTGCCACGGAAAAGCCGGCGGCACGGGGCGGTTTGTCGTGCATGGCGTGGTTGATGAAGTCAGGCAGATGAAGTAAGAGAAGTAAGACAGATAAAGATAGATGAAGTGAAACAGATGAAGCCAGACAGATGAAATGAAACAGATGAAGCCGCCGGGAAAACAGGCGCGGACCCGGACGCCGGCAGGCATGAGCCGGGTCCGGGGCTGTAATTTCCGGAGCCGCAATAAAAAGTGCAGCTGTTCTGTCACTTCACAATTATTAAATAGTTACATAAAGTAATAAAATTTAAAAATATACTTGCTTTTTTAACTGTATGGGTGTAGTATGAAGTTAGATAAATCATCATACATCATTTAATCATCATATACATCTAATTTAACACTTGGCAAACTTATTGAAAGATAAGGACGCAAAGCTACAGGGCCTTCCCTCTATAAGAGGTTGGCAGCCAGTTGCCTGATACATAGTAAAAGCGTATGTATTTGCAATGATAGCCTTGGTCTCCTTACAGACGCAAGACTATTTTTTTTACTATCAGGCCTTTGCACTTGAAAAAGGCGTGAAAACTACATTTGGCAAACTTATTGAAAAGTAAGGACGCAAAGCTACAGGGCCTTCCCTTCAGAAAGGATGGCAGCCAGCTGCCGGTACCGCATGGTACTGTAAGATAATCGAAGGATTATCACTACTTTTAAATAACCGAATATGCCTAGTAGTTTTCCATCATTTTTCAATCGACACGATTTGAAAGGATGAAGGAAAATGAAGAAAGCAATCATCACCATATTAGCAGTTTTAACAGTTATCGTAACAACAATGGCACCCGCATCCACAATGAAAGCGGAAGCAGCAACAGCAGATCAGACAATGACAATGAATGCAAGACTTCTTGCAGATATCAATAATTTGAGAGCAGAGCAGGGACTTCCCGCACTGACACTTGACAATGAATTAAACAGCTTCGCAGCAGTAAGAAGTGAAGAAATCACATCTCTTTGGAGCCATACCCGTCCCGATGGAACAAGTGGATGCGATATGATAAGCTCCAACAAATGGCGCGGCGAGAACCTTTCCTATATTACATACGGAAGCTTCGGTTTTTCAGAGCAAGAACAGAACACCGCAGCAGACAGCGTATTCGCAAGCCTGAAGGCAAGCCCTTCACATTACAGCAACATGGTAAGCGGCAACTATACTAAGATTGGTATCTATACATATATTACCAACACCGGTTCCGGCGTTAAGCTTTCCACCGCTTACATGTTCTCCAACTAAGACAACTACTTAATTTTGATAGATGATATGATGATGATTGGAAAAGCAGCAGTTTGATCAACTGCTGTTTTTTCATGGGCAAAATTTTTTCATCACTGGATTTTCAGGAGAATGAGTATAAAAAAGAAAAATCTCCATATTACTAACGTGTGAATGAATCAGCGAAATTATGGAAATGAAAGGCCGGATTGTACAGGCGGGAAGCGCAGCGATCCCGACGGACGTAAAAGACCGGCCGGAAAGGCGGCGGTATGGCATCACAGGAAACTTTATACCTGAAGCTGGAACGGAATGTGGAGGTAGAAAAGGAGGATGTGCAGCTTTCTGATTTAGGAAAGCTGGTATGTGCGAATAAGGATATCCTGGCTCACGCAAAAGCCATGAAGATATATAAATTCAGGGACACCAAGCCTCAGCGCCAGGTGGTTAGCGTGATGAAAATCATCGAATCCCTTCAGAAGCTGTATCCGGAGCTGACTGTGGAAAACCTGGGCGAGACGGATATCATTATGGAACGGGTCAGGGTGAAACGGGAAAAGGGGCCGGCGCAGTGGCTGAAGATTGCGTTCGTCTGCCTTATCTGTTTTTTTGGAACGGCCTTTACCATCATGGCTTTTCATAATGATATCGGGATCAATAAGGTATTCATGAAGGTTTATGAAATGATAGCGGGAGAAGCGTCAGACGGTTTTACCATACTGGAGGTGGCATACTCCATAGGGCTTGCCATTGGGATTATCGTATTCTTCAACCATATCGGCGGGAGAAGGATTACAAAGGATCCCACGCCTATCGAGGTGGAAATGCGCATATATGAGGATGACGTGAACAATGCGTTGGTGGAAACTGCGGACAGGGAGGGAAAGACCATTGATGTTTCTTAAAAGTGTTTTTATGGCTGTCTTTGGGCTGAGCTTCGGCTTTCTGGTATCCGCAGGGGTATTTACCGTATTGATTTCCGTTGGCCTGGTGCCCCGTTTTGCGGGAAAGACCCATACCAGCAAGAAGGTTTTCCTGTATGAGGAAATGGTAGTGGCAGGCACGCTATTTGGAAATTTTATAAGCGTTTTTGAGTATTCCTGCCATGTGGGGGAATGGGTGCGAAAAGGGCAGGTGTTCGGCTCTTTTACAGACAGCCTGTGGAAATGGATTAGCGCTGCGGCGGTAATCGTATTCGGCGTATTCGCCGGGATTTTTGTGGGCTGTCTGGCGTTGGCTATTGCTGAGATGCTGAATACCATACCTATTTTTGCACGGAGAATCCAGTTCAGGCATGGGCTGGGTTTTGCGGTCCTTTCCGTGGCCCTGGGGAAAATGGTGGGAAGCCTGATCTACTTTTCACAGCAGATTTTCCTCACCGGGGGATGAAGTGCGGCAAACGGTGATGATACGGCTGATTTTTAACGCAGCTGCGGCTATAAGTTAGTGGTTACGGCCTGGTGAAACTGTGGTATACTTTATCTGATAATAGAGTTAGCTGGGGAACGGAAGCTGGATGAGGCAGTGGTCAGTGAAGAAGGGCTTTCCTGCTGCAGCGGCTAAGAAGGGAAGTGTAATGGAAATAAATAATAAGAAAAATCATTTATCCCATATTTTATTCTTTTTCATTATGCTTCTTTTTGCTGCGGGCTTAACTATGAATGTGCTCTTTTGCAGTAATTACAATCTTTATGGATTATCAGGTAAGACCACTGTAATCGAGGCGCGGGCAATTTCAGAAAGTAGCTTCTCCAATGAAGGCGGTGATAAAACCACCTGTTTTAAGACTTCATTTTTGAGCGAAAATAATTCTGATACTGGAATTATAACGAAGAATATATGTCCAATACCTGTAATTGCGGCTATCACACAAGAATTCAGCCTGTTTCTTTTTATTATTTTAGTTTTTCTTTATTTCTTTTCGGCCTTTTTTAGATTATTGCCCGATGAATGGACATTAATTAATCAAAAGGTACGTCTCGACGATTGAATCTATTCCTTTTCAAATCCTTACAAGTGTGCCAGTGATTGTAAGCCATTTTTAGAATCAGATAATGGCTTTCTTTTTGTATGCAAATAGATAGCGGGTATAAGCCATCTGTTTATTATGAGAGTGAATCAAAGCAGATATTGAATTGGAGGAATATGAGTGAAAGAAAAGATATATAAATTATTTCTCGTTTTAGTAGTGAGCCTGTCCCTGGGTTCGAATCCCCTGTTTCAAAATGAGATGCGCAAGTTACTTGAAGCTCTTTCAGGAGTAGATAATACACAGGTAATTCAAGAGCTTGATGAAGAAGAAAAACAAAAAGAGTCCGAAGAAATAAGAAAGTTAAAGCATAGGTTTGAATGGAGCGTTTTTGAATCTGAAAAATGATTAAGGTTGAACCATCGAAATTCCTATAGTAGCATAATACATATGTTTAAGAAAGTGGCGAAGTTTGTAATAAATAGTTAAATGCTTCTCTAAATAGCCTGGGCATATTATATGTCAAATATATTAATGGGGGTTTCAAAATGTGTACAAGTTTTGCAGTATACCATCAGGAAAAAGCTGTTTATGGTATGAATTTCGATACGGATGATATTGATTTAAAATTAAAAATCAGTAGTTACAATGATATGAACCTGTTTTACTTTTCCGCCTTATTGGAAAATAAATACAGGGATATCGCTTATTTTAATAGTGAGGGCCTTTTTATATTAACTCAGGCAGTAGAATATGGTCCGGGTTTCAAAGCAAGTTGTGACGAAAATAATTGGTTTGCTTTTGATATTTTTGATGAGGCGCTAAAGAAAACAAGAAAAGCATTTGAATTTTTTGAGATTCTTAATAAAAGAGTAATCTCATATCCAAGAAATCCATTATTTCCGGCTTTGGGGCTGCATACTATGATTGCTGATAAAACTGGTGATGCATTTATTCTGGAAGAAGGAAATGGTACAAATATAATAAGCCCTGTTCGTAATGATTTCATTGTTATGACCAATTTCCCAAATGGGAAATTTGAGGAAACAAAATATAATGAAGTATATGGCCTTGGTGCTGACAGATATATTTGTGCTTATGAGTATATCCGGAATAATATCCATAGCTTTGGAATAAATGAAGCTTTTGAAATTTTAAATAAAACCAGTCAGAAAAATACTCTGTGCACAATCGTATATGAACCAATAAAGAATGAAATTTATATTAGTTTTAAAAAAGATTTAAGCAAAAAATGGAAAATCTCTGTGACCGACAAAACGATCCAATCAATGGATGGATTTTTAAGCAATAATAAAATCCAACTTACAAATGATGAAGTGCTTGTGAATGATCTTATTAGCTTATATAAGTGAAAACGATTTGATTAAAGGAAGATCGGGCGGGCCACTTTGGGTGTTAATCCTCCTGGAGGATTTTTGATGTATATTTGTGTCAGGTCGCCGGCGGCGGGGAGGAAGGTCCCTTCCGGCTGCGGTAAACAGAAGGGGGCATCCCCAGCTGCTGGGAAAAGAAGCGGTTGAAATGGGATGCGTCGTACATACCGATGCGTTCCGCGATCTGCTCGCAGGTAAGGATGCTGCTGTCTAACAGGAAGCAGGCGTATTCCAGCCGTTTCAGGTTCAGATATTTTATGGGGGTGGTTCCCATGTATTTGCGGAAAATGCGGGTCAGATAGGTATGGCTGACATGGAGGTAGTCCGCCAGCTGTCCGATTGAAATATCCTCCGTAAAATGGTGTCCGATATAATACAGGGCCGCGGTGAGCAGCTCCGGAAGCTGTGGGGATACCTGGGTCTGCGCGGCGTCAAGCAGCTCCATCAGAAACGTATAATATAAGCCGGACAGCTCAAAGGGCGTTGAAAAAACGCCCTTTTTCCTGTTGTGAAGGATGGAAATCAGGCGGCCCAGCGGCGCTTCCGTGTGGGAGACATCAATGGTGTAGATGCGGTGCAGGTGGAAATAGCTGGACAGCTCCTGGCAGCCCGGCACGGATAATTCTATCCAGATGAGCCCCAGCGGCTCCTCGGAGCGGTTGGAGTAGCTGTGGGCTTCCCCGGCGGGGATGATGAAGGCATCCCCCTTTTTCAGAAGATAATTTTCACCCGCAATGTGGAATAGCCCGCATCCGTCAAACAGAAAATGGACGGTAAAATACGGGTAGCTATTGTCCCGGTTGATTTGAAAAAAGGATTCCTGAAAGCCGCAGCCCATACGAACCGCATGGAGAAGAAACGGAAGCCGGGCGCTGTCGGTTTCCGGCGCGCTATAAAGAAAGGAAGGGAAATTGTCACGGTTATCAATTGCGTTCATAGTTTTATCCTGTATATTTTAATATGATATTATCCAGTCTATATAATTTTGCCGGGGCTTGCAAGTCTGATAGTTGCTTTTTTTACAAGAAAAGTGATGAATTTAGGAATTCCGGGCGGCTGCGGGGGACGGTAAAATATTGGTAAACCGGACGGGGCACATATTTTAAAGACAGGATATGGATCAATGGAGGAAGGCCCGGGAAAAGGAGGAATTGGGATATGACGTCGAAAGAGAGAGTGAGAGCGGTTATGGAGCATCGGAAGCCGGATCGGATACCGGCGGCCTTTGAGGCGGTGGGGCCGGTGACGGACAGGCTTCTGAAGCATTATGGTTTTACGGAATACGATCAGCTGCTGGAGAAGTATGAAATAGATATTGTGACAGCTTCCCCCAGATATATCGGGCCGCCGCTGAAAGCCTGGAAAAACGAAAAGGGGGAGCAGGTGGAGCTGTCCTATTGGGGATATGAGACAACGCTGCATACGACGGCCATGGATACCTATGGAACAACCACTTATTTTCCGCTGCACGGCGTGGAGACGGTGGAGGAGGCGGATGCTGTTCCATTCCCTGATCCGGACTGGTTTGACTACAGCGCTGTCAGGGAAGTGTGTGAAAAAAATCCGGATAAGGCCATTATCGTGGGACATGAGGGGCCTTTCCAGATGGTAACCTTTTTGATGGAAATGGATGAGTTTTTCATGCTGATGCTGGATGAGCCGGAGACGGCGCAGCGGATTCTGGATCGGATGAATGAGTTCGAGATGGAATACTACCGCAGGATCTTTGAGGCGGGTGAGGGAAAGGTGGATATCCTGCGCCCTCATGATGACTACGGAACGCAGATTTCTTTGCTGTTTTCCATTGATATGTGGAGGCAGTTCTATAAGGAAAATACTAAAAAACTGGTAAACCTTGCCCATGAGTACGGCGCCTTTTATCAGCAGCATTCCTGCGGGGCCGTGGGGCCGCTCATTCCGGAATTCATCGAATGCGGCGTGGATGCGCTGGAACCGGTGCAGAAGGTGAAGGGGCTGGAGGTGGAGACGCTGGCGGAAAAATACAATGGAAAAATTGTGTTCCACGGCGGTATTGATACCCAGGGGCTGCTCCCTTTCGGAAAACCGGAGGAGGTGAAGCGGGAGGTGCGAAGGTTCATGGATTTGCTGGGGAAGGACGGAGGATATATTCTGATGGCAAGCCAGGGCTTTGAGGGCGATGTGCCCATTGAAAATATTGAAGCGGTTTATTCGGTTGACAGGTCGTGCTGAAACTGAAGCGCTGACAAAAGAACGGCTTATTTGTGGCTGCGGCAGCCATAAATAAGCCGTTTCTCAATGTGCGCCTGACGGCGGACATTTCTTATTATTTTCCGGTCCTGTTATGCAGATCCTTAATCGGAATATTTGCAAACAACGCAGGAACCACGCCGTTGCCGGTTTCGGATTCCGTTTCGGTGATCTGGATATCCAGTCCCTGGGCGTCAATATCCATATATTTGGAAATGACCTGGATGATATCATTTTTAATCTGTTCCATCAGTTCAGGGGAGCAGTTGGCTCTGTCGGAGACCAGTAAAAGTTTTAAACGATCCTTTGCTACCTCGCCGGAACTTTTTTTCCGGAATAAATCCATTAATCTCATGGTAAAGCCCCCCTATTATTTCTTGAACATATCCTTCAGCTTGGACATCATGCCCCTTTTCGCGTCAAGATTTAAAAACGGCACTTCCTCGCCAAGGAGACGCTTGCAGACGTTCATGTATGCCTGTCCCGCCATGCTGCTGGAGCCGACAAGCGGTTCGCCCTGGTTGGTGGATACCACGATCTGTTCATCGTCAGGAACCACGCCGATTAAAGGAAGGGAAAGGATTTCGTTGACATCCTCCACCTTAAGCATGTCACCGCGCTTCACCATATCCATGCGGATCCGGTTGATAATCAGATCAATACGCTGCATTTCATTGGCTTCCAGAAGACCTACGATCCTGTCGGCGTCGCGGATGGCGGAAACCTCAGGCGTGGTTACCACAAATGCGCGGTCAGCGCCTGCAATGGCGTTCTTAAAGCCCTGTTCAATTCCTGCCGGGCAGTCAAGCAGGACATAATCAAAATTTTCCCTCAGTTCATCGATGAGAGCTTTCATCTGTTCCGGGGAAACGGAATCCTTGTCTCTTGTCTGTGCGGAAGGCAGCAGGCACAGATTGGAGTATTTTTTGTGCTTAATCAGCGCCTGGTTTAAGCGGCAGTTGCCTTCCACCACATCAACCAGATTGTAAACGATACGGTTTTCCAGCCCCATAACTACGTCCAGATTCCTTAAACCGATATCGGTATCGATCATGATAACCTTTTTATTAAGCATGGCAAGTCCGGTTCCCACATTTGCTGTTGTTGTGGTCTTGCCAACTCCTCCCTTTCCGGATGTGATAACAATAACTTCACTCATTTAACTAAATCCTCCTGCTAGTTTTCCGAAGGAAAATACGGGCTCTGTGAAAACAGAGGGTTTTCCTTCTGTATGTTAGTTGGAAATCTGGTTGTAACTGTGAGGGTATTGAACAGTTACACCTGGTTTTATAAATTGTTGAAGCACCCTTTTATAACCGGTTCGATACATATATTCCCGTCTTTGGCGGTGGCCAGCTGAGGAGCGTAAGAACCGGCGGCATTCTCCTTTTTCCTGAGTGCGCGGGGGTTCTTTTCTTTGTCCGGGCTTTTGGCGATCAGATCGCCGATCTGCAGCTGGATAGGCTTCATTTCAAGCGCAAAAATAAAACAGTTGCCGGCTCCGGCAGCTCCTGCGCAGGCGTTTCCCTTCAGTGATCCCAGAATAACGATGCTTCCGTGGGAGATAATTTTGGCGCCCGGATTCACATCTCCGATGAGCGTGATGTTGGAATAGCTTTCCAGAACCTGGCCGGAACGCAGGTTGCCTTTGTAAAAATCAGTAGAGGTCTCCTCCGCTGCGACAGCCTGGGGCATTCCCGCATATTCTGCAGCCTCCAGCTGTGTCCTCATCCGTTCCTCCAGGGCGCTGTCGTCATCTACGATGCATGCAATCCGGATGGAGGTGTTTTCCGTAATGGTCTCTATAATCCGCAGCTGTTCATCAGGAGTCAGTACTCTTCCTTCAAAGGAAAGGGCCATTTGGGCATCTTTAAAGAAGTTTCCTGTTTCTTTGAATTTATCTGTGATAAGCTGCAACAGTTCCGGAAAGGGTATGTGATTGTCGAGAATTAGTTTGATTCCGTACTTATTACGTTTAACGATTACTTCTTTTGTCATGTCTGCTCCATTTTATCCAAAAAAGGACTCTTACTTAGCAATTATACTTGTTTTGTCGGAATATGCAAACCATTTTCGCAATTTTTATCAGAAAATGTTGAATTCAGGCAACTGTTCTGTCCCGTCTGCGGCCATGGCGGAAAGCGCGGCTCCCACGGTGTTTTTCCCGGAAGCGAAAATGCGGCTATTTTACCTGATTCGGCATACAATTTACAGAAGAAAGAAAATCCGGCGGCAGGCCAGGCTGCCGCCGGGGAACAAAGTGTGGAGGTTATTATGTGCAGACGAAAATCTACTTATGTTACAGCGATCCTGATACCGCTTGCGGTGGGAGGGCTTTCCGCCCTTTTAAGCAGGAACGGCATGGCGGCGTATCAGACGTTGGAAAAACCGCCGCTGTCGCCCCCGGGAGTGGTGTTTCCCATTGTATGGAGCATTTTGTACATATTAATGGGAATCAGTTCGGCCATGATCTGGTGTTCCGAAAGTCAGGAAAAACCGCAGGCTCTTAAGCTGTATGCGGCGCAGCTTGCGGTGAATTTTTTCTGGAGTATTATTTTCTTTGCCTTTGGCTGGAGGCTTTTTGCCTTTTTCTGGCTGCTGCTTCTGCTGGTGCTTACGGCAAAGATGGTTAAAAGCTTTTACCAGATCGATAAAAAAGCGGCTTATCTTCAGATACCCTACCTGCTCTGGCTTTTATTTGCGGCGTATCTGAATTTTGGGGTATGGATGCTGAACAGGTAAAATGGTATAATATTTTTCAAGATGCGGATAGAATACGCAGCGGGATGAAAAGAAGGGGGTACGGTATGGATAAAACCTGGTGGAAGGAAAGTGTTGTATATCAGATATACCCGAGGAGCTTCTGTGACAGCAACGGGGACGGAATCGGGGATTTGAAGGGAATTACGGGAAAGCTGGATTATCTGAAGGAGCTGGGTGTTGATGTGATCTGGCTTTCCCCGGTTTATGAGTCGCCCAATGATGATAATGGGTATGATATCAGTGATTATCAGGCGATTATGAAGGATTTCGGGACTATGGAGGATTTTGACCGGATGCTTTCACAGATACATGAGCGTGGAATGAAGCTGGTGATGGATCTGGTGGTGAACCATACCTCGGATGAGCATCCCTGGTTCGTGGAGAGCAGAAAGGGAAAAGAGAATCCTTACAGGGATTATTATATCTGGAAGGATCCTGTGAAGGGCGGCGCGCCGAATAACTGGGGTTCCTGCTTCGGTGGCTCCGCCTGGGAAAAGGATGAAAAAAGCGGGGAATATTATCTTCATCTTTTTTCTGTGAAGCAGCCGGATCTGAACTGGGAAAATGAGGCGGTGCGCAGGGAAGTATACCGGATGATGAACTGGTGGCTGGACAAGGGTGTGGACGGGTTCCGCATGGATGTTATCAGCCTGATATCCAAGGATCCTGCGTATCCGGACGGACCGGCGGGGCTGAACAGCTATGCGGCCTTTAATTTCTGCGCCAACGGGCCGCGGGTGCATGAGTTCCTTCAGGAGATGCGCCGGGAGGTCCTGGACGGCAGGGATACGCTGACCGTGGGAGAATGCTCAGGCGTGACGCTGGAAGAAGCGCTGAAATATGCGTCGCTGGACGGAAAAGAGCTGAACATGGTATTCCAGTTCGAGCATATGGATCTGGATTTTGACGAAAACGGAAATAAGTGGACGGACAGAAAGTGTAAGCTTTCCCAGCTGAAGGAGATTCTGTCCCGGTGGCAGGCAGGGCTGTACAAAAAGGCCTGGAACAGCCTGTTCTGGTGTAATCATGATCAGCCCAGGGTGGTGTCCCGCCTGGGAAATGATTCCGCACAGTATCGTGAGGTATCCGCCAAGATGCTGGCGGTATGCAGCCATATGATGCAGGGAACCCCCTATATTTACCAGGGGGAGGAGCTGGGGATGACCAACGCGCCCTTTGCGGATATTTCGGATTTCCGGGATTTGGACAGCATCAATGCTTACCGGGAACTGACGGAAAAAGGAATTTTCAGCAGGGAGGAAATGCTTGGCTACCTGCGCTACAAGTCAAGGGACAACGCACGGACGCCCATGCAGTGGGAGGATTCGGAAAATGCGGGTTTTTCCACCGGGAAGCCGTGGATTATGGTAAATCCCAATTACCATGAAATTAATGCAAAGGAGCAGGTGGGAAGGGAGGATTCCGTTTTTTCCTTCTATAAAGAGCTGGTGGCTTTGAGGAAGGAAAGGCCAATAATTGTTTACGGGGATTACCGCCTGCTGGAGCCGGAGTCAGAGGAGCTGTTTATTTATGAACGGGGGCTGGAAAAGGAACGGCTTTTGGTGGCATGTAATTTTACAGGAAAAGAACTGGCCTGGGAACTGCCGGAGGAGATGAAGGGGCGCAGGCCGGAGCTGGTTATCGCAAATTATCCGGATGCGCAATGGGCGGATACGCTGATGCTGCGGGCTTATGAGGCTGTGGTGTGGGAATGGACGTTGGATTGATGGATGCGGATTGGGAAGGTGCGGTTGGATATTATCCAGACTGAAAAAAAGTATATGGAATGACTGCACTTTCTCTGAATTTGTCAGTTATTATGGGATTTTTAAGATGTATTTACTCTTATTCATCTGCGAGGTATGGGTTATTATAAAGACATAACATAATTATTTAGCAGATTGGCGTATTTAATGCCTTTATCGCATGGAACTGATGCGGGAGCCGGGGAATTTATCGTTGAAGGCGGATTTCCTTGAGAGGATGCCGTTATAGTTATGATAGAATTAAGATTGCTATGTTCAGTCATATTTGATAGTATGAAGATATCGTTGTGACATGGAGGATTTGAAATGAAAATCAGACATTTAGGATTAGAGAATGTGACTGTTTTTGATAAAATAGAGATAGCATTTGATGAAGGAATAAACATTTTTATAGGTGAAAACGGAACCGGAAAGACGCATATTCTCAAAATCCTCTATGCAGCCTGCCAGGCGGCGGATCCAAAAACATCTTTCTCGGCTAAAATTGTCAGGACAATGCTTCCGGACGAGTTTAAAATATCGAGATTGATTACCAGAAAGCCGGGAAATCATAATTCAGAAATCAAAGTGTCTGCTTTGTCGGAGAAAAAACAAAAAAATCATACTATTACAGCTTCGTTTCATAATAAAACGAAAAAATGGGATGCGGAGATTCGGGGAGAAGAAGCCTGGGAAAATGAATTTAAGGATATTAGCAGCATCTTTATACCGGCAAAAGAAATTTTGTCTAACAGCTATAATCTGACGGCAGCTGTCGAAAAGAATAATGTTAAATTTGATGATACCTATATTGATATTATCAACTCTGCAAGAATAGATATATCTGTGGGAAGAAATTCGGCAGAACGTGATAAAAAATTAAAAGCAATTGAAAAAATTATTGGTGGGACAGTTGTTTATGATGGCCAGAAAGATGAATTTTATTTAAAAATAGGAAATTCGAGGCAGGAGTTTAACCTGGTAGCAGAAGGAATACGGAAAATGGCGCTTCTCTGGCAACTTGTAAAAAACGGCACGTTGGAGAAAGGTTCGGTGCTTTTCTGGGATGAACCGGAAGCCAATATTAATCCATTATATCTTAGTATTATTACAGATATGCTGTTAGAGCTGCAAAGGGACGGCGTGCAGATTTTTATTTCCACGCATGATTATGTACTTGCGAAATACTTTGAAATTCACAGAAGAGAAGAGGATAGTGTTTTGTTTCATTCTGTGAGCTATGATGAAAAAAGGAATTTGGAATATTCCTGCAATGGCAGGTTTGAGGATTTGAAGAATAATCTGATCATTAAATCGTTTAATGAACTTTTAGATGAAATTTATAATTCCTGATAATGGAGAAGTAAATGAAGAAGGTATTTACGGAAGAGAATGGATGCTATAGTTTCGACTGTACCAAAGCCTTATGGGCGACAGATGAGATACATCAGGCATATAGTTCTACAGAAGGCAGTTTAAATGATGTTGATTTAGTAATAGAAACTGAAAAGAAAATAATTATGATGGAATATAAAAATGCCTGTATATCCGGGGCGGCAAAACCGGAAGCTTTTCAGCCGGGAGCTGACAAGAAAATAAATAATGTGGTAAAAAAATTCTATGATTCATTGCATTACATGCACTTAATGGGAAAAGAGAAGCCGAAAGAGTTTGTTTATGTGTTGGAATATCCAAATGGGGATTCGGTATCAAGGCGAATGATAAGAAATCGATTAAAAAAGAAACTGCCGTTTCACTTGCAGGATTTGGTTTCTGACAAAGTAAAGCTAATAGAAAAGGTTGATGTTGTTTCCATTAATGAGTGGAATCAGAATGAAGAATATGGTATGTTTCCAATAAAACTGAAAAGTGAAAAATAATTAAAATTGCTCCGGGCTGGAATGTCCGGGGCTTTTTTGCTTTTTTTCAAACTCATCCTTTCGTTATATAACTGTTGCCGGGCCATATCATATAACACCCTTTTAAAATTAAGGTGTTTCCGTTTTCCGCTTGTATCCTCCTTTCACATATAATATACTGAAATTAAGAACACCGTGTCTGACATGGAAGGGGGAATAAAAATGGGCGGCAGATGGAGCCGGGAAAGAATCAATGCCTGGTATGACGGGCACCCATGGCTGATTGGCTGTAATTATGTGCCTGCGATTACGCTGCATAATATCGAGCTGTGGCAGGATGATACGCGGGAGGAGGTAATGATTTCCGTTGACCGGGAGCTGACGCTTCTGCGGGAAACGAGAATGAACAGCATAAGGATGTTCATGCCTTTCCAGGCCTGGTATTTTGAGCGGGAGCTTTTCTTTAAGAAGCTGGACGAACTGCTTTTGCTTCTGGAAAAATATGAGATAACGCTTATGCCGGTACTGTTTAATGACTGTGCGCCTTTTGAAAGGCCAAGTCCGGTATTCCCTTCGCAGATGGGGAAGGGATGGCAGCCCTATGATATCGGGCATCATGGGGGAAAGGCGGAGAATCCGTTTACCGGGGAAACGCGGAAAACGGGCTGGATTTTATTTGATGAGGAAGAGTGGAGAGAGCCTCAGTACAAATTTGCAGAGGAAATCATCAGCCGTTACAAAAAGGAGCCGCGTATTATTATATGGGATTTATGGAATGAACCGGGTAACAGCAACAGGCATGCGCAAAGTATGGAGTATATGGAGCGTGTATTTGAGATTGCCAGGGAAATTGATCCGGATCAGCCGCTGACAGCGGCGCCCTGGGCATATCCGGAGGGGTTCGGCATATCCGGGGAGGCGCAGCTGGAGCCGATTCAGAAGCGAGCCGTGGAGCTGTCCGATATAATTACTTTTCATCAATATGAGAATTTTGACCGGGTAAAGCAAGTGGTGGAGGAACTGAAAAAGGAAGGACGTCCATTGGTAAATACGGAGTGGCTGAACCGAATACTGGGAAATAATATCAGGGAGCTTCTGCCGTATTTTTATGAGAACAGGATCGGCAGCTATCATTGGGGGCTGGTGGCCGGAAAATCACAGTTCTACCTGCCGTGGGACTATCTGCGGGAAGTAAAGGGGCTGGATCTGTCACTGTGGCAGCATGATTTGTATCATGAGGATTTTACGCCTTACGATGAGGAAGAGATTTCGCTCTTCATCAAATACGGCGGGATGGAAATGCGAAAATGAAAGGCAGTATAAAAGCAGCATAAAAGCAGGAGGAGAGGAAATGAGGTACAGGGAACTTGGGAAAACAGGGCTTTCCGTAAGTGAGATCGGGCTTGGCGGGGAATGGCTGGAACGGCATGATACAAAAGAGGTTAAGGCGGTGATTGACAGGTGTGAGGAGCTGGGAATCAATATTCTGGACTGCTGGATGTCCCAGCCGCAGGTACGTTCCAACATCGGCGCGGCGATTGCGGGCAGCAGGGAGCGCTGGATAATCCAGGGGCATATCGGGAGCACATGGCAGAACGGGCAGTATGTCCGTACCCGTGATTTGGAGCAGGTAAAAATTGCTTTCCAGGATTTGCTGGATCGGATGGGAACGGATTATATTGATCTGGGGATGATCCATTTTGTGGATGAAAAAGCTGAGTTTGAACGTATAATGAACGGGGAGTTCATAGAGTATGTCCGCTCCCTGAAGGAAAAGGGCGTCATCCGTCACATTGGCATGAGCACCCATAACCCGGATGTGGCTAAAATGGCGGCTTTGAGCGGGGAAATAGAAATGCTTCTTTTCAGCATCAATCCGGCCTTTGATCTGCTTCCGGCCAGTGAGGATCTGAATGAGTATTTCAAGGAAACTTATGCGGAGCAGCTGAGCGGTATCGCACCTGAGCGGGAGGAGCTGTACCGTATTTGCGAACGGGAGGGCGTGGGTATAACGGTGATGAAGGGCTATGCCGGCGGCCGTTTGTTCCAGGCGGAAACCTCTCCTTTTGGTGTGGCGCTGACTCCTGTGCAGTGTCTGCATTATGCGCTGACGCGTCCTGCGGTTGCCAGTGTGATGGCTGGTTTTGATACGCCGGAGCATGTGGATGCGGCCGTGGCATACGAGACAGCCACCGAAGAAGAGAAGGATTATGCCAGCGTGCTGGCTTCTGCGCCTAAGCATGCATATTCCGGACAGTGTACCTACTGCGGTCACTGTGCACCCTGCCCGGTCAGAATCGATATTGCCATGGTGAATAAGCTATACGATCTGGCAGCCATGCAGGAAGAGGTGCCGGCTACGGTGAAGGCGCATTATGAGCAGCTGTCGGCGAATGCCGGAGACTGTGTCCAGTGCGGCGGCTGTGAATCCAGGTGTCCCTTCGGCGTTCGGATAGTGGACAGGATGAAGAAGACGAGAGAGCTGTTTGGTGCAGGTGAATAAGTAGTGAGGCTACTATGAAAAAGGAAGACGGTGACTGCAGGATGCAGGGATGCGGCAGACAGGGACAGCAGTACGGCTTTGATATGACTCTGCGGAAGGCGGGAATCATCGATTGTGAAGAGCTGTACCGGATGCAGTTAAAATGTTTCCGGGAGCTGCTGGAAAAGTACAGGGATTATGATTTCAGCCCCGGCGCAGAAAAAATAGAAAAGACGGAAAGAAGACTGCGGGAACAATTTTCAGATTATTATTTTATCTGTCTTGGAAAAGCCCATATCGGTGCGTTGAGGGTAATTCACCTGGAGACGTTATGTATACTTAAACAGATTTATATTTTGCCGGAATATCAGGGAAAGGGCTATGCACAGCGGGCGCTCCGCCTGGCCGAAGCCTTGTATCCGTCGGCCTTGCGCTGGGAGCTGGACACAATCCTTCAGGAAGAGAAGCTTTGTCATCTGTATGAAAAAATGGGATATCGTCAAAATGGCCGGACCGAAGAAATCAAAGAAAATATGACATTGGTATTTTATGCAAAAGACGTAACTGTTTAGCCGGCCAGCGCATTTAGCTGGGCAGGCCGGCGCGCAGAAAATAAGCCAACGAAAAAACAGGAAAGTATACCATGGAGGCAGGTGATCCGATATGAAAAAAGAAGAATTGATAGCAGCGGGATGTATGGTACCGGATACCCTACAGGAGGCCATGAGATATAGCGGCCGGGAAATGAAGGTGATAGAAGGCAGCAGGGAGGAGCTTGTTTCACTTATTTATCAGCTTTTGAGAGAAAACGGGAAGGAAAATACTTATTTTGATTTTTATTTCGGCACATTGTCAAAAGAAGAAAAACAGAAGGCGCTGTCTGTGCTTTCCATTGAGCAGGCTTCCTATCTTTGCGGTTTGAATCTTCCCGATAGCAGGGAGGATGTATATTTTTCATATGAGGAAACATTGTTTGCCATTGCAGTCAGGCTGTCGGTTACGGAGATGCTTTTTTCCTCCTTCTATTTTCCGATGATACGGAAGATGGTATGGAGCAGCTTTGAGGGAAAATTCCTGTTGTTTTGGTATGGAGAGGCGGAAAAATGCAAATCTTAGTTGATGCCGATGCATGTCCTGTCATTACTATTGTGGAACGGACGGCAAGGGAAAAAGGAATTCCGGTGGTGCTGCTGTGTGATACCAATCATGTACTGCATTCTGATTACAGTGAAATCAGGGTAATCGGGGCGGGAGCCGACGCTGTGGATTTTGCGCTGGTAAACCTTTGTAAAAAAGGGGATATCGTGGTGACGCAGGATTATGGAGTGGCGGCCATGGCGCTTGGGAAAGGCGCATTTGGGATACATCAGTCGGGAATCCGGTATACGCAGGATAATATGGATCAGCTGCTGCTGGAACGGCATCTGTCAAAAAAGGCGAGACGGGCCTCTTCAAGGCATCATGGAAAGGGGCCGCATAAACGGACTGCTGAGGATGATGAACGGTTTGAAAGGGAATTCAGGCGGTTGCTGGATAGCATTATGGAGAAGTAAAGAATTTTTTCATTCATTACCCGCAGATAATTAGGATCTGTGATTGAATGAAAGCCAGACAGATGTGAAAAAAGACCGGAGACATTAAAATGCCGCTCCCGGCTTCAGAAACTTCACGTTGTAAGGAAAGATCCGCCATCCTTACATTTTAATAATTATGCGGCTCTGTCCGCATGCCCGCTTCAGCGGGAGACAGGAGCAGAAATGAATACAAAATTAACAAATGGGGAACTTTGGTATGATACGGAAGGCAATATTCTCCACGCCCATGGCGGGCACATGCTGAAATGGGGGGACAACTGGTACTGGTATGGGGAAAACCGCACAGAAAACAGATATGTAAGTGTGTACAGGTCTGCCGATTTACTGAACTGGACCTTTTGCAATCACGTCCTGACCACTGAGTCACCCACAGCGGAGCACCGGGTGAGGACAGATCGGAAGCTGCGCAGTGAAAAAGGCGGCAAAATCAATGTGGAGCGTCCGAAGGTATTATATAACAGGAAAATCGGGAAATTCGTCATGTGGATGCATGTTGAAAATGGAGTGGATTATAACGACGCCGCCTGCGGCATCGCGGTCTGTGATACGCCGGACGGGGATTTCACCTATCTGGGGTGCTTCAATCCATTTGGCTATATGTCAAGAGACTGTACGCTTTTCGAGGATAAGGATGGCAGCGCTTATTTTATTTCCGCTTCCAGGGACAATGCGGATCTGCATGTGTACAGGCTAACCGATGATTACCTGAATGCGGACTGCCTGGTACATAAGCTCTGGCAGGGCGAATACAGGGAAGCTCCCGCGGTAATGGAAAGAGCGGGGAAATACTACATGTTTTCTTCCTTCTGCACGGGCTGGGCGCCCAACCAGTGCCGCTATGCCTGCGCCGACAGCATGGAGGGACGCTGGAGTACGCTGACGGATATCGGAGACAGCACCACCTACCGTACGCAGCCGGCTTTTATCCTTCCCGTGGAAAAGGAGGGGAAGACGGTTTATTATTACGTGGCGGACAGATGGAACGGTAAAGATTACCACGATTCCCGTTATGTAATTCTACCGCTGGGCTTTACGGAGGACGGCCGTCCTGTAATGGAGTATACGGACACTTTTCAGGGACTTTAAAGGAAACGGGGCAGAAGGCTGAAATTATTGTGTGGGCAGCCGCCGGTAAACCCCTTTCGAAGTTTTTTCCAGGATTCCCTGTTCGGTCAGCTTTCTGAGAACCCGCTGCAGCTGACGGCGGCTGCAGTGCAGGTTTTCAGAGGCTTTACCGATATGGACCAAAAGCCCGTCATGGCAGCAATATTGGATATAATGCAGGAGCTTGTCCTCAAGGCTGATGAATTCGGCCTCATTCATTGTGGACAGCTCTATTTTTTTTACAAGAGAACGGAGGGTATAGTGGAGAAAGGCAAGATCCCTGTCAAGGACAGGCTTGTTTTCGTCCAGGGAAAGCGCCACTGCCGCCGTATCGCTTTTGGCTTCTGCAAACAGTGCGGGGAGGCTCTGGTTGACAAATTCCACATCGCCCAGCATCATAAAATCATCGCTGGATGCGATGGGAAACTGGGAACCATCCCTTCTGATAGAATATATGGCCACCGTCCCTTCCACAACAAACTGCAGATATCTGGTATGCTCCGTCGGATGAATGATAGTTTCACCCTTCTCGTAGCGGATGAGGAAAAAGGGCAGATCCCTTGTATCAAAAAAACGGGAAATGCCATATTTTTTCACATATTCCATCACGATTGGCCTGTCATAAATTTTTTTCATATATTTTTTACCAGTAACAGCGCGGCTCTGTTTGGGCAGCTGCATTTATTGTAACTACACGGCGCTTTTTCAGAAACTGTTTTCTCCTTTTTTCTTATTGTGACATATGTCACAACAAAATGCAATTTTTTCTGCTATAATTCCGGATGAAAAGGCCGTGGCCAGTACAGTTGTGGCATGCGGTGAGAGAAGAGAGGAACGGAAAAATGACTGACGATTTATTTGAAAGGGCGCCGGTGCCCAGGGCATATTTCAAGCTGGCGCTGCCGGTGGTATTCAGCATGGTGATCAGCCTGGTATATAATATGGTGGACACCTTTTTTATCGCCCGGACACAGAATACCAGCATTGTAGCGGGAGTGTCCCTGTGCGCGCCTGTTTTTACACTGATGATAGCCCTGGGAGATATTTTCGGCCTGGGCGGCAGCTCCGTGATTTCCAGGCTGTTCGGTCAGAAAAAGGACGGGGAAGGGAAAAAAGTAAGCGGCTTCTGCTTCTATGCGGCGATTCTGTGCGGGGCCGCAGTCTCGGTGTCCATGCTGCTGTTTCGGACGCCGATCCTGCATCTGCTGGGAGCGGGTAAGGATACCTGGGAGTATGCGTCCCAGTACTATACCTATATGGCGCTCGGCGCGCCTGCGGTAATTCTGTCCCTGACGCCCGGCAATTTGATGAGGACGGAGGGGCTGGCGGTGGAAGCCATGATCGGAACCGTCGTCGGCTCCGTGGTGAATATTATCCTGGATCCTGTTTTTATCTTCGGGCTGGGAATGGGGGCGGGAGGCGCCGCGATTGCAACCGTCCTGGGAAACCTTGTCACAGATATCATCCTGGTGTGCTTTGTCCTGAAAAAGAGCCGGAAGCTTACGCTTTCCATCCATATAAGCGGAGTGAAAAAACAGGATCTGCTGGCTGTTTTCGCCATCGGCATTCCGGCCTCCGTAACGAATCTGATGCAGAGTCTGGGGATGGCCCTCATGAACCGTTATCTGGTGCAATATGGGACGGATAAGGTGGCAGCCATGGGAATTGCGATGAAGGTGAATATGATTGTCATGCTTATTATGGTTGGCTTTGCCTTTGGCGCGCAGCCGCTGATAGGCTATAATTACGGGGCCGAAAACCGGGAAAGGCTGCGGAAAATTATACGGTTTGACCTTTGCGTGGAGCTGGTATTTTCTGTTGTATGCGCGGGATTGCTGGCTTTGTGTGCCCCGCAGATAATGGGGATTTTCATGAAAGATGCGGGGATTATTGCCTCCGGCAGCCTGATGCTGCGGTGTTTGCTTGTTTCCATGCCCTGTGCCGGTGTGATTCTCGTATTTACCACCGTATTCCAGGCCGCAGGAAAAGCGCTGCCTGCGCTGATGCTTTCCGTCAGCAGACAGGGCGTTGTTTTTGCGCTGTGCATTTTTATACTTTCCCGGCTTGCCGGTTATTACGGGATCATTGCCTCCCAGGCGGCAGCAGATGTACTGACGGCGGTCATTGCGGTAATCCTTTATATGCAGACGCAAATTGCGGAGAAAAAGTTGTCCCTGCCATAACAGACAGAACCGCGCAAAACAGCTGCTCTTTTCTGTTAAGAGCCCGAACCGGAGCAAAGATACAGGCGGAAAGATAGGGGCCGGCTGTGCTTCCGCCTTTGCAGGCGATACATTTTTTAACTAAGCGATGTAAATGAGAAACATTCTCAATTACATCGCTTTTCTTATATTGCTTATTCCCGTCAGGGTATTTATAATAGGATTTGAACAATTCATACTTAAATGGTAGGAAATATTCAAATCCTTTTCCGTTATTACGGGAAAGGAAGAAATAAGCAGTAATGTCTGCCGGAAACGCCGGCAGGGAAAATAGAAGAGCAGGCCGGTCAGAAAATGACGGAAATGGAGGTACGCTATGACAGAGCAATTATTAAACGTAAACGGACTGAAGGTTAACGTGGAAGACAGGGAAATTCTCCATGGGATAGATTTGCAGATGAATGCGGGAGAGACTCATGTATTGATGGGGCCTAACGGCGCGGGAAAATCCACCCTGGGATATGCGCTGATGGGAAATCCCAAATTTGAGATCACAGAAGGAAGCATTTTTTTTAAGAATAAGGATATTACGGAGGAAGCGGTGGAAAAAAGGGCGTCAGATGGCATTTTCCTTTCCTTCCAGAATCCGCTGGAGGTGCCGGGGATTTCCCTGGGCAGTTTTATCCGCAGCGCGTTGGAGAGGCGCAGAGGAGAAAAACTGAGGCTTTGGGATTTCCGGAAGGAAATGAAAAAGGCCATGGAGGTGCTTCAGATGGATGAAACCTATGCGGACAGGGATTTGAATATAGGTTTTTCCGGCGGCGAAAAGAAGAAGGCGGAGATCCTGCAGATGCTTATGCTGCGGCCTGCCCTGGCAATCCTGGATGAAACGGATTCCGGGCTGGATGTGGATGCGGTCCGCACGGTATCCCGGGGCGTGGAGGAATACCAGAAGAATGAAAAGGGCGCGCTTCTCATCATCACACACAGCACGAGGATTCTGGAAGCCCTGAAGGTGGATTACACGCATATTCTGGTGGATGGCCGTATCGTGGAGACAGGAGACGCCGGGCTGGTGGAACGAATCAATGCGGAAGGCTTTGAACAGTTTTACGAGCAGGCTGTACGGATGTATCGGCAGTAGGCGCGAAAATGCCGGAAAGGAGTGTTTATGGAAGAAAAAACCTATGTGGATGATATAGACAGAAGCGTTTATGACATAAAAAATGAAGAAAAGGATGTTTACCGGGTAAAAGAAGGCCTGACGCCTGAAATTGTCGCGCAGATTTCCCGGGAGAAAAAGGATCCGCCATGGATGGAGCTGTTCCGGCTGCAGTCCCTGCAGATTTATAATCAGATGCGGGTGCCTGACTGGGGGCCGTCCCTGGAGGGGCTGGACATGGAGCATATCGTAACCTATGTCAGGCCCAACACGCATATGAGCGCCAGATGGTCCGATGTACCGGAGGAGATCAAGGATACCTTTGAACGGCTGGGGATCCCGAAGGCGGAGCGTAAGTCCCTGGCAGGCGTGGGCGCCCAGTATGATTCCGAGCTGGTATACCATCATGTAAGGGAAGAGGTGGCCGCCCAGGGCGTGGTATACACGGACATGGAAAGCGCCCTGAAGGGAGAATATGCTTCCATGGTACGTAAACATTTTATGAAGCTGGTACGGCCCAATGACCATAAATTTGCGGCGCTGCACGGAGCTGTCTGGTCGGGAGGCTCCTTTGTATATGTGCCTCCGGGCATTTCGGTCACCGTACCTCTGCAGTCCTATTTCCGGCTGAACGCGCCGGGAGCGGGACAGTTTGAACACACGCTCATCATTGTGGATGAGGGCGCCGATCTGCATTTTATCGAAGGCTGTTCCGCGCCCAAATACAATGTGGCCAATCTGCATGCCGGCTGCGTGGAGCTGTATGTGGGCAAAAAAGCCAGGCTCCGCTATTCCACCATTGAGAACTGGTCCAAAAACATGTACAACCTGAACACCAAACGCGCTGTAGTGGAGGAAGGCGGTGTGATTGAATGGGTATCCGGTTCCTTTGGCTCCCATGTATCCTGTCTCTATCCCATGAGTATTTTAAAGGGGAAAGACAGCCGGGCGGAATTTACGGGAATCACCTTCGCCGGAAAGGGCCAGTGCCTTGACACGGGCGCCAAAATTGTCCATCAGGGAAAGAATACTTCCTCCTTTATCAATACCAGATCCATTTCCAAGGACGGCGGGATCAGTACCTTCCGCAGTTCTGTGGTGGTGGCGAAGGATGCCAAGCAAAGCAGGGCGGCCGTTTCCTGCCAGTCGTTGATGCTGGACAGTTTTTCGCGCTCAGATACCATACCGGCCATGGATATCCGGACGCCGGATGCGGACATCGGGCATGAGGCCCGGATTGGAAGGATCAGTGAAGACGCGGTATTTTACCTGATGTCGCGCGGCATCGGGGAGGAAGACGCCAGAGCTATGATAGTCAGCGGCTTTGCCGAAAATGTTTCCAGGGAGCTGCCGTTGGAATACGCGGTGGAGATGAACAATCTGATACAGCTGGAAATGAAAGGCAGCATCGGATAACGGCGCGGAGACGGAAGAAAATTTTCTGCCTGCAGAAGGCCTGCATTTTGTTTTTCAAAACAAGGCGGAAAGCCTCTGCCCGCCGGAGGATCCGTAATTTGCTTTGCAAAACAGTAGGAGGATGAAATATGAAACAAGGAATGGAAATGAAGGTTAACAGGCTGCCCATGAGGACATGGAACTGGCTTCATATGAATGACAGCAGCCTTTCAGATATTGATACTGAAATTTACGGAAAAAATATGGTGTCCTGCAATCCGCAGTTTACGCTGCCCGGGCAGGGCGTATCCTGTATCCGGGGAATGAGCGCCGGAACGCTGGAATCCGGTTTTCAGGAAATCCCCACAGGTATGGGGCCGGATATGGATGAGTTTGTGCGGGAAAGTGAAACGCCCATGGATATTTTCCGAATTAAAAGGGGCGCGCATCCCGAAGAGGCGCTCAGGCTTTCCTGGCAATATAAACAGGGAGAAAATTCTCTGCATGCGGTCTGTATTTATGCGGAGGAGGGAAGCAGCATCACGGTGATCATGGAAAACTTTTCAGGCCGTAAGGATTCCGGCAGCGCCGGTATCCAGACGAAGGTTTACGCTGAAAAAAACGCGGCGGTCAGGCTTATCCAGGTACAGCTTTTAGGCGATGGCTTTGCTGCCATGAATGATGTGGGCGGGATTTGTGAGGAAGGCGCTTCCATAGAACTGCTGCAGCTGCAGCTGGGCGCCAAAACCACTTATGCGGGCGCCCGCATAAACCTGGCGGGAGATGCGAGCCGCATGAAGGCGGATATCGGCTATCTGGGCAAAAACATGCAGAAGCTGGATATGAATTACGTGGCCGAGCATCACGGCAGGAAATCAGAGAGCCAGATGGAAGTGAAAGGCGTGCTACGGGATCAGGCATCGAAGCTCTTCCGGGGCACCATTGATTTCCACAGGGGCTGCTCCGGCGCGGAAGGCACGGAAAAAGAGGAAGTTCTGCTTCTGGGAGACGATGTGGTAAACCGTACCATACCGCTGATTTTATGCGGTGAAGAGAACGTACAGGGAAATCACGGCGCCACAGCGGGAAAGCTGGATGAGGAAAAACTTTTTTATTTCTGCTCCAGGGGGCTAAGCCGCGAAGAAGCCTGCGATATGATGGCCCGCGCAGGAATTGATGCGTTGTGCGCCCAAATCCCGGATGATACCGTTGTCAGACGGGTACAGAAATATCTGGAAGGAGGAAGCCCGGATGAAAAACTGGAATGAACAGGAAATACGCGGGGATTTTCCCATCTTTGGCCGCAGCGGGCCGCTGATTTATCTGGATAACGCGGCAACTGCCCAACGTCCGGCCTGTGTGCTGGAAGCAGAACGTTCCTTTTATGAAAACTGCAACGCCAATCCCTTAAGAGGATTATATGAGCTGGGAATGGATGCCACACAGCGGTATGAAAATGCGAGAAAAACCGTATGCCGCTTCCTCAACGCGGCATGCCCGGAGGAAATAATTTTTACAAGAAATACCACGGAAGCCCTGAATCTGGTCGCTTACAGCTATGCGCTGTCGAAGCTTCGGCCCGGCGATGAAATTCTGGTCAGTATCATGGAGCACCACAGCAACCTTCTGCCATGGCAGATGGCGGCAAAGCGCACGGGAGCCGTACTTAAGTTCCTGGAATGTGAGAAGGACGGAACACTGACGCCGGAATGTATCCGACAAGCCGTCACTGCGCGGACGAGGCTGGTAGCAGTGGCCCATATTTCCAATGTTTTCGGCAGAGTGAACCCTGTCCGGGAAATTACAGAACTGGCCCACAGGCAGGGAGCTGTTGTGGTGGTGGACGCCGCCCAGAGCGCGCCCCACATCCCCATTGACGTACAGGCGCTGGACGCTGATTTCCTCGCTTTTTCCGGCCATAAGCTGATGGCACCCATGGGAATCGGCGTGCTGTATGGGAAAAAAGAACTGCTGGAAGCCATGCCTCCCTTCCTGACCGGCGGGGAGATGATAGAAAGGGTAAGCCGCCGGGATGCCGTTTATGCCCCCCTTCCCCATAAATTCGAAGCGGGGACGGTAAATGCCGCGGGAGCGGCGGCCCTGGAAGCTGCAATCCGATATCTGGAAAAAATCGGCTGGGAACGGCTGAAGCAAAGAGAAGATGAACTGACCGTACAGGCCTTTGAGGGAATGAAGCAAATCCCCGGCGTCCGGATCCTTGGCTCTGCGGATGGAACACAGCACAGCGGGATACTCACCTTCACTGTGGACGGCGTGCATCCCCATGATGTAGCCTCCATACTGGACGCGGATCACATTGCGGTACGGGCGGGCCATCACTGCGCCCAGCCCCTGATGGACTATCTCGGCGTCTCATCCACCGCAAGAGCAAGCATTGCCTTCTATAATACGGAAAATGAAATACAGGCATTTCTTCACAGCCTGCGACAAGTAAGGAGAAAAATGGGATATGGAGAATAGAACTTTTTATCATGAAATACTCATTGACCACAACATGCATCCCGCCCACAAGCACCCCCTTGCCGGGGCGGGGCTGGAGCTGGAGGGCGTAAATCCCAGCTGCGGAGATGATATTGTGCTCAGGCTGAAAATAGAAGACGGCAGGATAACGGACGGAGCCTTTGAAGGAAGCGGCTGCGCCGTTTCCCAGGCCTCGGCGGACATGATGCTGGATCTGGTCATCGGAAAAACAAAAGAAGAGGCCGTCCGCCTCTCCGGCATTTTCCTGAGAATGATCCAGGGCCAGGCCTCGCCGGAGGAAATCGATGACCTGGAGGAAGCCGCCTGCCTCCAGGACGTAAGCCATATGCCCGCCCGCGTAAAATGCGCGGTACTGGGCTGGCATACTCTGGAAGAACTTTTAGCCAAAGAAAACTGAACCCCGCAGAACACTGCCCGTACATGAAAAAATCCCGGGGCCATACAGGCCGCCGGGATTTTCCAACACTTATTTGTAACTGTCCAACACCTTTGCATAACGGTTATTTTACATGCTTCTTAATCGCGTCAAAGCTCTCCTTACTGATGACATGCTCGATCTTACAAGCATCCTCAGCGGCAATCTTCTCATCCACGCCCAGCTTTACGAGCCATGCGGAGAGAAGCTGATGCCTTTCATAAATCATTTCAGCGATTTCACGGCCTGACTCCGTCAGATAAATATAGCCTTCCTTAGTCACCGTAATATGCTCCCGCTCCCGCAGATTCTTCATGGCCACGCTGACGCTGGATTTCTTAAAACCCAGCTCCTCCGCCACATCCACCGAACGGACAACCGGGTGTGATTTACTCAGAATTAAAATTGTCTCCAGATAATTTTCAGAGGATTCACCCACTGCCAATATACTCACCCCGCTTCCTGACATAAAGTTACTGTAATCCGAATGAACTAACTGGCGTTAGTATACCATATTTTTATATTATCAGCAAATATATTTATCCCCGCAGCATGCGACAAACCTGCAGCGTTAGCATCGCTGCGTTTTTAACTGAGTGAGAACATACCCATACAAAAACCCTTCCCCCGCTCCGCCCCTCCTCCCCGCCCCCGGTGCCGCAAAAACCTCGCCATGCCCTCACCCTACCTGCTAATGAGAAATTATTATCAGTAATAACATTGACAACTATTGGAAGTTAGAATATACTAACCGAGAAGAACAGGGAATGAAATCAATCCTCAATATCAAAAAAGAAAGAAGGTGGAATGATGCCTTTGACAATGGTGAATGCAGGTGAACCCAGTGTAATACGTAAAGTTGGCGGCAGGGAGGAAACAAGGAGGTTTCTTGAGAACCTTGGCTTTGTAACCGGCGGCGTGGTAACTGTAGTATCTGAAATCGGCGGCAATATGATAGTGAATGTTAAGGATTCCAGAGTGGCTATCGGAAAAGATATGGCCAACAAAATCATGGTATGTTAGAAGAAAGGGAGACAAGATGAGGACATTAAAAGAGATTCCCTGCGGGGAAAGCGTAAAGGTGACAAAGCTTACCGGGGAAGGCGCAGTGAAAAGAAGGATTATGGATATGGGGATTACGAAGGGGATTGATATTTTTGTCAGAAAGACAGCGCCCCTGGGAGATCCTGTGGAAGTAACTGTAAGAGGTTATGAGCTGTCGCTGCGGAAAGCCGATGCGGAAATGATTTTGGTGGAATAAAATTTTTTTGGGAAGTAGTTAGAGATAACTAATAAAAGATAGTTTAGACAAATCGAATGACAGGAAACATAGCTGCAATGAGGCGGAAAGAGGTAGAATATGTCAATTAAAATTGCATTAGCAGGAAATCCGAACTGCGGAAAGACGACATTGTTTAATGCGCTGACAGGTTCCAATCAGTTTGTGGGAAACTGGCCCGGTGTAACGGTGGAGAAAAAAGAGGGGAAGCTGAAGCGGTCACACGGAACCGCAGGTTCCATGGATGTGATCATCATGGACCTACCGGGCATCTATTCCCTTTCTCCCTATACTCTGGAGGAGGTCGTTGCAAGAAATTATCTGATCAACGAAAAGCCGGATGCGATTATAAATATCGTGGACGGCACGAATATTGAGAGAAACCTGTACCTTTCCACACAGCTGATGGAACTGGGGATTCCGGTGGTTATGGCTGTCAATATGATGGACATAGTGGAAAAGAACGGCGATGTCATCCATTTTGACAGGCTGAGCAAAAAGCTTGGCTGCGAGGTTGTGGAGATTTCCGCATTAAAGGGAACCGGTATCCGGAAAGCGGCGGAAAAGGCTATCAGCATCGCAGGCCGTAAGGACGCGGCAGTGCCTGTACATACCTTTGCCCCCGAAGTGGAAAGCGTGCTGGATTCCGTAGAAGCAAAGCTGGGCAGCAGTGTCCCGGAAGCGCAGAAAAGATTTTTTGCCATCAAACTGCTGGAAAAGGACGACAAGATTCAGGAGCAGATGGCGCAGGTCCCTGATGTATCTGAAGAAATAAACCGGATTGAAAAAGAATTGGATGATGATACGGAAAGTATTATCACCAATGAAAGATATGTATATATTTCCTCCATTATCAGTGAATGCTACAGCAGGAACAGGAAGCAGGACATGACAGCCTCCGATAAAATCGACAGGATTGTAACCAACCGCTGGCTGGCGCTTCCCATTTTTGCAATGGTTATGTTTATCGTTTATTATGTTTCCGTAACAACTGTAGGCACCTGGGCCACGGACTGGGCCAACGACGGCGTATTCGGTGACGGCTGGAGCCTGTTCGGCCTGGAGGTGCCGGGCATCCCTGTTCTTGTGGAATCCCTGCTGAATGCGGCAGGATGTGCGGACTGGCTGCAGGGACTTATCCTTGACGGCATTGTGGCCGGCGTGGGCGCTGTGCTCGGCTTTGTCCCTCAGATGCTGGTGCTCTTTATTTTCCTGGCCTTCCTGGAAAGCTGCGGTTATATGGCAAGGATTGCCTTCATCATGGACAGAATTTTCCGCAAATTCGGCCTTTCCGGAAAATCTTTTATCCCGATGCTCATTGGAAGCGGCTGCGGCGTGCCCGGCATCATGGCTTCCCGTACCATTGAAAACGACCGTGACCGTAAAATGACCATTATGACGACCACCTTTGTTCCCTGCGGAGCGAAGCTTCCCATTATCGCCCTGATTGCAGGCGCGTTGTTCGGCGGGGCCTGGTGGGTTGCACCCAGCGCCTACTTTGTGGGAATCGGGGCAATCATCTGCTCCGGCATTATTTTAAAAAAGACAAAATTGTTCACAGGGGATCCTGCGCCCTTCGTTATGGAGCTTCCTGCATATCACTGGCCTACCGTGGGAAATGTGCTCCGCAGCATGTGGGAGCGCGGCTGGTCCTTCATCAAAAAAGCCGGTACCGTTATCCTGCTTTCCACTATCGTAATATGGTTTACCACTTACTTCGGATGGGTGGACGGACAGTTCAGGATGCTTGAAGCTATGGAAATTAACCACAGCATCCTGGCTAAAATCGGCGGCGCCGTTTCCTGGATTTTCATTCCGCTTGGCTGGGGAGACTGGAAGTCCACAGTGGCGGCTATTACCGGGCTGGTAGCCAAGGAAAACGTGGTGGGTACATTTGGTATTCTTTACGGTTTTGCCGAGGTTGCCGAAGACGGCACCGAAATCTGGGGAACACTGGCAGGCAGCATGACCGCATTAGCGGCATACTCTTTCCTGGTATTCAACCTTCTGTGCGCGCCCTGCTTTGCGGCAATGGGCGCTATCAAGAGAGAAATGAACAATGCAAAATGGTTCTGGTTCGCAATCGGCTACCAGACGGGTCTGGCATATGTGGTTTCCCTCTGTGTATACCAGCTCGGTATTCTCTTTACGGCAGGCGCCTTTGGCATCGGTACTGTAGTGGCGGTACTTCTTCTTGCAGGCTTCCTCTATCTGCTGGTAAGGCCATATAAGGAAAGATGAAAACAAATTCTGAAGGAAAGATGAAAACGAATTCAGTAATGAAAACAATTCAGCATTGACAAGTCCTGTCCGGCTTGCTATACTGAATAAAATAAACGGCAGGAGGTTGATTAAATATGAGAAAAACTTTTTTCCATGGGAATTTCATAAATAATAAGTCAGCCTGCCATGTGTTGAGATAAGAAGCGTCTTTTTAACAGGATTATTTTAACCACAGTTACAGACTGTGGTTTTTTTGTACGCTTTTTTACCGCAGGCAGGCATTCCGTCCCCATATAAGGAATGTAAAACTGGCTGGAAAGCGTATGGAAAATGGAAAACAGAATATTGAACCTGGGCATACTCGCCCATGTGGACGCAGGAAAAACCACACTGACGGAGAGTCTCCTTTACCACAGCGGAATTATTAAGAGCAGGGGAAGCGTGGACAGGGGAACCACAATCACGGATTCCCTGGAGCTGGAGCAGAAGAGGGGAATGACAATCAAGGCTTCCACCGTCTCTTTTCCCATAGGCGATGTGAAAATCAATCTGATTGATACACCGGGTCATGTGGATTTTATCGGGGAGGTGGAGCGCTCCCTCCGGGCGCTGGACGGCGTGGTGCTGGTCATATCGGCAAGAGAGGGCGTGCAGCCCCAGACAAGAATCCTCTTTCACCAGATGAAGAAAATGAAGATGCCGGTCATCCTTTTCATTAACAAAACAGACAGGGTGGGCGCGGACTATGAGGCGGTTCTGGCGCAGATCCGAACCCAGCTGTCAACGAGGATTATACAGATGCAGGAGGTTAAGCGGATGCCGCAGCAGGATTATACAATAAGGGAATATGACTGGGCGGACACCGTTTACACGGAGCAGATTATCATGTGTTCCGAAAAGCTTCTGGAAAAGTACCTGGATGGTGGGAAGGTGGAGGCGGAAGAGCTGGAGGCATGTTTAAGGTTCCGCGTGGGAAAAGGGCGGCAGTATCCGGTCTATGCAGGTTCTGCCCTGAAGGATCTGGGAATTGAACAGCTGATGCGGGGGATAGTCCGCTGGCTTCCTGTAAGAAAACCGGAAAACAGCCGTCTTTCCGCCTATATTTATAAGGTGGAGCATGATGAGTGCGGACATAAGAAGGTTTTTTTTCGGGTATTTTCCGGAACGATTTCGCAAAAGGACAGGGTGTCCGCTGCCGGGACGGATCAGGAGATCACGATTAACAATCTGATGACTGTAAGCCGGGGCAGGCAGATACCTGCCGTAAAGGTAGGGGTAAATGACATCGGAATCCTGACGGATATCCCGGCTCTGTCCTGCGGCGGATTTATCGGTGAAGCCTGCGGCGGTAAAAATATGGGGCGCCTGATGGAGCCGATGCTGTGCGTAAATGTGGCGCCGGCGGAGGCTGGGGACAGATACCGGCTTCTGGATGCGCTGAATGTGCTGACGGAGGAGGATCCGTTGCTTAAGGTAAGGGTATCGGAGCAGACAGGGGAAATACTGATGGATTTGTTCGGAAAGCTGCAGATAGAAATCCTCCGGGATACGCTGGCGGAAAGGTTTGGTGTGAAAGCGGAATTTTCCGGGATGAAGACGATATGCAGGGAAAAGCCTGTCTCAGCTGCCTGTGCGGAAATACGAATGGGAGAAAAAAGGAACCTGCACAGAGCGGGAATCGGAATACGGATGGAACCGCTGGAGGCTGGGGAAGGCAACCGGTATGAGACGCAGGTTTCCTTTGGCTTTATAGAGAAATCATTTCAGAATGCGGTAAGAGAGGGGGTATGGAAGGCACTGGAGGAAGGGCTTGAATATGCCGTGGCGGATACCCGGATTGTATTCGTGGACGCAGACTACGACAGTGTGACGAGTACACCTGCGGATTACCGCAGACTTGCGCCCCTGGTGGTCAGAAAAGCGCTGCGGCAGGCCGGAGTGATTAAGCTGGAGCCGGTTATGAGCTATCGGCTGTTTGCACCGTCAGGCTGTGAAAAGAGACTGATGGGCAGGCTTGCCAATATGCAGGCTTCTATTGACGATGTGGGCTACAACGGCGATGAACTGGAGATTTCAGGCCAGGTGCCCTTTGATACGGCAAAGGAATTCCAGGTGGAACTAAAGAGCATGACCGGCGGCATGGGAATCTTTGAAATGGAGTTTTTGGAGTATCGAAGATGCAGACAGGAAGGGAATGGCTGAAGCCTTTTCCGGAAGCTGTTTTGCTTGATTTTTCGTTCGGCACAGAATTTGACACCGGCCTGCCGGGATGCTACAATTTACGTTAAAGTCCGGCATATGCGGAAAAATAACAATGCAGACCATTTACCAGATGAAAACAGGAAAAGGTGACAGGTATGGTAACAATAAAAGAAATTGCGGACAGGGCCGGTGTTTCAAGAGGAACGGTGGACCGTGTGCTGAATAACCGGGGAAAGGTGAATCCGGAAAAAGAGGAAAGGGTGCGCCGGATAGCCCAGGAGCTGGGATATAAGCCGAATGTGGCGGGAAAAGGCCTGGCGGCGAGGAAGAAGCATCTGAAGCTGGGTTTTATCTGTGTGGACGATGAATTTGCGCCTTTTTTTACAGATGTGCTCAAAGGCGCGGAAAAGCAGGCGGAGGAACTGAAGCAGTACGGCGTTGAGGTACTTTTTTTTATTACCAGGATAGAGGAGTTGATGGGTGAAGAGTGCCTGGAGCGTATTGTCAGTGAGAATGCAATGGACGGCTGGGTGATAAACGGCGTTCTGTCCGAGTATTTTACCAGGGCTATGAAGTCATGTGGGAGAGAGCCGGTACCTGTAATTTTTTATAATATGGACGAACCGGGAGCGGACAGGATGGCCTATGTCGGCTGTGACTACGAGAAGTCGGGCCGGCTGGCAGCAGGGGTAGCGGCCCTGATGACCGACGGTAAAGCCCGGGTAGGTGTGGTTTCTGTGGATGACGGTACCATAAGCAGCTTTAAGGCGCGTATGGAAGGCTTCCATATGGAAATCAGTGAAAGGTACCCGGAAATGTCCGTGGTTTCCCAGCAGGTGATGACAAGGGAGAAGGATCAGTTTGATTTTTTTGTAGCAGTGCAGGGAATGGTGGAACGCCATCCGGAAATCAATATTCTGTATCTGGTAAATCCCGGAGATTACAGCATCTGTCAGGCAATACGCAAAGCCAGCACCGGCAGGGACATTAAGATCATCTCCAACGATCTGGTGGAAAAGCAGCGTCAGATGGTAAAGGACGGTGTAATTGCCGCCACCATATGCCAGGAACCGGAAAAACAGGGAGCGCTTCCGTTGGAGCTTCTCTTCAATTACCTGGCGCTTGGCATGGAACCGACGAAGGAATACTATTTTACGGAGCTAAGTATACGTATCAGCCAGAATGTATAGCGCTGCCTGCTTATTCGGAGAACAGAGCTGCGGGGAACCTTCCTGCATGTTATTGGAAAATAAAGAGGACGTCTTGATAAGGAGGAAGAAAATGGGCACAGCAGTCTGTACCGGTTTCTTCCTCTTTTTCAGGGGAAAGAGGCGTTATGCTTTTTTAACTGATTAAAGCCAGCTAAGTCTTCCTTTCATTGCAATTTTCCTGTCCCCTTTTGTTATCCTTCCGATTTCATAGCAGGGGTAATGCTGGGAGATGCGGCGTACTGCATCCTCTTTTCCTTCCCGGGAAACCACCAGGACAAAGCCGACGCCACAGTTGAAGGTCCGCAGCATTTCTTCATCCTCCACGTTCCCCTGCAGCTTAATATATTTGAATACAGGAAGCGGCCTGATTTGCGGCAGGCTGATTTCCGCTGTAAGGCCATCAGGGATAATGCGGCAGAGATTGCCTTCTATCCCGCCCCCTGTGATATGAGCCATGCCGTGGAGATATTCCTGGCCGAACAGTTCCTTAACCGCTTTGTAATAGGGCGTATGGGGCTTCATAATCTGTTCGATAAATGTCAGGCCGTCTATCCGATCCAGTTTTATCTGAGGCATTTTTTCCATAAGGAGCCTGACAAGAGAATAGCCGTTGGTATGCAGACCATTGGAAGCTACAGCAAGCACGGTATCCCCTTCATTAATGGCGGAACCGTCGATGATGTGGCTTTTTTCTACGATCCCGGCAATGCTGGAGGTCAGTACGTAGACACCTGCATCGATGACCAGAGGCTGTATGGAGGTCTCACCTCCCACAAGAGAGCATTCGTTGTCCCTGCAGGCCTGGGAAATTCCTTTTACCAGTGTTTTGATGGTATCCTTTTCTGCATTTCCGCAGACGATGGTGTCCAGAACGGCCAGAGGCCTGGCACCCATGACCACAATATCGTTCACCAGATGATTGATCATGTCGTGGCAGATTGATTCCGTAAAACCGTATTCCATTGCCAGCTTCTGTTTAGAACCCGGCTCCTCGGATTTCAGCACGAGCACCGGTTCTTTGATTTCAGGAAAATGCAGGTCGTACAGAGAGGCGAAGGGACCGAGGCCATTAAGTACGCGCCTGTCCTTTGTTTCCAGATGCTTTGCCATTTCCTGTTTGATTGTGTCCGTGTAAGTGATGTCAATGCCAGCCTTGCTGTAGGAAAGACCTTCCCCGTTTTTTTCACAGCCGGTGAGAATATCATCTACCTTAACACCCAGCGCCACGGCCAGCTCATAAAGAACCTCCAGATTGGGGTAAGCGCTTCCGTTTTCCCATTTGGAAACTGCCTGAAAGGAGACCTTCAGTTTATCCGCCAGCTGTTGCTGCGTCATTTTCAATTCTTTTCTCTTTTCTGAGATAAAATGTCCGATTTTAATACTGTCCAGCATTGCGCATTCCTCCGTTTCTTATATAGTGATTATAGCCTGTGCGTATGGGCTGTTACAATAACTGCTTTTTTGAGTTTACAGCCTTTTTTCTACTACTGATAGAATTCGGGGGACTTTTTGGAAATTGAAAGTCATGAGCAGGGGACGGTATTGTTGAAGAAAAAAATAAAACAAAAAATGCAATGTTTTTGACTTATCCAGGACAAATATTACATAGATTATTTTGGGCTTTACAGGTATACTTAGACCGGAAATTGTTTTCCTGTACAGTAAACAGGAAAAAGTCAAAATAGAGGAAATTTGTAAAAGAACAAAGTTTTTTACAGGCAGAGTAAGGAGCATTCCTGTAATTCAGAAATAACGCCAATTGAATAAAAAAGAACCT